>JBPCTY010000175.1:0-12926 GCA_051011415.1 Acidimicrobiia bacterium
CACTGACATCGCCGGTGACACCGACCGCGTAGTCGGTCCATGACACCGCCGCGAGCGACGGGTCGGAGGGCGACTGCAATGCGACCACTGTGTCCGGCTGGAGATCCCCAAGCCGCACGATCACATCTCCGCATTGCGGTGGATACGACTCAAGCAGCGAGCCACAAAGATGGGTCCCCGATTCGTCGATGACGACCGAGCCTCGCAACTCGTCATCGCTGTTCGCCGAATCCGACCCACATGCGGCCGCGACGAGAGCAAGGGCGACCATTGCCACAATCGTTCTTTGCCTAGGCATCGCCCTCCTTCGCCAAGTAGAGGGTATACCTGCCTCCACAGAGCCATCATGTACCCGCGGCTCGTCCCGCACAGCCTCGCCCACCTGAAGCCGCAAACCACAGCGGGTACGATCTCACCAACGCGAGAGAGGACCTTGGTTTGGCCGACTTCTTTGATGCACACCGTTCGACTCTGGAGGAGGCAATCGCCGCCACCGCTTCACGTGACTATTGGAGCGCATACCCAGAGCACCCGAAGGCCTACGGGGATACGGCACCAGCCGAAGGCGAAGCCTCGTTTGGCTCGTTACTTGGCCAGCCACTCGACATCGGACAGCCTGCTGAAGCCCAAGTGGCCGCAGCAGAGACGTCCCCGTACGGCATCGAGCTCGGTGTCTCATACCCGTCTCTCACAGTCGACGATGCGATCGCAAACGCATCGATGTCAATGAAGTCATGGGCTGCTGCCACGCCCGAGCTGCGTGCGGGTGTGTGTTTGGAGATTCTCCAACGGCTCTCCTCCGACACCTTCACGATGGCGCATGCGGTGATGCAAACGACTGGTCAGAGCTTTCTGATGGCATTTCAAGCGGGCGGTCCGCACGCGCTCGATCGAGCCCTCGAAGCGGTTGCGTATGCCTACGCAGAGCAGAAGCGGCTTCCGGATCCGATGCGATGGGAGAAGCCCCAGGGCTCGAGAGATCCGCTGTTGATCGACAAGCGCTGGGTGCTTCGACCACAGGGTGTCGCTGTCACGATCGGCGTATCCACCTTCCCTACGTGGAATGGGTACCCAGGGATCTTTGCGTCGCTCGCCACGGGCAACCCGGTGATCGTGAAGCCGCATCCTGAGACCGTTCTTCCGCTTGCCCTGCTGGTTAGGACGGCACGGGAGGTACTTGAGGAGGCCGGCTTTGACCCCAACGTGATGCAGCTACTCGTCGATACGCCCGATTCCCTCGTTGCGAAAGATCTGGTCATGCGGCCTGAAGTCCGGATCGTCGACTACACGGGAGGAACCGGCTTTGGCAACTGGTTGGAGAAGAACGCAACCCATGCTTCGGTCTACACAGAAAAGGCCGGGGTCAACTCCGTGATACTCGATTCGGCCGATGACCTCGGACCGGTGTTCCGAAACCTCTCCGTGTCGATGACGATGTACAGCGGTCAGATGTGCACGACTCCACAGAACCTGTTCGTTCCCGCTGATGGCGTGCGAGTCGGAGGGCAGACAGTGCCGTACGACGAAGTCGTCGGGGGTTTTGTCTCGGCAGTCGAAGGGTTGCTCGGAGACGACGCGAGAGCCGCCGCCATTCTCGGTGCCGTGAAGGGCCAGGCCACGATCGACCGGCTCGACGAAGCTGCGAACGATGGGAAGGTGCTGAGCAGCTCTCGAGAGGTCGCGAGTGATGAGTTCCCTGATGCGGTTGTGCGATCACCGGTGATCGTCGAGGTGACAACAGAGGACGACGCCTTCCGCCGCGAGATGTTCGGTCCGGTGATCTATGTGGTCAAAGCTCCTTCCACCAAGGAAGCGGTCACTGCTGCGAAGGAGACTGCGCTTGAGAGCGGAGCAATCACGTGGCTCGCCTACACAACGGACGATGAAGTCCTCGACTTGGTTGTCGATTCGGCAGTTGAAGCAGGTGTGAGCGTTGCCTTCAACCTGACAGGCGGGCTCTTCGTCAATCAGAGTGCTGCGTATTCAGACTTCCATGTCACGGGAGCGAACAACGCCGGGAATGCATCGTTGACCGACCCTGCCTTCGTCGCGAACCGTTTTCGAGTCGTCGGCGTGCGAACGGAGCCAGCCGCGTAGGCCGAACGGCTGTCGCTCGTCGTCCAAAAAGAGCCGATTTCACTGGGCAGCGAGGCTCGTATTCGTCTAAGTTCGTGAGCAACTGTTTACGCCGAGGGGCCGCCGGAGCATGACGTCCACGCTGGAACACACGGAATCGCCTGATCTGTCTGGTGCATTTCAAACCGTGGCATGGAAGGTCAGGGAGTGGGCCCAGACGACGCCGGACCGTGTTGCCATGCGAGACAAGGACTTCGGCATCTGGCAGGAGCGAACGTCTCTCCAGCTTTGGGATGAAGTCCTGACGGCCGCGCATGGGCTTCTCGCTCTCGGCATCAAGCCGGGTGACGTGACGTCGGTGCACTCCGAGGACAGGCCCGAGTGGATCATCTTCGATTTTGCGACGGTCGCCATTCGGGGGATTTGCACTGGGATGTACCCAACGAACCCCACGGCGGAGGTTCAGTACTTGCTGAATGATGCGGGCGCACGAGTGCACTTTGCCGAGGATCAGGAACAGGTCGACAAGGTCATCGAACCTGGCCGCGATGCCTACCCCACGGTTGAGCGAATCATCTATGTCGAGCCGCGCGGCGTTCGCTCGATAGACGACGACAGGCTCATGTTCTGGGACGACTTCATGGCACTCGGAACGGAGCATCGCAATGCAGACCCTGGCGCTGTCGAGCGATTGATGGCGGACGTCGATGGCGATGAGATCATGACGCTGATCTACACCTCGGGCACGACGGGTCCGCCGAAGGGTGCGAGGCTGAATCATCGGAACGTCGAGTTTGCCGTCGAGAAGGTGCTGAACAGCCCGGAGCGCTTTCACGGAAGCCGCGGCGAGGACACCAAGGATGAGAAGCTCACCTACCTGCCTCTCTGCCACGTTGCCGAGAGGCTGTTTTCCTCCTGGTCGATGGCGTACAACGGTCCCATCCTTAACTTCGCCGAGAGCATCGAAACTGTGCAGGTGAACCTCCGGGAAGTGCAGCCGACGATCTTCTTTGCGGTGCCTCGGATATGGGAACGAATTCACGCGGGCGTTCTGATCCGACTTCAGGATGCGACGCGGCTCAAGAAACTGTTCTCGGCGTTCGGGCTTCGTCTCGCTGCGTACATCGGTAAGCAACGTGTTGCCAACGACGGAGACTTCACGTTCTCATCACGTCTCGCGTACTGGATCGGGAACCCGATCTTCTTCCGTGCGCTTCGTGAGCGAGTAGGCCTTCGGCAGTGTCGGTATGCATCAAGCGGTGCGGCGCCTATTGCACCTGAGGTGCTCGAGTTCTTCATGGGTTTGGGTATCCCTGTGTACGAGCTTTATGGGATGACCGAAAACAGTGCGGTCGCGACAACCAACTTTGATGGCAGGGTCAAGCTGGGAACCGTTGGAGAGCCCTACGAAGGCATCGGGTTCAGGATTGATGAGGAGACAGGCGAGATCCAGACAAAGCATCCGGCGGTTTTCCCCGGGTACTGGCAGAAGCCAGAGGCGACAGCCGAGACGTTTACAGAGGATGGTTGGTTGAAGACGGGCGACGTCGGTGTGTGGGTCGATGGGACCCATGTCAAGATTGTTGACCGCATCAAGCACATCATCATCACGTCCGGCGGCAAAAACATCTCGCCCTCGGAGATTGAGAACAGTCTCAAGACGTCGCCGTATGTGAAGGAGGCGATGGTCATAGGGGATGGGCGCAAGTACCTCACTGCGCTTGTCGGAATCGAGTTCGACGTGGTCGGCGACTGGGCGCTCCGGCGGCAGATTCCGTACACGACCTACCGCGACCTTTCAGAGAAGTCAGAAGTCATCGAGTTGATTCAGGGAGTCGTCACTTCAACCAACGAGAAGTTCGCTCACGTCGAACAGATCAAGAAGTTCGAGATGATTCCTAAGGAACTCGATCACGAAGACGGAGAGCTGACCGCAACGCAGAAGCTCAAGCGAACAGCGATGGAGGATATGTTCGGCGACCTCGTGGAGTCGATGTACTCGTGATTGGGCTGTTGGTACTTGCGCAGGCAGCCTCCCAATCGCCTGTTGAGAAGTTCGCCAACGCTTTGACATCCGGGATCGCACTTGGTGCGATCTACGCGCTGCTTGCGCTCGGCTTCGTGATCATCTTCAAGGCGACGCAGGTCGTGAACTTTGCCCACGGTGCGATTGCGGCACTCGGTGCATACTTCGTTGTCTACTTCGCAGTCGTCCTGAACGTTCCCGGCCGGTGGATGGGTGATGCGCCAGCGTGGCTCGCATGGACTCTCTCCGCCCTTATTGCTGTGGCGGCAACAGCTTTCATTGGCATTGTTATTGAGCGCTTAACTATCCGACCGATGATCGGTGAGCCATTGTTTGCAGTGGCCATGATCACCCTCGGTCTGGACTTGATTATTCGCACAATCACGAACGATCTCATGGACAATGCCATCCAAGGGCTTGGAGACCCCTGGGGCACCGAGCTGTATGTCCTCGGTCCGATCAGAGTTGCACACACGCAGGTGGTCACCGTCGGTGTGTTGATTGCTGCAGTGTTGATGCTCATCGTGTTCTTCCGGTCGCGCACCGGCGTGTCGGTTAGAGCGACGGCGTTCGATCAAGAGGCAGCAATGGCACAGGGCATCTCGGTTGGCAAAGTGTTTGCGATCGCATGGGCGATTGGAGCTGCTTTGGCAGCGATCGGTGGCATCTTCTCCTCGGTGGCGCCGCGTGCAGCCGGGGTGAGCCCAATGACGGCCTTCATCGCGTTTCGAGCGTTCCCTGTGGTGATCATCGGCGGGCTTGACTCCATTGCCGGCGCAATCGTCGCCGGGTTACTCGTCGGGGTGGCTGAGGTGTTCGCTGCGGTCTACCTGGGCAGCGTGTCATGGCTTGGCTTCGGGTTCTCTGGGATCGTGCCCTGGATCCTCATGATGATCGTGCTTTTGGTGAAGCCGTATGGCCTGTTCGGAACAGAGGAGATCAGGCGAGTATGAGAGGCCGTCCCAATCTGTTCACGTCGTACACGTCGGAGATGTCGCTGTTCCCGACCACGACGAAGCGTGTCTCCATGGTGTTGTTGGCGCTGATTGCCGTCCTCCTACCGCTCGCAGCACTTCCCGTTCTCGGGTTCCTAGGGAGTTCGCAGTGGCTCGTGCTCGTAAACCGAGCGCTCATCTTCGCCGTCGGCGCGCTTGGGCTGAATCTTCTCACCGGGGTCGCGGGACAAGTTTCGCTTGGGCACGCGTTCTTCATGGCAGTCGGCGCGTACACAGCGGTGTTTCTCGGAGGGGAGTCGGGTCGAGGAGCCGTCGGGCTCGAGCTTCCCATTTGGATTTGGCTTCCGATGGCGGGCGTTGTTGCAGCATTGGTTGGTGTGCTTGTGGCACCGCTCGGCGTGCGGATACGGGGCCTCTATCTTGCCTTTGCGACCCTTGGGTTGGTCTTCATCGGTCTTCACTTGTGGAGAAACCTGACGAAGATCACTGGCCTGCCCGGCATCGGACGGCGGTGGCCAGAGCTCGAGTTCGCTTTGTGGCGGGGCATGGATCCGATCATCTCGTTTACCGAGGATGGTGAACTCTGGTGGTGGTTGAAACCTGTCAACCTGCTGCCTTGGGTGCACGTCGAGGAGATGTCCGGCGAGGCCAAGACGTACTTCTTTCTCGCGGTCGGAGTAGTCATCTTCGCCCTGCTCTCAAAGAACCTGATGAGGACGCGAGTGGGCCGATCTTGGGCTGCAATCCGAGACCGCGACATTGCCGCTGAAGTCATGGGCGTAAACGAGGTAAGGGGCAAGACGCAAGCGTTTGCAATCTCGTCGTTCTATGCCGGGATTTGTGGCGCCTTGCTCGGCTCAGTTGTTGGCCAGCTTGTTCCCGAGTCGTGGGATTTGCTGCTGTCGGTTGAATTCGTCGCCATCGTCCTGATTGGTGGCGCTGGGACCGTGGCTGGCACGCTGCTCGGAACAGCTTTTGTCATTCTGTCGCCGAGAGTGGTCGAGGACGTGACACGATGGCTTGCGACGCAAGCCGAGGAGGGCGGTGCTTTCTCATGGTTGGGAAACTTGGTGATTCGCACATCGGCCGATGATTGGATAGGGATTGTGTCGCTTGATGCTGCAGGCCCCGGGCTCAGCATCTTTCAGTTCAATGCCATGCTGTTCGGTGTCTTGATCATTGTGTTCCTGATTGCCGAGCCACTCGGCTTGTACGGTATTTGGATAAGGGTGAGGAACTACTGGAAGGGTTGGCCCTTCACCTACTAGGTCTCGCGTGCGTCTACCGGCGTACGTGTGTATACGAAAAAGAAATCGAGAGGAGAAATGATGAGAAAGCGATTGAGCTTGCTCGTCTTGGTGCTTGTGATGGCGATGGTTGCTGCCTCGTGTGGAGACAGCAGCGAAGAGACCACCACGACTGCATCGAGCGGTGGCGGGGAAGAAACCACGACAACAGCTGCAACAGATGCCGAGATCGCGACCGACATAGGTGCAGACCCTGAGTCAAAGGTCATCAAGATCGGCCTGCTGGCTGACCTCACAGGCCTGTTTGCTGCTCTGGTGACTGATATCACCGACGCACAGAAGCTCTACTGGGACAATGTGAATGCTGCCGGCGGTATCGATGGTTGGACCGTTGAGCTGGTCATCGAAGACACGAACTACAACAACGAGCAGCACCAAGAGAAGTACGCAAAGCTGAGGGAAGAAGTCTTGGCGATCAGCCAGTCGACTGGCTCTCCAACCAGCGTCACGATGCTTCCGAACGCGATTGAGGACAACATGCTCTTCATTCCGTTGAGCTGGTATTCGGGTTGGGGAATCCCTGAATTCGATCAAGGTGTTGCACTCGAACAGAACACCAACTATTGCATCGAAGCAATGAACATCATGCACTTCATTCAGGAGAATGGGGGGCAGACCGTTGCTCTCGCCACATTCCCAAGTGACTACGGGTTCGACGCCGGTGCTGGTGTGAAGATGGCTGCAGAGTTCTACGGCATGGAAATCGTTTACGACGGCGACGGAGCGGTGATTCCTGGGCAAGACCAGACGCCTGTTATTCAAGGGATCGTTGGTTCTGGTGCTGACTGGACGTTCCTTACAACCAACCCATCAATTGGCGCGGAGATCCTGGCTGGTTCGGTCCAGGCTGGATACGGAGGAATGTTCACCGGTTCGGTGCCAACGTATGACTTCCGCTTGCTCGACTCAGCTGCAGGACCGTTGTATGACGCGCTGTTCTATCAGTCTGCGTACAACGTTGGCTGGGGTGCAGACGTGCCAGGCAACAATGTGATGATGGAGGCAATGGCCGAGGCGTTCCCTGACCGTCGCCCTTCAGACTCGTTCATCACGGGCTGGAACGAGTCGATCACGATGCACGAGGTGCTTAAAGCCGCGATTGCAAATGGCGATCTCACTCGTGCAGGGGTTGTAGCCGCTGCAAATATGATTGAGACTGTCGACTTCGGTGGATCGGCGCCAAACCAGAGTTACGCCGGTACTCCGGACGAGTACGTCGTTCGGGAGATTGCGATCTTTGATCCGGACTTGGCCGTGTACACCGCAGCCGGTGGGGCCGAGCAGACTTTGTCTCAGGATGATGCAACGACCGGTTCGGTGGTGAAGAAGGACTTCTTCGTTGGCGATGCCGCGGCGGAGTTCGAGTTCACCGCCCCCTGCTTCGAGCTCTAACGAGGAAGTAGTACAGATGAGGGGGTGCGGTTCGCCGCATCCCCTCCCGATCATGATGGAGGACGCAAGGAGTGCTTGAGGTAGCGAACCTCGAGGTTGTCTACAACGATGTTGTGCTCGTACTGCGAGGGCTTTCCCTCGAGGTGCGAGACGGCCAGATCGTTGCGCTGCTTGGTGCCAACGGTGCTGGCAAGACAACCACCTTGCGCGCAATCACGGGCCTTCTCGATGTACACGAAGGTGATATCACCAAGGGCACAGTTGAGTGGAACGACGAACGCGTCGATGGTCGCGATGCGTCCTACATCGTCAAGAGTGGAATCGCACAGGTGATGGAGGGTCGGCGAGTGTTCGCTGAAATGTCCGTTGAGGACAACCTCCGCACCGGTGCGACCACGAACAAGGACTCAGGCAACGTCAAGCACAACTACGACATGGTGATGGAGATGTTCCCGGTTCTTGCCAGCCGGAAAAAGGACACCGCTGGGTATCTGTCGGGTGGTGAGCAGCAGATGCTCGCAATCGGACGAGCAATGATGGCGAACCCGTCGTTGCTGATCCTTGATGAGCCATCGCTCGGGCTGGCTCCGATGCTTGTTGCGCAGATTCGCGACATCATTGTCGATATCAACAAGTCGGGAACGAGCGTGCTTCTCATCGAGCAGAACGCAAACATGGCACTCTCGATCGCGGACTACGGCTACATCATGGAGACAGGGAAGGTCGTGATGGACGGCGACCCCGAGAAGCTGCTTTCAGATGAAGATGTTCAGGAGTTCTATCTCGGCCTGCATTCAGACGGCGGCGAGCGTAAATCGTTCAGAGATGTCAAGCACTACAAACGTCGGAAGCGATGGCTGTCATGACGTCGCCTCTGGTCGAGTTCCGTGACGTGAGTCTTTCGTTCAAAGGCGTCAAGGCGCTGACCGATGTCTCGTTCGACGTCAACGAGAGCGAGCTCTTCGCTGTCATCGGGCCAAACGGAGCCGGTAAGACATCGACGTTCAACTGTCTCAATGGTGTGTACAAACCCCAAGAAGGAGACATCCTCTGGAAGGGCGATTCGATCCTCGGGAAGCGACCGGACAAGATTGCTGATCTTGGAGTGGCAAGAACGTTCCAGAACATTGAGCTCTTCGCCCACATGACGGTTATCGAGAACATCACACTCGGCCGACACATACGAACGGATGTTGGCTGGCTCAATGGCGCATTGTGGTGGGGCGCTGCAAAGAAGGAAGAAGTCGCAAACAGAAGGTTCGTCGAGGACATCATCGATCTGCTCGAGATCGAAGCCTGGCGGTTCTATCCGGTCGGCATGTTGCCGTACGGAGTCCAGAAGCGGGTGGAGCTTGGCCGAGCCCTCGCAATGGAGCCCGAGTTGCTTCTGCTCGATGAACCGGTCGCAGGGATGAATCTTGAGGAGACCGAGGATATGGCTCGGTTCATCCTCGACATTCGCGAGGAACTCGACATCGCCATGATCTTGGTTGAGCACGACATGGGGCTCGTGATGGACATTGCCGACAGAGTGCTGGTCCTCGACTTCGGCGAAGTGATCTCGCAGGGGACACCGGATGTCGTTCAGCGAGACGAGAACGTCATCAAGGCCTACCTCGGAGAAGAACTGGGCGTGTGAGCGACGGCGCCGCTGTTCTACGCCTCAGTCTGCTTGACGAACACCGTTCCAGTGAAGAGTGCAACGGTTCGACCGTCATCCCTCGTGACATCTACCCGATAGGTCGCGAGACTCTTGCCTCTGGTTGCTTCACTCGCTGTCGCCCGGAGCGTCGTGCCGATTCCCGTGGGGCCTGTGATCGCAAGATGGGTGTCGATCGCTACGGCGTCCTCTGGGTACGCGTTGGACGCCAATGAGAATGCACAGTCTGCGAGGGAGTGAAGGACACCGCCATGTGTCCCTCCCAAGAAATTGACCTGGTCCGTGCGCACCGTCATCTCGACGATGACGTCTTCGTCGGTTACCTCGACCACGCGAAAGCCTTGGGCGGTTGCATAGGGATCCGCAGCGATGGCGGCCGCGATGCGTTCTGATCTCTCCACGCCAGCGATCGTAGTCAAGTGAAGCGCTGGCGACGGAACGTTCGCGGACTCAGCGTCGCGCCCGATCGACCAGCTTCCACGCAAGCGGGAGGATGAGTCCAACGAGAACGATCTTGATCGTGTCGCCGATCACGAACGGTGTGAATCCAGCGGTCAATGCCTCGCCCGCAGTGGTTATCCCTTCCACGCTCGCGTAGAGCCACGGAATGCCGAAGAGATAAATGACAGCGTTCCCTGCAAGAAACGCAGGGATCGCAGACCACACATTTCGATCCTGCCCCTTCTCAGCGAGTGCTCCAACGACCCAGGCAGCAGCGATGAAGCCGACCAGGTATCCAGCGGTGGCTCCCGTTGCAGCCTCCCACCCGCCGGTTGCGTTGGAATAGAAAGGCAACCCGATCGCACCGAGGGCCCAATAGATCGCCTGGCTTCCCGCTCCCGCCCACGAACCGAGGGCGGCCCCGGCAAGCAAAACAGCAAATGTTTGACCGGTTATCGGGACCGGTGAACCCGGCACGGGAATGCGGATCTGTGCCGCCAACGCGGTGAGAAGAGCCAAGCCGACCATGAGTGCAATCGTGTTGACACGCGACCGCGGCACAACCACCTGTGCGATCGTCGATCCGCCGAACGTAGTCGTCATTTCTCACTCCCCGGTTGAATACTGACAAGTTCGGTCCAGCAACCCCGTACACCTGCCGATGACACTGCATATGAGACCACAAAGACGGTACCTCCGTTTCATCGTGTTCGCCGCGACGATCGCGGCGACGCTGGCAACGGCACCCGCAATTGCGGAAGATCCCGGGGCAGGCCTTGAGCCAAACGCAGCGAGGCAGCCTTCGATCCATAGATCCCAGGGTTCGGCGGCCGAGCTGGGAACCTTGCGAATACCTGCGATTGGCGTGGACGAAACCGTGCGGTCTGGCGTTGCGCTTTCTGTGATCGATCAGGGCGTTGCCCACTGGTCCGGAACGGCCCAGCCGGGTGAGTCTGGCAACGTTGTGCTTGCCGGTCATCGGACCACACACTCACGACCGTTCTTCAATCTCGACCGTCTCGAAGTGGGTGACCTTCTCTACGTCACCGACGGAAATGGATTCGAGGTCATGTACTCGGTCGACGAGTCGTTCGTCGTCGAACCGACCGACATGTGGATCACATACGAGTCGGGTGAACCAACTCTCACGATGTTTGCGTGCCATCCCAAGGGATCGGCGCGATACCGAATCGTCGTGACCGCAAACCTGGTGGCAGGTCGCCCGATCGCGTAACCCGTACCGTCAAAGGGAACCCCGGAGTAACCTCGCCGGAGTGGACAACGACACCGCGGTGAACGACCCCGCAGACCAGTTCGCCGACGTTCCTGAGTCGGTACGCCCAACCGAGCCCTATCCGAAGTGGCCCTGGGTAGTTGCCGCAGTGCTCATGGCGATCGGCATCACGATTGCAATCCTGTGGCCGATCACGGTGCCGTACTACACGCTCAGCCCGGGTCCCGTGTATGACACCACCGACTTCGTGACCGTCGAGGACGGCCAGGTATCCGAGAACGGAGAGATGTTCTTCCTCACCGTTTCGCTGAAAGAGGCGAACGTGTTCGAGTGGGCCGCAGGGCAACTCGATGAGGCAGTCGACATCAGCCCTCGCCAGAACATTCGACCGTCGGGAGTCTCGCCAGAACAGCTGAGGCGGGAAAGCCTTGCTGCGATGGAGCAGTCAAAGAACGATGCAACCTTCGTTGCTCTCACCAAGCTGGGATACGAGGTGACGCTTACCGGGACCGGCGCGTTGGTCATCGAGACCATCCCTGATACCGGTGCCGACGGGGTGTTGTTCCCAGACGACGTGATCGTGGAGATGAACGGTGAAACCGTGGCTTTCAGATCAGATGTCATTGCCGGGCTTACCGGTCTTGAGATCGGCGACGTGGTCAACATGCTGATCGAGCGTCCTATCGAGGAAGCGCTCAATGAGTTCGAGGACCTGTCCGTCGACATCACGCTCGGTCCTCACGTGGATGACCCGACGCGTCCGATGATCGGTGTGCTCCTGGATAACAACGAGCCGATCGTCGAATGGCCTGTCAACGTGGAGATCGACTCCCAGAACATCGGAGGGCCATCGGCGGGCATGATGTTCACTCTTGAGATCATGGATCAGCTGACCCCGGATGAGATCACGAACGGTGAGCGGGTTGCCGGCACCGGAACGATCGCGAAAGACGGAACCGTTGGCCCAATTGGTGGTGTCAAGCAGAAGGTTTTTGGTGCGATTGACGCAGGTGCGATTGCTGTGCTTGTCCCCGCAGCAAACTACGACGATGCACTTGAAGCAGCGAACGGCAGGATCGAAGTAGTTCGAGTCGAGGACATCGACGATGCCCTCGAATTCCTCTCCACGCTCTAGAAATCCGCGGTCACCCGTAGGTGCACCGATACGCTCCCGTCTATGGCCGATGACCTGACACCGGGCCAGGTGCGCGCACGGCAATTCGACGTTGTCCGCAAGGGCTACGAGCGCGCACAGGTCGATACCTACCTCTCCGGTATTGCGGACCGCTTGAGCGCGCTCGAGGACCAGCTCGCCGAGTCTGGTGGTCGCGATGTTGCTCTCGGAATCGACGAGCACGAAGCTCTCGGAAGAGAACTCCAGACAATCGGCGGCGACATCGCCGACATGCTTGAAGCAGCTCGGTCCACCGCCGAGGGCATGCGCACGCGAGCTGGAGCAGATGCTGATCGATGGCGGACTGAGGCCGAGACCGAATCGGCAGCGATGGTCACCGATGCCACGGAGGCCAGCCAATCACTGCGTGCGGCCGCTTGGAACGAAGGCAGCTCACTTCTGAAATCATCCGAGGCCGAGGCTCAGGCCACCATCTCCACGGCCAAAGAGGAAGCGCTCTTCGTCCGTGCTGAGGCTGAACGCGAGGCGCTCCGTCTCACTGGGGACGCTCGGCGTGACAGAGAAGAGACGATCCGTGCAACCCGGTTGGAAGCAGACCAGATCATCGAATCCGCACGCACCGAGAGCGAGGGCGTGCTTGCCGCCGCGGGGCAGCAAGCAGACCTGGCGCAGGAGCGTGCACGGGCGCTGGAGGACCGA
>JBPCTY010000176.1:0-5499 GCA_051011415.1 Acidimicrobiia bacterium
GACGTGGAGGCAGGCAAAGACTTCTATGGCGACCTCTTCGGGTGGCAGGCAATTGACGGCGACGGCGGGGAGTCGATGCCGTACACAATGTTTACGCTGGACGGCAATCTTGTCGCAGGTATGGGCCCATTGAGCCCGGATCAGATCGATGCAGGGCAGCCGCCTGTGTGGTCTGCGTACATCATCGTTGACGACGCTGATGCCACCTTCGCCGCAGCGGTCGAGGGCGGAGCAACGCCAATCATGGAGCCAATGGAGATAATGGATTCAGGCAGGATGTTCTTCGTCTTCGATCCGACAGGTGCGGCCGTTGGCTTCTGGCAGCCAGGCACTCACGGAGGCGCACAAGTCTTCAACGTGCACGGCGCCATGACATGGAATGACCTCGGAACGCGGGATGCCGACGCCGCCAAAGAGTTCTACACCGGCCTTCTCAACTGGAACACAAGCGAGATGCCGATGGGCGAGGGCGTCTACACGACGTTCCAGGTTGGCGATCGTATGAACGGCGGCATGTTCGATATCAGTGGTCACATGCCGGACGAGATTCCAGCACATTGGCTCACATGGTTTCTTGTTGATGACTGCGAGGCTGCCGCGGCCCGGGTGACAGAGCTTGGAGGAAGCGTCCAGCGCCCACCTTCTGAAACCGGGGTGGGAATCTCGTCGGTCGTCAGCGATCCCTGGGGTGCCACGTTCGGCATCATTCAGTCCGATCAAGCAGACGGTCAGCCTCCGCGCTGAAGACTGGCCTCTACGCCGGCTCAGTCCGCCCGCACACGCTACGGATTCAGCAGGAGCTCCATCTCGTACACCGACGATGTTGTGCGTCTTCCTCCGTTTGAGACGTAGAGACGTAGGTCTCCTGCATCGTCGATCAGCGAGACTGTGAAGATCGCCGGTCGGGGAAGATCGAGGGCGGTGAGGACTGGTTGTTCCGACACTCGCTGCCAGCCAACACCGTCGCTCGAGACTGCCATCCCTCGAGAGCCACCGGTTCGTCCTGCGTAGAGCAGAATCCAGCCTTCTGGTGTTGTCGCAACTGTCCCGTTTGTCGCAGCGCCTTCCTCCCATGTGCTCGCCGGGTCCCCGGTGAACACAGGGAGCTCCTCCTTCGCCCAGGACGCTCCGTCGGAGCTACGTGCGATGCCGATCGCAGCCGACCCGACGACTCCCTCTGGCACCTCCTCGCCATCCTTTGGCTCCTTTGCGTGCCCCGTATAGAACATCACCCACTCCTCGTCCGTGATGAACACGTTCGGGTTCGTCACCGCATACGAATCCCACGATGCCGGGTCCGGGAGCAACAGCGCATCGGGAGACACGAGCCACGGGCCTTCCGGGGATGACGCAGTTGCAGATCTGATCTCGTACTCGAAGATATGCGCTCCGTGGCCGCCGACATCGTGAGCGACATGGAAGAACGTCATCCACGACCCGTCCTCCAGCTGTAGCAGCGACTGGACCACCAGCGCCGAAGCCCCTTCGATTCCGGGCATTGACACTGGTTCCTGCTGGACACTCCATGTGTTCCCGTCGTCAGACCTGGCGTAGAACACGGCGTCCCATGTTTCGTCCTCGCCACCAGCCGCAAACAGCGTGTGATATCCAGCGGCGTTGATGACTATCGGACCGGCATCCACCATCGGATGACCTCCAACGTCTCCCTCTGCACCTCCCGCATATGCCGGCGTATCGCTCACCAAGCTCACATACGGAGACTCCGAGAAGACAGGCACAGCAGTTGTGGGGGGAACGTCCACCGTCGTCGATGGTGCAACATCAGTGACGGTGGTCGTGGCACTCACCTCCTCGACAGAGTCGCCACGGATCGAGCTGAATAGAGCAGCAGATCCGATTGCAATCACAACCACCGCTGCGGCACCTGCAACAGCGACCCAAGTTGGTATGCGCCCTGCACGAGAGGGTTCTGGCGATGACGCCCGCAGCTCCAACTCTTCCAGCGAGGGCGCTGAAGCATCCAGTTGTTCGGCGTAGCTACGTAGCTGGCGATCGAGTTCAGACATCGCTCACTCCCAACTTGCTTCGCAGCTTCGCCATGCCTCGATCGATGTGGCGTTGCACCGTCGATGGACCAACACCAAGAACGTCCGCGGCCTCAACGAGCGTCCACCCATATCCGTGGCACAAAAGGATCGCCTGACGCTGCCGATGAGACAGCTTCTCGAGAGCGGCCGGCAGGCCCGGCTCCACCCATGGTTGAGCGGTGGTTTCCACTTCAGGGAGCCGGTTCGGGCGCCTTCGGTAGCGTCTCGCCTTCGACTGTCCCACCCGATACACATAGCCGGTGGGGTTGTCCATCTTTGAAATCTTGCTCCAGTGTTCCCATGCGTACGCAAGGGCGTCGCTCGTTGCTTCGGCGCCGACCTCGGGGCCATACGCCGAGATGAAGGCACGGCGAAGCCGAGCTCCGCCATCTGAGACGAACGCCGAGTAATCAGCAGCGTGGGAGGCCTCCATCAGCACTTTGTAATAGAAACCCGGCAGTTGGTTGTGTACGCGACGCGGTTTTGCTGATCGCTTCCGCCAGCACGGAGGTAGCCGTGGAAGAAGCCTGTTCTTGCCGTAACGATCAAAGGTACGCTGCCGACATGTCTGACATCCCGATTCTCGTGCCAATCGACGTTCCACTTGTCGGGGACGACAGACACAAGAACTGGGCCAAGATCGTCACCAACGTCGACGAATCGCACTCCTCCGGTTGGGCATACGAAGGAGACTTCATCGCAACCGGTGGAATCCAGGATGTCCCTGTTGGCTCAATCCTTCTCGTCTATGGCGAGAAGGGCTCTCGCACCAACCCGCAGGTTGAAGCGCGGGTTCTCCGCGTCAATAACGATGGAACGGTCACCCTAATCAACGCAGCAAAGGGCAGGGCATGGGCCCGTACCCTGCGAGACGGTGTGGTGGAACTGCTGGCGGAGGAATCCGGCGACCCGATCGTGGAGAAGGACTGGGACCCGACTCTTATGTCGTATACCTCGGCAGCACTCGAAGAAGAGCTCGATCGCCGCTCGAAGTAGCCCTTCGGTGTCGATCCAACGTCGGTGCGGCTGACTAGTCACCTCGACCAACGAGAAAGCATTCTCCTGCGAACGCACGCACTGGCCGATGTTCCCTTCGAGGTCACAACATGCCAGAGCGCACAACCACACCACCAGCATTTGTCGCATTCGCCATCGGAGGAGGGCTCCTCTTCATTCTTGGCGGAATTCTCACGACGATGTCTGCAAACGCACGATTCGCACTCATCGCTGCCGCGGGAGCCTTCATCATTCTCGGCTCCTACACACTTGTGGCGGTTCGACGATCCAACGCACTCGTTGCAGAGCTGACTGACCTCGATGCTGAGCTGGCACGTCAAAGAACTGCAGACGCCGGACTCAAGTCCCGTATGTCGTACACGCTGAGAGATCCACTCACATCGATCGTCGGCTTCGCCGATCGCATGGTCTCTGAACCAGACATGCCGGAGGACGAGCGCCAAGCGATGTTGGTCGAGATCCGAGCCGGTGCCAGAGAGGTCGAACAGGTCCTTGCGGATCTCGCCGCAGAAGACACCGTTACTCCGAGAGCTGCTGGAACCAAAGGCGTCGTACTACTCGACGACGAGGTTCGGTCCGTGGTCGGCACCGTTTCGAGCGAGACGGCGTTCGAGACGAGGTTGGATCCGGTCCGGGCGTGGGGCGATTCCGCACAGGTCCGCCAGATCTTGCGCACAGTGGTCAATGCCGCAATCAGCAACGGCTGCGACGAGCTCCAGATCACGACCGAGAACCGGACCAATGCTGCCGTCCTTTCAGTCTCGGCAAAAGGTGACGTGTTGCCAGTCGAGGCCGTGGGGGCCCTCACAGGAAATTACGAGAGCCAGGACAAGCATGCCGAAGCGTTCATAGCGCTTGCAGCTGCACATGAGACGGCTCTAGCTATGGATGCCTCGATCGGGCACACAGAGGTGTTCGGACGCAGCCATGTCGTATTCGAGCTTCCGCTCGCTCCTCGGGATGTGAAGGTGCAGACAGCGACACCTCTTCCCGAACGACTGCCAGCACCAACGAAGGAACTCACCTACACGACAGCGGCGGAACTGCGGCCCGAGCGACCGACCTCAGCGATCCGGTTCGTCTAGGGCTCCGGGTCGTAGAGCCTTCGTTCAAGAGGCCCATTCCTGCGCGTGACAAAGCGCAGCGCATGGAGCGCGAGCAGGATGCCCCAGAATCCGGCCACATAGAAGAACCACCAACCTCCGCCGCCAAGTGCATCCACAACGGCGAGTGCGGAAACCGTGATCACATATGCCATCGCATGCCGAACGAATCGCATGCGCCGCTTGATCGATCGCTTGACTTCCTTGGCATCGGTTCTGCGGGCTCTGGCAAGAGATCGGATCGCCTGGTCAATCGCCTCGGGAGAGATGTTCATCTCTTCGGCGATGCGATACAGGTCCGAGCGCGAGAGATCGATCTCCCCCGCAGCTGAACGGTCTTCAAGTTCCGACGCAAGATCGAGAATGTCGGCTGTTTCGTCCCGGTTGTAGCTGGTGGCCTGCTGTTGCATGCGATCCATGCACCAATCGTACCGAACCAACCCAAACGGTGGCACGTCAGTTGGATGGCGCTCGGACGCGAAGTACCGTCCATCAACCCAATTGCGACTGGACGACCATGTGCTTCGACCTTGATAGTTCTCCCCCGGTTCCACCAATTCATGGCGGCTCCGTCGAGCACCAACATCTCACTCTCACTGCCGAGGACGGAAACGAATTCACCGCATTCGAAGCAGTTTCGGACAGCGATGTCGCTGTTCTCGTTCTCCCGGACGTCCGAGGCCTCTTTCAGTTCTACGAAGAGCTTGCGCTGCGCTTCGCTGAGCATGGAACCGATGCGATCGCGATTGACTACTTCGGAAGAACCGCAGGCACCGGAACGAGGGACGCTGAGTTCGATTTCTGGCCCCAGGTAGAAGCCACAACGATCGAGGGGATCACCTCCGATGTCGTGGCAGCCATCGACCATCTCCGCCGCTCGGATGCCGACCGACCGGTATTCATTGTGGGGTTCTGCTTCGGCGGTTCCAACAGCTGGCACATGGCCGCATCGGACCTCGGACTCAGCGGCGTCGTCGGTTTCTACGGTCATCCCGATCGGCCGGGCTTTCCGAAGGGCGCACCGTCAGTGCTGTCCCGAGTACCCGATTTCGACTGCCCAGTCCTCGCCCTTCAGGGGGGAGACGACCCCGGAATCCCGGTCGATGTCGACGACATGTTCCGTGACGCTATGGAGGTCGCAGAGGTGCAGGGTGAGGTCATCGTGTACGACGGTGCGCCGCACTCCTTCTTCGATCGAAAGTTCGATGAGTTCGGCGACGAAGCTGCCGACGCCTGGCAACGTATCCAGGCCTTCATAGCCGATCACACCTGAGCTGGCTGGCGCGTCCAACGGCGCATCTACTCTGACGCGTATGCACCAAGACTTGCAC
>JBPCTY010000177.1:0-41040 GCA_051011415.1 Acidimicrobiia bacterium
CCCTACCCCCCAGGCGTCGAGAGGACCGTTCCACCTGACGGGGTGGAAGACGGGCATGGGAGGGTCTGCGCAGGCCGCGGCGAGCAGGCGCAGACCCAACCTGCCTGACAGGTTCGAACCCAGGTAGTCGCTAGTCGGATGCGAACTGGACGCGCATGGACTGCGCCATCATCGGTTTGGCAACGTTGACCGAGGCGGCAACGTGATCAGGATGGTTGGCGTACTCGTGATACGCCTCGACCGACGCAAAGTCCGCGACGACCGCATAGTCCCAGTTCCCATCGAGGATCCCGAGATCGCGGCCACATGTGTAGGCCTCGATTGCATCGATGGATGCGGGTAGGCCTCTGAGAGTCGTGTCGAGCGTGTCGATGCCGTCAGGGGTGACGTCATCCGTGAACTTGAACAGAGCGATGTGCCTGATCACTGTGATCTCCTGTTGTCGATTACCTGGTCAAAGAAGTCGAGCATCACGACAGTTCCATCGAAGGTCTCCGTCGTTGATCCAACCGTGTCCGTCGCACCGAGTTCCTCGTACCGTTCCTTCGCATAAGTTCCGGGGTGCGTGTGGCCGCCGCCCTCGATTCGATAGAGCGCAACCTGTTCCGCTACGGTGCATCGGAAGTCGGTGATCAGAGTGTCACCGCCGAGCTCGGATTGAGTGGGTTGATCGCATTCTGCTCGCTCGGCGAAGGCCGCAACGGTGGCTTCCACGTCGCCTATGAAGAACGTGTCGGTCTCCTGCTCAACTTCCTTCCACCCATCTGGACCGATGTAGGGAACCCACTGGTCTGCCGTTCCGTGAAAGGTGATGACAGAGATCGGCGCACCGGTGGCGCAACGACGGTACAGGTTGATGCCAGCGACGGGAGCAAACACTGAGAACGTCGGTGACGTACACGCGAGTTGGCTTGTCATCGCAGCTCCAGACGACTTTCCGGTTGCGATCACCGGACCCTCGACACACGCCGCCAGAATGGTTTCCTCCGCTAGTGCTTCAACGAATGCGACGTCATCCGGTCCTGGGATTCCTGGCACTGTCCATCTGGCCGGATTCTCGAGGCCTTGCGGGGTGATCACCACGTAGCCCCTCGCTGTTCCTTCAGCGGACATGCGTGTAATCGAGTCGTGAACCTGCGGGCTCCCGCCGGTGCCATGAAAGTCGAAGATCAGACCCTTGGGTGCGCCCTCAGGGACCGCAATCTGCCACGTTCGCTCCTCGCCGTCGTACGTTCCGCTTTGGTTCGACACACCGGGTTCCATGGTCTGGGTACACGGTGCCTCCGTCGTCGTTGGAGGCTCGTCCACGATGTCCTCGCCGCTGGTGGAGCAGCCGACTACTGACACGGCGGCAAGGATGATGGCTAGAAGGAGGGGTGCTCTCACCGCTATCGGTCACCGAGGTGCGCCAGTACGTCGGACTCTGCAACGACGTCTGCGTATTTTGCGTCGAGATCGAAGAGATTTGCCTCATGGACCTCATCCGATCGATCGCCGACTGCCTCTCGTACAACAAGCGGGACGAATCCGTGCTGGCACGCATCCACCGCTGTCGCGCGAACGCACCCAGATGTGGAGACGCCCGTGACGATCAGTGAGTCGACACCAAGCGCTGTCAGTGTCGAAGCAAGCGACGTTCCGAAAAAGGCAGAGGCGTACTGCTTGGTGATCACGATCTCGCCCGATCGAGGGGCCAGGCTTTCAGGGAAGTCGGCGAGGGGGTTGCCTCGCACGAACGACTTCAGCGCATCGACCTTGCGGAAGAAGACGCCGCCATCGGCTCCACCTTCGTCGTATTGGACCTCGGTGAACAGGATCGGGATACCCGCAGCCCTCGCTCCGGCCAGGATGCGTTCCGTTGAGGCAAGCGCATCCTCAACACCCGCATAGAGCGGTGAGTCCGGGTCAAGATACGCATTGCAGAAGTCGACCACGATGAGAGCCGGTCGCTCCCCAAACCCGAGACGCTTCGAGAATCCAGCCTCCTCATAGTCGGCACGGAGATCATCCGTCATCTGCGTTCTCCTCCTTCGTTGGGTACCCGCCGGTGTCAACGACTGCCGGCGTATTGATCGCATGACTCTGGAGGTATGCCTCGACACCGGCATCTCCGTATTCCCTGCCGAAGCCCGAGAGTTTGGTGCCGCCGAACGGAGCCCCGGGGTTGACCCCGAAGCGATTGTGGCTGTTCACAAAGGTGGTTCCAACTTCAAGCCTCCGTGCAACGTTTTCGACTGACTCCGGGTCGTCGCCCCATACCGAGGCGGCGAGACCGAGGTCCGAGTCGTTCGCTTGTGCAACGGCATCGTTGATCGTGCTGTATCCGAGCACCGGAACGGTCGGACCGAACTGCTCTGTGGCCACAAGGGTCGATTCAGGCGATGCGTTGCTCACCACGGTTGGTCGAACCCAGTAGCCGGCAGGGTCGAGACCGTCTTCAACGGTGCCGACGTCAACGACGCTTGCTCCATCGCCCCGTGCCTCATCGACGAGTGAGTCCACGAAGCCCTTCTGTGCGGCGGACACCACCGGCCCAACGGTCGTGTTCGGATTGAGCGGATCGCCCATGCGAACAGAGGAGCGGGCGGTCTCCACAAATCGTGCCACAAAGTCATCGAGTTGATGGTCCGGAACGTAGATGCGTTTGATCGCGATACAGACCTGACCCGAAGTGGCGTAGGTAGCTGCGATCATCGTCTCGATGTCTGCGTCGCTCAGCGTGTCCACGTCGAGGACGATCGCGGGATCGTTCCCACCGAGCTCGAGGACTAGGGGCTTCACCCCGTTTGCGGCAGACGCCATAACCGCACGCGCTGTTGACAGCCCACCGGTGAAAGCGATCTTTCGAACGGCGGGATGTGTCGTCAAGACTTGGCCGGCATCGATCCCACCATTGACGACGTTCAGGACACCAGGCGGAAGTACGGCTGCGATGCGCCCCAATGCGTCGGTGAGCGCCAAAGGCGCTAGCGGCGACGGTTTCAGCACCATCGTGTTGCCTGTGGCGAGTGCGGGCCCGACCTTGAGCATCGCCAGGATCAGCGGTGCATTCCATGGCACGATTGCAGACACGACGCCATACGGTCGCTTTGCCACGATCGAACGACCGAACCGGTTCTCGATCACCGTATCCGCTTGAAGCCGCTCAGCGTCGTCCGCAGCCTGGTCGAGGTACATCGCCGAGAAGCGTGTTTCGCCGACGCTGCCGGCCAGTGGCTTTCCAAGTTCCTCGGCAAGGAGGCGGCCCGTTGCATCAGCGTCATCGCGCAGCGCGTCGGCTGCACTGTGGAGGAGAGCGGAGCGTTCGGCGACCGAGCGAGAGGCCCATTCGCTGAAGGCGGCATCGGCAACTTCGATTGCCTCTGCCGTGGTGGCGGCATCGGCTTCGGCTGCAGACCCGACGAGCGACGACGGACTCGCTGGGTTCTCTCGCTCGATCCACCGGTCAGTGATGACCGGTCTCCCATCGATGAACAGCGGTACCTCTGCGGGGTTCATCGGAGCAACGCGAGCTCGTCGCGCATCTGTGCGAATGCGTTCAGCATGGATGCTTGAAGAAGATAGGTTCGTTGTCCCTCGTCTGTCTGCGACTTCATCCGCAGATCGTCGAGTGCCTTGTAGCGAATCGCCGCATCGGGGCTCGAGAGTGTGACCGCATTCTGATGGGTTGTCCGCTGCACATGGTCGATCGCAACGGTTCTGCGAATCGACGAGTACGCATCAAGCACGTCAGCATTCGCCCTTCCGAGGAACACATCGCCAAGCAGTTCTCCGAGCAGCCAGGCGTCGTGGACTCCGTTGTTGAGGCCCATCCCTCCGAGGGGAGTGTTGATGTGCGCAGCGTCCCCGGCAAGGAGCACGTGCGCTGATCGGAAAGTCTCAGCGACTCTTTGGTGCACGCTGTACATCGTGCGATGGCCGATCTCGAAGTCGCCTGGTTTCGGGACAACACCGTGGAGCCGTCGCTGGATAGCCGCATCCGACATCGCCTCATCGTCGGTTTCAGGCGGATGAATAGGGAAGAGCACCCTCCAGAGAGGTTTGGTCCGCAACAGAACCAGCCACTCCTGGGGGTCAGCGACATAGTTGATCAACGCAAGGTCCGGGATGTGATCGGTGAGTTCGTACGGGGTGGAGACCACGAGATAGTTGTCCTCGTACGTCCATCCGGAGAACTCGATGTCGAGTTGCTTGCGGACGGCCGAGTGTGCGCCGTCTGCCCCGATAAGCCACGGCGCACGTAGCGTCGTCCCATCGGTGAGGGTGATCACGACACCGTCCTCGCGATCCACGACTCCTGAGACCCCCGCACTGAAACGCACCTCGAAGTCGGGTGATTCGCTCAGCTGGTCGAGGAGATACCCGCACACTCGCCACTGCTCGACCTGGATCCGGTACGGAAACGACGTATCCGCTTCGAGGGTACGGAGATGGAACTCTGCGGCAACACCCTCGCTTCGGTCCCGATACTGGATCGACGGTGCCACGAGGCCGTCGGCCTTCATAGATTCGATGATGCCGAACTCGTCGTACATCTCGAGCGTCGGTGGATGGAAAGTGGATGCCCGAAGCTGCTCCGGGAGCGACTCCTCGGCCTCCAGCAAGAGAACCGGAATCCCTCTTCGGTTCAGTAGCGCTGCAGCAGTGCAGCCAACCGGTCCAGCGCCGGCGATGACGACGCCGTCAAAGGTCTCCATTAGAACTCGCGCAACATGATCCCGTGGCCGTAGAACTGGTCAGCGATGTCCATGCTGCGAAGCGCATGCCAGAGGCACACTGCGTTGATCGCAAGGACGGGCTTCCCGAGCCACTTGGAGGCCTCATCAGCGATCGCCACCATGGAGAGGTTGGTTCCACACTGAACGATTGCCTCGACGTCGTCTCCATCGAGCTCTTTGAGCGCAGCGATGACCTCTGCCTCGGTGACCTCGGCGATCGAGGTCGCTGTCTCGCAGCGCAAACCCTTGACCCTCTTGACGTCGAACCCTGTCTCTGTGAAGTAGTTGTGGACCTGGTTGTCTCCCACAGGCTGATACGGCGTAAGACACGCAATCTTGGACACGCCCAACCGTGAGAGGGCGTCGGCGCACGCATTTGCGCCGGTCGTGATCGGGAGCCCGCCGGTGATCGCATCGATCCGGGCAATGAACTCGTCATTGCCCTCCTTGCCGCCCCAGAACGTTTCGGCAGACATACCCATCAAGATGTAATCCGGATCACAGGTCATCAGGTCAACGACCGAGCCGGGAATCGTGTCGCGGATCTTGTCGAGGAAGTAGAGGAACTTCTCGTCAGACGAGAGGTCAGGTGCCTCGACCATGAACCGGGAGGAGTGGAATGTGACACCTGGCGGCCTCACGTTCCAGATGTCGTGCTCAACGACGGTGTTCGTCGATGGCACGATTACCCCGACCTTTGCCCTGAATCCAACAACGTCCGGCATGCTCCACTCCTGTTTCTGCGGTTTCTAGATGGTTCCTTGACCTGCGAGTTCTTCGACCTGTGCATCCGTAAGACCGAGGAGGTCTCCGTATACGTACTCGTTGTGTTCACCGAGGCTGGGGCCGACCCATGCGATCGACCCGGGTGTGGCGGACAGCTTTGGCGCCACGTTCTGCATCTTCATTGGTCCGAAGTCTGGGTGGTCGACCTCGACGATTGCATCTCGCTCTGCGATGTGCGGATCTTCGAGCATCTCAGGGGCGCGATAGATGCGACCGTATGGCACGCCAGCGACCTCGAGCTTCTCTTCAAGCGCTTCCGCGGTGAGGGTGGCAGTCCACTCGGCGATCAGTTCATCGAGCTCTGTCTGGTTCGCCCCGCGGGCACCGTGGGTTGCGTATCGTTCATCCTCAGCGAGGTCTTGTCGTTCCATTGCTTCTGCAAGACGGCCGAAGACGGTGTCCTGGTTCGCGGCAATCAGCACGAGAGATTCGTCAGAGGTCGGGAAGACGTTCGAGGGTGCAACGTTGGGAAGGATCGCCCCTGTCCTCTCGCGGATGTACCCGGCTACGTCGAACTCCGTAATGAGCGACTCCATGACATTGAGCACCGCCTCATAGATCGCAGAGTCGACGACCTGGCCTTCACCGGTGACTTCCTTGTGGTGGAGGGCGCTCAGCGCACCGACGCATCCGAAGGTCGCAGCGAGGGTGTCTCCCAACGAGATTCCAGTGCGGGCAGGGGAGCGGTCGGGGTCGCCAACGACGTACCGAAGCCCGCCCATTGCTTCCCCTATGGCCCCGTACCCAGCACGAGACGAATACGGACCTGTCTGACCGAAACCGGTAACCCTGACCATGATCAGCCCGGGGTTGATCGCTGAGAGGTCGTCCCAGCCAAGCCCCCATCGTTCCATCGTTCCCGGCCGGAAGTTCTCGATAAGGATGTCCGCTTCGGCGACAAGATCTCTCACGATCTGTTGTCCCGCTTCCTGACGGAGGTTGAGCGTGATCGACTTCTTGTTGCGGGCCACCACCGGCCACCACAGCGACTTGCCATGAGGCTTCTCTCTGCCCCATTGGCGCATCGGGTCGCCGACTTCAGGCTGCTCGATCTTGATGACCTCGGCGCCGAGGTCGGCGAGGAGCTGGCCACAGTAGGGCCCAGCGAGAAGGACACCCATCTCGATGACGCGGAGACCTTTCAGCGGTCCTGTTTGGTCTGTCATGCCTGACTCGTACCTTCTTCGCCTAGTGGTCCGGGAAAGTCCCCGGCTTTGGGGAGCATTGCGGGGACCGGCTTGCCGAGCGCATCTTCCATCTCGCCCGACACGCCGATGAGCGAGTCGAGGGAGACACCGTGATCGAATCCCGCACGATTCAACATGTAGACGAGGTCGTCGGTTGCGATGTTGCCTGTGGCCGCAGGGGCGAATGGGCAGCCCCCGATACCTCCGACTGAGGCATCGATGACCGACACCCCATTCTGGATAGCCGCATAGGTGTTGGCGATACCGGTGTTTCGTGTGTCGTGGAAGTGGACTCGCATCGGAATGTCGCCAATGACCGACTTCACGGCGGTCACGCGTTCCTCAACGGCCCACGGGTCAGCGACGCCGATAGTGTCGGCGAGCGCGATCTCTGCAACGCCTGTTCCCGCGACACGTTCGGCGACATCCACGAGTCGCTCCACAGGTACTTCGCCCTCGAACGGATCGCCCCACGAGGCCGCGATGGTGGCTGAGACTGGGATGCCTTCCTCGGTTCCCTGTGCGACGACGTCGGAGAGAACCTTGATCGACTCGTACGTCGGCACACCTTGGTTCTTCACATTGAACGTGTCTGTCGAGACGATCGGCATGTTGGCCTCGTCGACCTTGCTGTCGACAGCTCGCTGCCACCCGCGCCAGTTCATGACGAGCCCGATGTAGGACACGCCATCGATGCGGGGAACACCAGCCATTACTGCCTCTGCATCGGCCATCTGTGGCACGTACACGGGGTGAGCGAACGACACGGCCTCGATGCGCTTGACACCTGAGGCGACGAGGTGCTCGATCAAGGAGATCTTCTGGTCGGTGCTGAGGAGGACGTCCTCGTTCTGCAACCCGTCCCTCGGACCTACCTCGACGATCTCGATCCGATCGGCCACGTCAGACCTTTTCTGGTGATGCGAGCGTGGTTCGCAGTTCCTCAGAGACTTCTGCACCCAGTAGCTGCTCGACTCTGTGCCATACCGGATCGACATCGGGCGAGAAGAGGGCAGCTCGATGCAACCGGTCGCGATTGCCGATATCGGATGGCGATCCGTGCCCATCAGCGGGTGCAGGAATGTCGGTGTCGAGCAGGCTGATCCAGTGATCTCTGTACGCATCGATGACTGGCCCACAGGCTTCGAACGCCTCGGCTGTCGCTCTGTGTGCGAGCATCCATGGGGACATCAGCGCCCACTGTCTGCGATTCAGGTGCGCCTTCGACAGTCCATCGACCTCACCAGCGCTCTCGTAGGCATCAGATAGAGGGCCGAACACGGCATCCACATAGTCGAGGTTGGCGGCGACATCGGCCTTCGACATCAGGTCAAGGTGGAAGGCAAAGAAGTCTTGGCTCGATACCGAGTCGAGGGTGAAGTGGGGGACGAGGCTGTCGTCTGGTGTGAACGCAAAGATCATGTGTGAGTCGAGGCCGATTGGTGCAACCGTCATCCCGATGTAGACCACCTTTGAGACACCCTTGCCGGTGAAGACTCGCATTGAGCCAACGTCACCAAAGGCGTCAGACTTCAGGGGAAGTCTGAGATCCGAGTCGTCGCCCGGAACCTCATCAAGGCCGAGGGTCTCGACGATCGTGTTGAGCGTCCGGTTGGCGTGCTCAGCGGCGAGGGTCATGCACCCTCGCCATTGTTCGCAACAATGGAGGTCTCATCCATGGTCCGCGCTGTCGGTGGCTTCAATGGAGCCTCCTTCATAACCCAGGCGTTCTTGAGCTCTGGGTTCTCACGACGAGCGGGGGAGGGGATCACTGTCTTGATCTCCTTGTGGGTCATGAACTGATGCGACTCAATTCCCCAGCCGTTGTCATACCCCTCTTGCCTCCAGCGACGGTAGGCAAGCTGCAGTGCATCGGACTTCACATGGAGCTCTGCCTGCAAATCGAACGGCACAAGCTCGGGCCTCTGGCCGAGGACCTGAGGGCCGTCCTCTTCAAAGATCTTGAGCGTTCGCTTGATGGAGTCGTTGTCTGCCCAGTTCCCAGTAAAGAAGTTCCGAACATTGATGAACTTGGAGATCGTGTAGTTCTCGTTGATCGGCACTGCAGCGGTAAAGAGCTTGAACTCTCCCATTGGAAGCCGAATGTTCAGCATCGTCATGTTCGGGAAGAACAGACCGGTCTTCGACCACACCTTGTCGCGCTCTTTGCCGCGGATACGACCCCACACACCCTTTGCAGGCGGTGGATCGAGCTCAACGACCGCAAATGCAGACTGTCCACTCTCGTCGACGGAGTACTCGTCGACCTGCGGCTTGTCGGGGTTTCCAAACGTGTTCCTGTGCACGAAAGGTGCGTGTGCGATGTCGATCGCATTCTCTAGGACCCGTTCGTAGTTGGCATCCCAGTGGTATTCGCCCTCGACTGCCTTGTAGCCATCGAGCTTGGCTTCCTTCGCATCATCGAGCGGCAGTGCCGGCACCGGAGGCCGCTCGCTCTCGGGAAGATCCCCAAGGAATACCCAGACGAAGCCGTACTTCTCTTCGCAGGGGTACGTATCGATCTGCGCCTTCTTCGGGATCCGCACGCCGTCCTGATTGGCGGGGATCTTCTGGCACTTGCCCGTGTCGTCGTATCGCCAGCCGTGATACGGGCATACGAGGCAGTCATCAATCAGTTCGCCACCAGACAACAGAGCACCTCGGTGCACGCACAGGTCGCTTTGCGCAATGATGTCGCCGTTCTGCTTGCGCCACAGCACGAGGTCTTCGCCGAGCGCCTTGATCGGATACGGCGCACCAGAGGTGACCTTGCTTGCGTGTTCGACGGCGTACCAATAGTTCATCAGCATGGGTGGCTCCTCAGGTTGATGTGATGCCTGGCCGGGGAAGGACTCGGTCCCCACCCCAAAGCATACGGACGAGTTTCTCTGTGAATTCTGCTCCGTAGAACTCGACACCAAGGACATTGGCCGGGTCGCGTTCTGCGATTGTTCGCCGCACATGGAGGTCCCTTGCGGCAAGAGCGGCTTGCTCCGACTCTGGGACTGGATCGCCCTCGTCGATCCAGCCGAGCCACTGATCGACGGTGTCCGAGGTGAGCTGCATCATCTCTGACACCATTTCCTCTGAGGTCGGTATCACGAAAGCAAGCCCGATATGTGTTACCGACTGGCGCATGTAGAGCGACCGTGACACGAAGGGCTTCATCTGATCGTGGTCCTTGTACTCAAGGAACCGTTCGTTGAATGGCTCGAAGTATCGGTCAAGGCTGTCCACGTCGACCATGAGATCTGAACGTGGCTGGAGATCGACATAGAACCACAGTTCTGGAAGCGTTCCCCATGCGATGCCGAGGTGGGGGACCTTGGTGTGGGGGCCGAGCCATGCCGTCAAGTGCATGTTCGTGAATCCCTTGGCCGGATCACCGATGTAGGAGTGCACAAGCCAGTCCATCTCGGGGCCCGTATACGTGTGCAGCTCGCCGATTGCGCCTTTGCCTGTGTCGTAGAAGTCGTACGGCACCGAAGACGGGTCTTGGGTCAGCTCGAAGCGTTCGTCGATCTTGCCGTGAAGCTCCGAGAGGTTGGTCCACATGGCATTGAAGACCTCGGTGTTGTCGACCGTGTCGCTGCCATGAAACAGATCGTGGACGCTTGTGGTCACCTGCTTTGCCATGCTGCCTCCCCAATCCTCGGTGGTTCTCGTGGTTCCATCTAGTGGAACGGTGTTTCACTGAGTCTAATTGTCTGACATTTCCAACGGCAAGCCGATTCTCAGGCGTCAATCGGCCCCGACGTTGGCGACCGAGGTACCTGCTCCCTGTACCGGACGACCACCGACGAGATCGGTGCCTGCCGACACAAACCGATTGGTCGCCCGCCCAGGGAAGAGCTCAAACGTGACGAGACCGTGAGATGCCGCTGTCTCTACATCTGGCATGTTGATGGTTCCATCGAACGGCCGGCTGCGGTCCGGGAGCCACAGTGTGAAGTCGGGCGGGAGAGCGGCAATCACAGACCCAAGGCCAGGACTCACATCCGATGCAGCGATCACGTTCACCCGGTTCTCGGCTGCCCGTTCTGCAAAACCGAGGGCCATCATCCACTCGTCCCGTGTCGAGGTCGGGCAGCACACAACAGAGGCACCATCGATCGCGCTGAGCCTGAAGCTCTCCGGGTGCAGGATGTCGTCTCCAACGACGAGCGCAAGGCGAGCTGCCTCGAGATCAACAGTGACAATGCCTTGGCCCAGGTGCGTTGCCCACGGAGTGCGGGGTGAGTAATGCATCTGATGCTGGGTCGCGACCGCGCCTTCAGACGTCATGACGACACCTGTGTGCGCAAGACCGTCCTCATGGCGCGTCACGGCTGACGTCACGACGATGGTTCCTGGCGACGAGGAAAGCGCTGACACCAGGCGGGCCATGGTGTCCGCATCTTCCGCGACCGCTGCACTCGGGTTCTCCGATGGGTCGTACTGCGAGCCGAATCGCTCTGGCAGAACGACCAATCGAGGTGTGTCGGATTCGGCGGCCAGGAGTCCGAGAATCGAATCGGTGGTGCCCTCATTGATTGCGATCGCCTCGACGGATGTCGTGAGTTCTGGTGGCGGTCGGTCGTCGCTGAAGTTCGTGAGCGGCCCGTAGAGCTCCGGTCGACGGGTGGCGTACACATCGACGCCCGCTGCAGATTGTTTGGAGTCCGCCTCAGAGAGATCAAGATCCGCGAACATCACCGCCTCGCCGGTTCTCGGGGCCATCGCAAGCACCGTCCCATCGGGTGCCACGATCTGGCTCTCTCCAGCGCCATCAAGCATCTCGGTCGGAATCCCCATGGCTTCGGCAAATCCCTGGACCCTGTCCTCAGGGATCAGCGGTCCCACTTTGTTGGCGGCGGCGATGAACACTCGGTTCTCAACGGCTCGGACGGGGATGTGAAGGCTCGCCTCATCGAGACCGAACGAGTTCAGCGAGTTGGTGAGCAGCCGAGCACCTCGAAGTGCCAAGGACATCGGCGGCTCAAACACGACGCCTTCCATGCACGAGTACATGGCGAGTGGCCCAAAGGCCGAGTCGATGATCGGACTCTCGGTGGTACCGGGTGTGAGATACGTGCGCTCGTTCCCCATGAGCACCTGCTTGTCTGCGGTTTCGACGATGCCTTGCTCGGGGTGGATCATCACGTTGCTGATCGTGACCCTGCCATCAGGATGTCTCAGGGTCACTGCGAGCACGATCATGGCACCGTGTTGCCGAGAAGCATCGGCGATTGCCCCGAGCCAGGGGCCGTCAAGATCCAGAGCGACGTTGCGGCAGTGTTCTTCCGAGTCGTACACAGACAGGTGATTGCAGAACTCGGGGAGGACGATCAGATCGGGTTCGACCCCCGCCGCCTCTTGGATCATCCGAAGGCAGGTTGCGAGGTTTGCATCGACGTCTTGCGTGGAAGCAAACTGGGTCACAGCGACGCGCATGAGACTGCCATTCCGATGTGTGGTCACGCGCCGTATCCTCTTTGCCGTTGGGCTTCGCCCACTCTACACTCAGAAACGAAACGCCGTTCCGTTCTGCGGGACGGCGCCGATTTGGAGGAGCCTGATGAAACGATCTGCTTGGGTCATGACCCTGTTCGCCGCAGCAATCATGATGTTGGCATTGGCTGTACCAGCCCTTGCCCAAGAAGAGCCCGTTGCCACTGTCGACCCGAACATGGATGTCGCTGCAGGCGACGAGGTGCTTGTCACGATAGAAGGCATGCCGTATCCGCCGGCTCAGGACATCACCATCTCCACGTGCTACGTGTTTCCCGTCGCCGGTCCGAACGACTGCTACCTCAACGACTTTGGGGAGTATGTGATTGAGATTGATGAGTCTGGAGCAGGCGAAGGCGCGTATGTGATGCCCGATCTTGCTGAGCGCTGTTCCGACCCTGCGAACCCGTGCTTCATCGTTGTTTCACACGGAATCGGTCCGAGTTCGCTCGCCGCTGGCGCTGAGATTTTGTACGCAGCAGCCGAGGAACCGACGACGACAACAACCGAGGCGACGACCACAACGGAGGCCGAGTCGACAACAACAACGACGGCGGCAGCCACCACGACCACCGTAGCTGCAACCACGACAACCGTTGCGGCTGACGACAGCTCAAACGCCCTTCCCATCGTTCTTGGCATCGGAGTTCTCGTGCTGATCGGCATCGGGGTCGGCGTGTTCTTCGCTCGCAGGAGTTCCTAGGAGCACATTGAACCGGGGCAGCACACCCATGAGGATCGCGGTCGGCAGCATTGCTCTGGCCGCGATGCTCGCGTCTTGCAGTTCTTCCACGCCATTCGTGCTCGATGAGACGACTGCGACCACCGCACAGTACGGAACGGACGTCGATGACGTCCTGCTTTGGGTATCTCGAACGTCGAGCGGCGCCGTTGGCAGCGGGTCGACGATCGGCCAACTCGCCGCTCCGCCAGCAGGCGGGAAGGATGCGTACGTTCGGTTCGTTGATGAGTCGGGTGCCATCGAAAAAGAGGAACAGTTCGGAGTCGATGGAGACGACGCTGCGCTCGGAAACAGTGCTGCACCCTCGGACGACGTCTACGTGGTCGGCTACACGAACGGCAGCCTTGCCGGAGAGCATCAAGGATCAGCAGACGTGTGGGTTCGTCGCTACGACGCCGACCGCTCAGTCTCCTGGACCACTCAGATCGGCGGACCGAAGTGGGACCGGGCCTACGGCGCTGTCGCCGACGATGAGGGCGTCTTCGTGAGTGGCTACACCTTTGGTGATCTCGCAAGCGAACAGATGGGCGAGGCCGATGCCTTCGTCGGCCGTCTCGACAGCTCTGGAAACGTCACATGGCTGAACCAGTACGGCTCTGACGAGTTGGACTGGGGCCAAGGTGCGGCCGCTGCACCCGACGGCGGCGTATATCTCGTCGGCTTCACCGAAGGCGAGATCGCTGCGCCGAACGCTGGCGAACGAGATGCTTTCGTGATGCACATCGGCGCTGATGGCGCTGTCGTAGGTGCGGCACAGTTCGGAACCGAAGGTGTCGATTGGGCTACCTCAGCAGTCTCGGACGACGACGGAGTGGTCATCGTCGGACACACGGCGGGAGCCCTTGCAGGCGACCACGCCGGTGAGTCTGATGTGTTTGTGATTGCGCTCGCACCCGATTTGTCGATTCGATGGACGCTCCAGTTCGGATCGGATGTCCAGGATCAGGGATATGGGATAGCTGCAACCGACAACGGATTCATCGTGTCCGGTTTCACCCTTGGGGTTCTCGGTGCTGAGTCCTTTGGCGACCGTGACGGGTTCGTTGCAGACATCGGCACTGATGGCGTTTTGCGATCCATTGATCAGGTCGGCACGGCGGCGATTGACGAGACCTATGGCGTGACGGCGACGGATCGTGGAATCTGGCTCGTTGGCTATACGACGGGTGAGTTTGCGTCGCCTCCTCTCGGGGGCACCGACATCATCGAACTGAACTACGAACAGGAGTAGAAGTGACCACCAATCCCACAGGGACCCTGCTCCTTCCGGACATGACAGCGGAAGAGCGCGATCGCTCTTCTCGCGTTGATAGCGTCTTGCCGGTCCTGCTTGAGAACGCAGTCATGGCAGATCGTGACGCAGTGCTGCCGCGCGAGAACGTGGAGGCGATCGCTGCGGCCGGATTGCTCGGTCTGATCATTCCAGAGCAGTACGGGGGCCTCGGTGGCAATCTTCGTGACCTTGCGGCCGCCACGTTTGCCTTGGGGACTGCATGCCCATCAACTGCCCTCGCATACTTCTTCCACTGTTCCGCTACGAGCCGCGGCGTGCTCCCATTGGAGGCAGTCGAGGCGGGCCTGTTTGATGACGCCGAGGCGGACGTTGTCCGGTCGTTTGGCGAGCTCGTCCTCGGGCGCATGGTCGCTGGGAAGTGGATGGCGAACTTCGCATCGGAGTCCGTGAAGACCGCAAAGACAGCGATCTCGATCGCAACCGAAGCATCGAAGGTGGACGGTGGCTGGTCGGTGTCCGGTGTGAAGGCGTTCGGCTGTGGAACGGGCGTGGCAGATGACTATCTCGTCACTGCCAGGATTCCAGGCGGTGACACCGCGGAGTACCTCGGTGTCTTTCTCGTCGATCCGGGCGCCGTTGGCGTCTCGGAGCGACCGAAGTGGGACGCACTCGGCATGCGTGGGTCTGCAGCGCACGGCGTGATTCTTGACAACGTGTTCGTCGAAGATGCTCATGCCCTTGCGGTTCCGGGAGCGTTCATCAAGATGATGCAGATGAGCAGGGGAAGCTTCGTTGGGAACCAACCTGCTGGCACTGCGGTGTATCTCGGCGCAGCGAAAGCGACACATGACTTCACGCTCGGGCATCTGACCCGATCGACCTTCAAGGACACTGGAGAGCCGATCGGGACGGCCGACTTCCAGCGCCAGCTTGTCGCCGAGATGCGAGAGGCCCTGGATACGGGGCTGCTGTGGATGCGCCGGCAGATCGCTCTTGAGACCGAGGTCCCTCCACCTCTTCCAAAGGATCAGACTGTTGCGACCTGGCGCATAGCAAAGGGCACCTGTGCCGAGGCTTCCATGAAGGTGGCGACCTGTGCCTTGAAGGCGTGTGGAACGTCAAACACAGGAAACTCAGGGCTAGTGGCTCGCTCCCTTCGCGACATATCCATGGGTCTGGTGCAGGCCTTTCCCCCTGAACGTGGCCGCCTTGAAGCTGGGCTTGCAATCGTCACCGGATCCGAGTCTGCACAGTTCGGCGGCACCGGCTGATGCCGGATCTCCTCGCAGAGAACCTGGCCGCGATGTGCGGCGTGTGGCATGACGTTCTCACAGCGCGGACTCCGACCGGCGAAGTGGTGACAGATGATCCTTTCGGTGGCACGCCTGGTCCCTTCCCTTACGAGAACCTCGTGTACATCGATCTTGACGGCGACCGCTACACGCAGACGAATGTCACCTTCCGCGGTCGACCGTTTCACCGCAGGACATTCCACGCAACCGTGGATCAAGGCATCCTGACCTTCGACAGGCTTGGCCCCGATGCGCCAACGCACATCGGGATCGCAGCCGGCCCCGGTCGGATCTGGTTTCTTCCCGACTCCATCGACGATGCCTGGAACCGGTATTCAGAACCCGACTACCTCGTCATCGATGGCGACACGAGAACCCGCTCAACGATGCTCTACCGCGATGGGCGCTTCGTCCGGTCGCTTGAAGTTGTCGGAAAGAGGCTGACTGCAGACACGAGTCGCCGTGTTGACCTGGACCCACGAGGCGAAGGTCAGCCCCACGAAGACAAGACAACAACCCACGTATTCGAAACACCAGGAGCAACCTGATGGCTGACAGCTTCGTCCTTCCCGAACCACGCGACTATGTCGCAGGCGAGTGGAGCGAGCCTGCGCTCGATCTCGATGCGTGGATAGAGGATCGCAACACAGGCGAACCGATCCAGGCTCAAAAGGCTTCATCTCCCGAGGCAATCGAGCGAGCCATCGCAACGGCACATCACGAATCTGTGCACGGAGACTGGTCCAACTCGACCCATGACGAACGAGCCGATTCGCTCGAAGCGATGGCCGCAGCGATCCAGCCAAGGGCTGAATGGTCGGCCCTGCTTGAGTCCGCGACATCCGGAGCGACGATCGGCACAACAGGGATGTTGTCGTTCATCACGCATGCAGCGTTCCAGCTCGCTGCTGACATGACCCGAAGCGGGATGCTCTCTGCGACGCTCGAAGGCCCAACCGGCAACGACGTCGAGATCATCAAGAAGGGATGGGGTCCAGCGCTCACGCTTGTGCCATGGAATGCGCCGGCACCGATGGCTGCGCACAAGGTCGCTTCCGCTCTTGCCGCGGGATGCCCCGTGGTGATCAAGCCTCCTGAACGAGCACCACATGGGACTGCGGTCATTGCCGAGGCTGCCCAGTCGGTCGGGCTTGCCCCGGGAGTTGTGCAACTCGTGCACGGCGGTCCACGGCAGGGCGGAGTCCTTGTCAAGGACGATCGAATCCGTGCGGTGTCGTTCACTGGCGGTGTTGTCGGTGGAAGGGACATCGCATCGGCGTGCGCCGTTGGGCTCAAGCCGGTCCAACTCGAACTCGGTGGTCACAGCCCAGTCGTCATCCTTCCGGACTGTGATGCCGATGTGGCAGCCGCCGCTGTGACGGCACTGATGACGACCCTCAACGGCCAGTGGTGCCGTGCTCTCGGTCGGCTGATCGTTCCCGCAGATCGAGAGGATGAAATTCTCAGAGCCATCGGTGAGGCGTTGTCCTCCGTCGCCATCGGAGACCCTCTCTCAGCAGATTCCATGATGGGTCCGATCGTGCACTCCGACCACCTCGAGATGTTGAAAGCCAGGATCGACGGCCTTGTGCGGCTCGGCGGAGTGGCTCACAGGTGGACGGACACTCCTGACGCTGGTAATTACCTCGCCCCAACCTTGATCTCGGGTGTCGCACCGGAGTCCACAGGCGAGGAGATCTTTGGTCCCGTTGGAACGGTGCACACCTACCGCGACCTCGACGAGGCGCTACGACTTGCAAACGGCACCGAGTACGGCCTCGAGGCATACGTGTTCGGCGACGACGAGGTTGCGGCGATGTCGTTTGCGAGGGGTGTGCGCGCCGGGGGCGTGAAGGTCAACGGTGCAAGCCCTCTCTCGCTCCACCTCATGGCACCACGACCAGCATGGGGAATCAGTGGACTCCACGACGAAGGAACAACCGAGACCATCGACTTCTTCTGCGGCACAACCGTCGTTGGAGTCGAAGGTCCAATGCAAGGAGAATGACATGAAGACAGTTGTGATCACCGGGGGTACTCGAGGTATTGGCCGAGGGCTCGCAGACTCCTTCTTGGACCGCGGCTGCAATGTCGTCATCACAGGCCGCTCGGCCGAAGGTGTCGACGCTGCGGTTCGCGATCTCGGACAGGATGACCGACTCGACCGAGTCGCCGGCACGACATGTGAGGTCACCGACGTCGACGATCTTCAGGCTTTGTGGAGTTTCGGTGTCGAGAAGTTTGGATCCATCGATGTGTGGATCAACAACGCCGGAATCTCGATCAAGCGAGCTCCGATCTGGGATCAAACACCACAGGAACTCCGATCGGTGATCGATGTCAATCTCTATGGAGCGGTCATCGCATCGCGCACAGCCATTGCGGGGTTCCTGCAGCAAGGCCATGGTCAGCTGTGGAACATGGAAGGCTTCGGATCGGACGGGCAAACCCAGCCGGGAATCGTGACATACGGCGCTTCAAAGCGTGGTGTGAGCTACCTCGTGAAGGGCCTTGTGAAAGAGACGAAGAACACACCCGTTCAGGTCTGTGCGTTGAGCCCCGGAATAGTTGTCACCGATCTTCTCATCGATGACTACGAACCTGGATCAGCAGACTGGGAGCGGTCGAAGAAGTTCTTCAACATCCTCGGTGACACGGTCGAGACCGTTACTCCATGGTTGGCGGACAACATCCTTTCGACGGACAAGACCGGTGCGAAGGTCGCGTGGCTCACCAAGAGAAAGGCGATGGGCCGCTTCATGACCTCAAGCTTCAAGAAGCGAGATCTGTTCAGTGACACCGACCAGTTGGTGAACAGCTGACCTCGGGTTCGACCAACGTCGAAGCGGTATGGACTAGGCCCTGATCCCGAGATAGCTCTCGACAACCCTTGGGTCGTTTTGCACTGCCTGCGGACTGCCCTCAGCGATGACCTCACCGGCTTCCAAAGCGATCATTCGATTGCAGAGCTGAAGAAGAAGCGGCATATCGTGCTCGATCACAACGATCGTGATGCCGAACGTATCCCTGATCCGTTCCAACGCCTGGGCGAGCGCCTCGGTCTCGGCCTGTGCAATACCTGCTGAGGGTTCGTCAAGCAACAGGACCTTTGGCTCAAGCGCCAGATCGCACGCAAACTCAGCGATCCGTCGCGTGCCAGTGGAGAACGCTCCGAGCGGAACGTCGCGGTAGCGGGTAAGACCGAAGAGATCGATCAACTCAAGGGCTTCTTGCTCTCTGCGCTTGTCTCTACGGGTGTAGCCGATCGCCGAGAGCCCAATGTTGGACGGAAGCGTGCGCTCCTTGGCGACCATGACCGCTTCAAGGAGCGTCATTGTGGGAAACATCTCGGCGTTCTGGAATGAACGAACAAGACCCTTTCTGGCCCGCTTTTCCGGCGAAAGCGAGGTGATGTCCACACCTTCGTAGACCACAGTGCCGGTGTCGGGTTTCAGGAAGCCTCCGACCATCTCGAACAGCGTGGTCTTGCCAGCACCATTGGGTCCGATCAGTCCGAGTGTGTCTCCTGGATCGACCGTGAGGCTGACATCGTTTACGGCGGTGAGACCTCCGAAGCGCTTGGTCAGGCCCGTGACCTCAAGGGCATGCGGAGTGGTGATGGCTTGTGCGAGGACTTCGCCCGAGGAGTTCGATCCGAACGCAACATGGAAGTCTTGGCTTGCTGCGGCGATTTCGTCTGTGCCTTCGACGGACCTTGCCGTTGCCGGGTCGATGCCCCGGAACTTGGCGATGGTGTCGTACATACGATCCCTGGGGTTCGTGAGGATTCCCAAAAAGCCGCGAGGTTGATTGATGATGATCACCAGCCACACGGCTGCCATAGCCGCAAGACCCTCAACTCCGACCTCAAAGATTCGAGGTATACCAACGAGATAGAGGGCACCCACGAGCGGACCTGTAAGCGCTTCGAGCCCGCCGATGACCGTTGCGATGACGACATCTATAGATGCCTGAACCGGGAAGATCGCCGAGGAAAGCTGTGTGTGTGCGTGACCGAACAGTGCGCCGCCAACACCTGCGATTGCCCCGGTTACCCCGTAGAGCTGGAGCTTCGTGCGGGAGGCCGGGACGGTGAGTGCACGAGCCGCTGGCTCGTTGTCACGGACCGCTACGAGCTTTCGCCCGAAGCCCGATCTCCGCAGGTTCCGCGTCACCCAGATCATGATCACTAAGCCGAGTAATACGACGTAGTAGTACGAGCGAGCAGTGTCGATGATGATCGAACCAAAGATCGGCTGTGGGGGAGCGATTCCTCGACCGAACATCCACTCCTGCCTGAGCAGCCATGAGGAAACGACAAGCGCGAACCCGAGCGTCGCGACGGCAAGGAGCAAGCCTTGTACTCGTAGCGCTGGGAATCCGACCAGAACGGCGAGGATTGCTGCAACGATTGCTCCGGCGACGATGCCGGCAAAGAACACGCCGGAAGCTTTCACAACTATCACGGAGACCGCTGCTGCGACGCCGCCATAGGCGAACTGGCCGAGAGAGACCTGTCCGCCAAAGCCGGTGAGGAGACCGACGGAGAGACCGACGATCGAGAAGCACATCACCGTGATGGCTATGAATGAGAACCGGTTCGTGGCAAAGACTGGGATGAGCATCGCGACTCCCACCGAGAAGAGTGCGAAGATTCGCCCGAGGTTCCGTATCAGCCACACGCCTCGATATGCCTCTGGAAGCCTTCTTGGAAGAGACACTCCCTGCCATCGTTCAACAGAATCCCTCGGCCCTGCCCGGTAGGTCTGGATGCCGATGCCGATAAGAATGATCGCAAAGAGCGCAATGTCGATGTAGCCGGCTGTCCCAGGCCGCGTCCGCAATACCTGTTCGAGCACGCCGATGCCCACTCCGGTCGCCATGGCTACAGGCAGATTGACGAATCCGGCGAGAGCCGCAGCGGCAAGCCCTCGCAGCAAGAGGTCGGGTCCAAGTAGATCGGGCGTGAGCGTGCCCTGCGAAGGGAGGACGAGCAGAGCCGAGAACGCTGCGATTGCACCCGCAAGCCCCCACGAAAGTGTCGACATGCCCTTCGGCGAAATGCCTGATGTTTCTGCCGCATCTTCGTTGATAGAGGCTGCCCTGACGCCAATGCCGAATCGGCTGCGTTTGAAGAACAGGGTGAGACCGATGATGGCGATTGGCGTGAGGATCGCAAGAGCGGTGGATGCAGGGCTCACGTACAGCGCACCGATGTCGAACTCTGGGAAGAATGGGGGTTGTGGGTACTCCTTGCCCGATGCATCGTTGAGGGCCAGCGTCGTGAGGATCAACGCCTCACCCACACCAAGGGTCGCAACCATGGGAAGGACCTTCGGTGTATTCGCAAGCTTGCGAACGATGAAGATGTCAACACCCGCAGAGACACCTGCGCCGATGGCCAGCGCCCCAATGAAGCCGACGACGTAAGGGACATCGAACCGGTTGATTCCAATAGCAGCGATGGCGGCTGCAAGGATTCCCGTGCCTGCGTATGCAAAGTTGATGAACTTCGAGGACCGGTACACGAGTACAACACCGACAGCGAGCAGACCGTATGAAAGCCCGGTGAGGCCGCCGAGTAGAACGAATGGCAGGGAGAGGTCGAATCCGAGCATCAATCGGACCCCGCTGCCGTACCGGAGAGGTACATCGTTTCAATCTTCGAGGGGTCATCTTCCAGCACCGATGCGGCTCCAGACCAAAGAACCTCGCCCTTTTCGATGACATAGGCTCGGTCTGCGATTGACAAGGCAGTGGCGACATTCTGTTCGACGATCACCACCGCAGTGCCTGCATCATTGATGCGCTCGACTACAGGTATGAGTTCGGCGACGATGCGTGGGGCGAGACCAAGCGAAAACTCATCGATGAGGAGCAATCTCGGGCGCTGGATGATCGCCTTGGCGAGGGCAAGCATCTGCTTCTCCCCGCCAGACAGCGTGGACGCTCGCTGATCGTGGCGTTCAAGAAGGCGTGGGAAGACTTCGAAGACCTCATCGAGGCGGTCCTTGAGGGGGAACCCCTTCCCCTTGAACGGGTAGGCGAACATTCGAAGGTTCTCATCGACGGTGAGCGTGGATGCAATGGAGTCCGCCCCAGCAATGTGGCAGACGCCGAGTTCGGTCGCCCAGGTCGCTTCGAATTCTGTGATGTCGGCCCCTCCGAAAACGATGCGACCGGCTGAAGGCTGGATCAGTCCCGCAAGCGTCTTGAGGAGGGTGGTCTTGCCGGCGCCGTTCGTTCCGAGGAGAGCGACGATCTCTCGATCGCGAACTGCAAAGTCGACATCGAAGATCACCTGGATCGTGCCGTACGCGACGTCGAGTGCCTGGGCATTGAGCAGGGAGTCGGAGTGGATAGCTGTTCGCTCGATCTCAGCATTTCTGACTGCATCAGAGTCCGTGACTTCCTTCTTCCTTGCACCCCACCCGACAACTGCACCAACCACAAGCATTGGAACCACAGCAAGAAGAAGAACGGAATCGGCGGTCCAATCGGAGAGCGGGCCAGCAACGATGAAGGCAGCAACGGTTCCGCCGACGATGAATGCCCATAGTTGGGATCCCGTCGCGGTTCGTCTTGCGTCACTTGTCCTCGGACCGAGTGTTGCGGTGTCGACCACGACCGCGGCGATACCGAGGGTTGTCGCTCCAGCGACGGCGGTCACGACAAGTCCGATGAGGGTTCGGCTGAAGGCAGCCGCTGTCAGGAGCAGCCCTCCGAGCACCATGAGGAGGCGTGCGGCATCTGCGAGGCGCTCAGACGTCGCGTCGGTAAGGCCGTGGTACCAGTGCCCGGCCAGCAGCACACCACCAAGGACAAGTGCAACCGACGCGAGCGTCACAAGCCTCCCGCGTGCGTCGATATTCCAGTCCTCAATCATCAGTACCAGCAGTGCATGCACCCCAACGACGGCGAGCACACCCGCTGCGGCGGAAAAGAGTCTGGAGCGGCGTCCCCACCCTGCCTTGGCGGACTTGATGCCGGCGGTGTCGGGATCGTCATGTGGGAGTCCCAACGTGGCGATGAGCCCGACGGCACCAATCACGGCAGTGATGCCGAGGGCGACTTGCCAGGACGCCTCGCTCCCCGCGGCAAACCACAGTGGTAGCGCTGCACCGAGGGCGGCGCCTGCCCAATACATTGCAAGCACGCGGAAGAGCCCGCTCCTGGGATAGACGTCTGCGAGATACGAGCGATGCAGAACGGCGCCTGGTGCCCACGCAACTGCGAGGACGGGGATCCACAGCTCCGAATCCGAGAATCCCAATGCTGCGGCGGCAGCGACCGCAGCTGTTGCACCCGCCGAGAGCCGGATCCACATGAGCGTCCGGCCTTGCTCCCATCGATTGACAGTGGCGCCGATCGCGGCAGCAATGATTGCGCCGAGCAGCGTCCACCATGTGACGACGTTGATGCCGTCAGTCGGGCTCGCAAACGCCGGGTAGACGATCGCAAGCGCGAGAGCTGCCCCAACAGCACCGCCGCACACGCCAATGGCGAGTGCGGGACGCCAACCGACTCCACCGAGGGATGGAAACGCCTCGAAGGGTCGGTCCGTGTTGGCTGCGGGGTCAGTCACTGGTTCAGCTACCTGCTTCCCTTGGGAACGGCTGTGGTCCTGATTGGAGTTCGAGACAGGAGCACTCAGCGTTGAATGCCGTTACACGGAACGCGTTGGCGCCTGTATATGACCCAGGGAGGAAGAGCGTCTCGTAGGTCGTTCCGAGTTGGAAAGAGTCCCCAAGTTCCCACACCGCGTCACGCCAAAGGGAAGCGTTCAGCGCGTCGGTTAGTCCTTCGGAAGCCTTTTGGAGCAGCAGTGCTGCGTCGCAGTACTGGATCCCGACACGGGCGTGCTTTCTCTCGTCGAATGTCTCGCCCGTTGATTCCAGGATCGAGACGCAGAGCTCTTCGGTCTCGTTGGCGGGGAACGGGTGTTGGTCGTCAGCGACGTCGAATCCGGGCACCATCGAGACGCCTGCGGCGCCAGGCATTGAGTCTGGGTACGAGTTGATCGAAAAGTCAGGCGAGTCGTACGAGGTCATCGCATAGATCGGTTGGTAGTTCTGGAACTCAGCAGACTGCATGAAGAAGGGCTGAATCCTCGATCCACCAATAGTCACAACATGGGTGATCTCGGCTGCCTTGAAGGCAAGAACAGCCTGATCGATTCCCGGCTGGAGGGTTGCGGTATCCGTTGCATCCACCCATTGCTCCTCGGCGACAGTGACCCCGAGCTCATCAAGCAGAGGCTTGACCGTCTCGTCGTATGCCTTGTGGCTGAGTTCGTTGTCAGCACCGAGGATTCCTAGCGTCGATCCTTCAAACCAACCTGAGAATGCGAGGCCTGCAACGAGGCCACCCATCATGGTCGGGTACTCGGTGAGGTGGTATGACCACAGGTAGGGCGCTAGCTCTTCATAGCCGTCCTGATCGATCGGGTAGAAGGTGGTATCGAGCATGAGAGTGTTTCGCGCGGCGTAGCACGGGCGGGCGTTGTCCTGGAACTGGCCTGTCATCACGACCGCAAAGACCTGATCGTCCTGCGTGATGCCATTGCAGAGTTCCTCTTCGACGGTCGGAGAATCCAGGAGCGCATCAAACGGACGAACGAACGGCACCATCGTTCGGCCGCCGATGCCCCCGTTCGCATTGATGTAGTCGGTGATCGCGAGGATCTGCGCTTCGAGATCGCCCTGCGAAGGCACATCGAGGCCGAGAGCCTTCTGAACGCGCTCGAGGTCAGTGACGATGAATGCGACACGGACCTCTTCGGCTGATACGCCGGGCCCGTTCTCCGCCGGCGCAGCAGTTGCTTCGCTCGTCGTTGTCGACTCGTCACCGCCGCCGCCACCGCTCTCGGCGCCTGATGCGGCTGTCGTGGTCGTTGCGTCAGGGTTCGTCGCCCCACACGCTGCCAACACGATGGCGAGAGACATCACGAGTGTGATGAGGTATCTGTTTCGCCTTCCACGTTTCATGTCGTTGCCTCCGCTGTGTTGCTATTTGGTCGTTGATGAAAGAACCGCTGAGTTGGCCAGCACGGCGTCAGACGATTCATTGGTTGGGAACTGGAATGCTTGATTCAGGAAGTTGACCACTGTTTCGGCGATAGCGTGCCTGGTGGCGGAGGGGTCGGCCGCAGGATCCGGCTCGAGAAAGCCTCGTGCAGTGGTCGGATCATCGGGATCGGAGATCGCCAGGTGGTTTGCGCCTTCGAACACCACGAACCGGCTATCGCCGTTGGATCGCGTGACGCCCTCGAGCCACGTTCGGCGAACGGGGTCATGCTCGGGCCCGGCTCCGTATCTGTCTCTGCTTGCTGCGATGACGCCGTCGTTCTCTCCGACCATGATGAGCGTGGGTACTTCGGGGGACACGGGAAGGACGGTGCCTTCGTCGAACCCCAGAACCGCTGATGGCATCGTGTGCGCTCCGTAGGAGAACACCGCCTTGATGCCAGGGAAGTATCGGGGGTCTGCGCTCTGGAGGGCGATGGTGCCACCTGCTGAGTGACCCCCGAGGGCGACTCGGTCCGTATCGAGCGCACCTGCGAGTACCCCTTCGGAATTCATTTCGGCCAAGGCATCGAGTACCGGTTGCACTGAAGTGGCGGTTGGTCCTGTCCCGTAGGTCGCAGGAGTGACTTTGGCGATGTCCATGCCGGGGGACAGACCGATCCGTCCGGCGAAGACGTCTTCGACTACTCCGAGGGTCACAGCTGCCATGCCAGATTCGGCGATAGCGCTGGCGAGCCACGTGTAGCTATCCGGTGGCACATTGACACCGGGCAGGAAAATGACCACAGGCAGTGGCTGCCCGGATTGAGGGTTCATCTCGCCAGTCAGCCGTTCGGTGTCGGATCCGGTTGTCGCTGCTGGATAGAAGACACGGAAGTGGACGGTGTCGTACGGAGGCTCTGCATCGGGTATGCGCGCAGCGCCGTAGAGCGACCGAATCATGGTGACGCCTCCGGCGGCTGCCAGTTGGCAAGCTGGACCTTGGCCTGCTTGAGCTTTGTGCGCCGCTTCTGGAGCGACCGTGCAACCAACCCTGTCGCCAACGTTGCCACGACGATCGTGATGATGAACTTCACCGGATCAGAGAAGGAGAAGAAGACGCTCTCGATCGGCGCCAGCAATACGGCCGTGAGGCCCGTGACGTAGAAGGTGGCGCCTATTGCAGGGCCGAGCCATTCCCAGCGTGTCATGCGGACCCCTCTTCGGACGATCGCGCCATGGTCCTTCGTGCGTGGCGGACTACGGCTTCATCGACCATTCGGCCCTTGGCGTCTGTGAACACGCCGTCGCCGCGACTGATCGACAGCTCGTGCGCGTGGAGAAGGTTCTTGGCTGCTTCGACCTCGTCATCCGTGGGGCGAAACGCCTCTTCAATCACGGGAATCTGCGCCGGATGAATGGCGGCACGTGACCCAAAGCCGAGGCTGGAGAGGTGGGTTGTCGACCGTGTGAGCTCGTCCATGTCGGTGAAGTTGGTGGACACCGGAGCGGCTGGCGCATCGATTGCTGCCGCTGCGGAGTCCACAACGATACGGAGCCGAATCGGGTCCCACACCGAATCGGCAGCAGCGTGATCGATGCCAAGATCCGCTCCAAGGTCGGCCTCACCGAGCCCGAGACGGTTGACTCGCGGATGCGAGGCGAGTTCGAAGGCCTCGCGTAGGCCAATGGCGGTCTCGATCAGGCATGTCACGCCAAATGTTCCGTGAGGAATGCCATGAGCTTCTTCCACACTGAACAGGATGCGGTCTGCCGCTTCGACTTGGCCCATGTACTGGGCCTTGGCAATAACGATGCCTGCGAGGTTCGGGTGGGCGACCGCCTCGACGTCAAGGCCGAGGTTCTGGTCTCCGTTCACGCGCACATAGATGGCGCTGGCGCCTGCTGGGGGTGCGATGACGAAGTCCCTTGCTGCTTGTCGCGCGCTGTCCTTTGCGTCGACCGGTACGGCGTCTTCAAGATCGATGATCACAGCATCGGCGTTCCGCTGGCGAGCCTTGGTCAGCATCGCAGGCTGGTCCGCAGGGACGTACAGCAAGGTGGTTGGGGACATCAATCGATCACCGTCCGGCCATCGAGAAGACCCCGAGCGAGGACGATCTTCTGGATGTCGTTTGTCCCTTCACCGATTGCCATCAGGGGTGCGTCGCGATAGAGCCGCTCGATGTCGAGCTCCTTGGAGTATCCGGCACCGCCATGGATTCGCATGGCTTCGAGCGCGTTCTCGATCGCTGCCTCGGACGAGAAGTACTTGGCCATTGCAGCCTCGCCGTCTGCACGGAGTCCCGGCTTGGCCATTGATGCCGCCCACCACGTGACGAGTCTCGCTGTTTGCGCTCTTGTCGCCATCTCCGCGAGCTTCAGCTGGATGGCCTGAAAGTCTGCGATCGGCTTTCCGAATGCGTGGCGATCGGCCGCGTACGCGAGGGATTGGTCGTACGCCTCTTGGGCGATACCGACCGAGCGCGACGCAACATTGATCCGTCCGAGCTCCAGCCCATTCATGACCTGCTGGAAACCGCGTCCTTCTTCACCCCCAAGCAGGTTCTCCTTTGGCACCCGAACGTTGTCGAGGACGACCTCCGCAGACTCTGGTCCCTTGTACCCGAGCTTTGGGATGTCGCGAGACACGGTCATGCCAGGGGTGTCTGCGTCGATGAGGAGCACGCTCATGCCCCTGTGGGCAGGCGATGCGTCAGGGTCTGTCTTTACAAGCACGGGGAGCGGATCTGCGTAGCGGGCGTTTGTGATCCAGAACTTCGTCCCGGATACGACATATTCGTCCCCATCCAGGACCGCTTTAGTCCGAATGCCTTGAAGATCGGTGCCAGCGTCTGGCTCAGTGAGTGCGATCGCGGTGCGTCTGGCGCCAGTCGCGAGATCTGGGAGGTAGCGCTGCTTCTGCTCCTCGGTCCCTTCCGTAGCGATCATGTGGCAGGCAAGCGAGTGGGAGCCGAGGATTCCCGCGACTCCCATCCACCCGCGGGCGATCTCTTCAAACACGATCGAGAACGAAACGAGATCGACCGGCATCCCGCCGTACTCCTCGGGCACCGTGATTCCGAAGAGGCCCATTGCCTTCATGGTTTCGACGATCTCGGTGGGATATCGATCCGTTTGTTCCCACTCGCGTGCGACCGGGCGGATCTCGCTGTCGACAAAGTCCCGGAGGGTTCTTCGAAACATCTCTTGCTCTTGGCTCAGTGTGAAATCCATCAGCCGTTCCCCTCTGTCACAAATGTTGGGATGTTCTTGCCATCAACGGTTTCCCACGCAAGTGAGACCCGTGCGTCGCACTGCGCGTCGTCCGCAGAGAGCCTGCTCATCAGGCGGACTCCCTCGTCAAGCTCCACGAGAGCGACGGTGTAAGGCGGCGGAAATCGGTCTGGGTCAGGGGAGCGGTGGACGGTTGTCCAGGAGACAACGTGGCCGGACCCCCTGCTTTCGACGAACTCGACCTGATCAGACCCGCAGTTCGTGCAGAGCGATCGTGGGTAGTGCTGGCTTTGGCTGCATGCCGAACACCTTTGTACGAGCAAGGTGCCCGCTTCGGCGGCATCCCACCACTGCTGTGCCTGGGCGCTGGTTGGCGTCGTCATGACACCCCCAACACGAGTGTGCCGTGGCTGGAGAAGACTCCGCCGGTGCCGTGGACAAGGGCGGTCTTTGCGTTGTCTACTTGGCGGCCTGTTGCTTCCCCGCGCAACTGCCGAACCGCCTCGACGATCAGCAGGATCCCAAACATGCCCGGGTGGTTGTACGAAAGTCCTCCGCCAGAAGTGTTGAGGGGAAGCGATCCGCCGGGGCGGATGGCTCCATTTGCGATGAGTTCGGAAGCTCCGCCACGATCGGAGAAGCCAAGTGCCTCAAGAGTCAGAAGCACCGTGATGGTGAACGAGTCGTACACCTGGACAACGTCGATATCTGATATCCCAACTCGAGCCTCGGAGAGAGCTTGCCTTCCGGACTCGGATGCAGCCGGCATCGTGAGATCTGGCATTTGCGTCGCCGAAACATGGGTTATCGCAGCACCCGACCCTTGCACGATCACCGGGCCGGGCCGCAAGGTTGCAGCCCTCTCAGCTGTGGTGAGCACGATGGCGCCGCCACCGTCGAGGACCAAGCAGCAGTCGGTTGCACGGAGCGGTGTGCTGATCATTGGGGAGGCGTCGATGTCTTCCATCGTCAGTGGTCCTGATCCGTATCGGTACGCAGCAGGGTTCAGGAGCGCCCACTCCCGTGCGGCGATCGCAACTTCGGCGAGAGCTGCATGCGTGGCATCGGAATCGTGGAGATACCTTGTGGCCGCCATGGCATATGTGGAGAGCGGCCACAACGGGCCTACGACCGATTCGAACTGCGTGAGGGGCGTGTGATCCTCGGCAAGTCCGCCGAGACTTCTGCTTGCGGCCGAGCGTTGATTTGATCCGTACGAGATGAGGGCAACCTCACAGCGGCCGGCTCGGATGGCATCGACTGCATCCTGGACGAACAGTTCGAAGGATGCGCCGCCTTCCATTGTCGACGACACCCAACGCGGCGACAGCCCGAGGTACTCGGACATCTGCGCTGCAGACATTCTCGATACACCCGCCGTGGCGAACCCATCAACATCGGACAGTTCGAGGCCGGCATCAGCCAGCGCCCGAGAGACCGCTTGCGACTGCAAGTCAAAGATGGACAGCCCAGTTACACCGAGATCCGACTCGGCGACCCCAACGATGGCAACGTCTCTAGCTGGCATGCGTCACCTTGCTCGTCCCGGTGGCACAGATTCGGTCGCCCACTGACACTGTGTGGGTGCAGGCCGCCTCGGCTTCGGAGTCCTCTTCGATGACCCCTGCGACCTCAACGGTTTCGCCTGCGTAGACCATCGAGACAAAACGGAAGTCGAGGGCCGATACCCGCCACTCGGTTCCGAAGTGCGAGGACAGTTGCGCTGCCATCATCGCTCCGAACATCTGGCCGTCCACGACGGTGCCTTCGAGACCCTTCGATCTGGCGTAGTCGATGTCGTGATGCAGGCGGTGCCAGTCCCAGGTTGCACCGGCGTACGCCACCATGTCGGTCTGATCTATGGTGCGTCTGAGCGTGGGGAGAGCAGTTCTGGACGTCATGCGATCTCCTGGAAGATGATCGTTTCGTCGTTCTCTGCCAGCAGTTCACCGTCTTGATTCGTATACCGAGCCGACGATCGCACGATCAACATCGAAGCGCCGGTTCGACTCGTGCGTTCATCAATTGCACTGATCGTCCAGGTCGCGGTGATGACATCGGTTGCGACCACTGGCGTGTGGAATCGGTACTGGTTTCCTCCGCGTATTTGTCGTGTCCCAGGAACCTCGAACCCCCAGGTGTGCCCTGCATAGCCGTCCTCATCCATGGGAAGCGATGCGTACTGATTGGTCTCGCACACAAGCGTTGGCGGAGCGACCAGGTCCGTGTACCCGGCTGCCCGTGCGGCGTCGAGGTCATTCGATAGGGGGTTGCTATCGCCGACGGCCTCAGCGAAGTAGCGGATCGCAGCTCTTCCCAGGGGCTCAGACGCCACATATGCAACTGTCTCGCCGATGCGATCGTGAAGATCTGCCGTCAGCAACGTCACGACTCCTCCTCGATCAGCATTGCCGTTGGGTCGATCTCAATTTCGAACTCGGGCCGAAGAAGAGAGTGGCAATACGCTCCTGTTGAAGCGGGCCAGGGTTCTGCAAGCAGCTCGCGGCGTACCTCAGCGGTGTTGCGATACCCAGCGAGACCCTCGGGTGTCACATACTCGACCGTCTTCACAAGCGCCTCAGGTCCGAGATCGGCTGCCTCGAGAACTGTGAGGATGTTCTTGTACGTGTACCGGGTTTGTTCGACAACGTCGCCGGCGTGGACTGCACGCTCGGTCTCTGGATCGAGCGCCGCCTGTCCAGACATGAAGACGACGTTGCCCGCGATGACAGCGGGGGAGTACGCCAGGTTCTCATAGCGATCCCACCCGGGGTTGATCGCCTTGGGGAGATACTGGGAGGCAGTGAAGTCGTAGGAGATGAGCACCTCAGGGTCCGTTGCCACCTGTCGCTGCACAATTCCAGCGGCACCCGGATACACCGGCCCGAGGAACTCCTTGCGCACCCGTCCTGTCGACTTGTAGCTCCCGACAGCGCTGAGTGAGATCATCTCGACCGTCTTGGTCACGTTGGCCATGGTCAGCCCGAGATCTCCCAGCACGCGGTCGGCGTTGCGAAAGATCTGTCGCGTTTGCGCCTCGATATCACCCGCACCGACCAGATTGCCCTGTTCGTCGTAGGGGTGGATCGTCGACAGGTGCACAACACCGTCTGCCTGAGTCGCTTCGGCGTATGCGGCTCGGCCGTTCGATCCGATGCCGAATGCTTGACCGTGCTTCGACGCTGTCACCTCGATCTCGAGGAACGCATTCCTTCGGACAAGGCTTTCAAGGACGATCGTTTGCACCGCTGGCGTCGTCGAACCACAGAAGGTTGCTCTTACCGCTTCTGCCTCGGCATACGACGGCAGGCCTGCGACGGTTACGTACTCGGTAACGCACACCACGTCGTCCCATGACATCCCTGCACCCTCGAGGATTGCCGTGACCTTTTCGTACGCCGTTGTTGCCTGGTCGGTCATCGGCCCGTCGATCGCCATCTTCCCGACATCGGGGTTGTACGCCGCCCCTGTGTGCCCACTCAGGAGTGCTCTGTCGCCAAGATCCAGACCGAGGGAGAAGGTGAAACCCTCGTAGTCAAACCAAGGGAACGATTCCGGGGTGATTGCCTGCTTCACGCAGCCCCCTGGAGTGTCGTGGCTGCGAGCAGATCGGACACTGGCGCCGACCCGTTCGCGAGGAGACCCTGAACTGTCGATGCAACGCCTTCACTTGCGGTGTTTGAAACGAGCTTGTCGTACACGGCGTCGTCGGAGAGCGGAGCATCGACAGATCCCCGACTCTGCGGCACTGTTCCCTCAAACGTGTTGCCGTCGCGGGTGTGGACGATGATGTGGCCGGGAGCGTTTGCAGGCGGTCGATCGAACGGCACAGTCGTCACCTCGACGATTTCGGCGAGCCTCTTGATGTCGCCTCGGGTGAGGTTGGTTTCGGTAAACGCATCGACGCCGACTTCCCCGTCGATGAGCAGCGTCGCAACATCCCATTGCACGCTGAATTTCGCCTCGTAACTGGAGCGAGGTGCAAGCTTGGCCGATGTCGGAATGGCAACGATCGCCTCTGCGTCCTCGGGGAGAACAACCTCGACTCGCGCAATCTGCGAGGGATCGATCGGCGGCAGAGTGCGAGCAGCATCCAGGCTTGCGTGGGAGAGCTGGCACACCGGATAGGGCTTGATCGAGATCCTTTCGGTTTCCCAGCGGGTGCCGAGCTCTGCTGTGATGGCCGACAAGTCGGCGGGAGTGTCCGAGAACAGAGCGAGGATTCCGTTCGTCCCCTCGAGGATGGTTCCGGGTCCCGTCGCACCTTCCTTGGCCAAGTTCGCAGCCATCACTCCAGCCATGCCCGACCACCCGGGATGGATCTGTTTGGTCGAGGCAGGGGAGTTGAGAAACTCGAGAGACCCCGACGACATGCTCCCAGCGATCCCCACGGAGGCAACCGTGAGTTCGGGTGAGAGCCCTGTTGCACGAGCCGCCACGAATGCCGCGGTGAGTGCTCCGACTACGGAAGTTGCGTGGAAACCTCTTCGGTGAAACCCGTGCGGTGTTGCCATACCTATCCGTGCGGCGATTTCGTATCCAACAATCGTGGTTGTGATGAGGTCGTCGATGGAACCGCCCGCCGCTTCGGTGCAGGCCATAGCTGCCGGAAGCGCAGCAGCCGTGACATGGATGAGCGCGTCAGGATGCGTGTCGTCGTAGTCGAGCGCATGGATGAGCACTCCGTTGGCAAATGTCGCCCCTTCGATGCCAGCGTCGCCGCCGCCGATGATCGAAGCCGGGGGATTCGCGGCAAAGCGGGCTGCCAATGCAAGAGCGAAGTCAGCCTCGTGGAGTCTTCGAGCAGCCAAGGCATTGCCGATGCCGTCTGCGATGTGGCGTGTTGCGGCATGGCGCACCGCACTCGGAACATCGCGTGGTTCGAGGTCGAGAGCCCACGTGGCGAGGGTCTGTGCAACGGTCATTGGGTGTCCCCGAATGCACCGGCCTTGGTGAGCGAGGCGATCGTTTCGTCACCGTACCCGAGCACCTCCTCGAGCACTCGAACGGCGTCTTCGTTGCGCATGGGGGCACGACGATGTGACGCCTTTGGTGAGTCCCCGACCCTGATCGGCGATGCAACGCTTCGCACCGTTCCCCAGGCTGGGTGTTCGGTCTCCGTGATGAGGTCCCTTGCCAAGGTGTGATCGTCGGTGAGTGCTGTGGCGACGTCCTGGATTGGGCCGGTCGGCACCCCAGCCTCTCGGAGGGAGGCGATCCATGCGTCTGCTGGGCGCTGGGCGAACGCGTCGTCGAGTTCCGCAATCAGTGCTTCCCGGTTCTCGAGACGTGTCGCGAACGTCGCATAGTGCTCGTCCGAGCCGAGATCTGGTCTGTCGATGATCTCGACGACCCGTTCGTAAAACTTCTGCTTCGCGCATCCAACGACGAACCACTCGTCGTCGCTGCCCTTGAAGAGCTGGAACGGGACGAGCGACGGATGTGCGGACCGTTCGGTACGGACCGGTTCGTGCCCGGCGTTCAGATGCCATGTTGCGAGGTAGGTCAACAGGCCCACTGCCGTGTCGTACAGCGACACGTCGCAGTCCATACCCTTTCCGTCACGCCGTGCCGCGTGAACGCCGGCGAGAATTGTTGCCGCTCCCACGAACCCTCCGCTGAAGTCGACAAGGCTCAGGCCAGTTTTCGTTGGAGGCGCCTCTGGCTCCCCAGTGAGGCTCATCCAGCCGGCGAGACCTTGGAGCACGTAGTCGTATCCGGGTTCGTCCGCCCTCGGTCCGACCATTCCGAACCCTGAGAGCGAAACACAGACGATCTTCTCGTTCAGGTGTTTGAGATCGTCGTAGGTGATCCGCAGCTTCGCCGGCACATCCCCACGCAGATTGGAGAACACGACGTCTGAGACAGCGACGAGGTCCTCGAAGACCCGTCGTCCCTCCGGGGTGGATATGTCGAGGCTCAGGCTTTGCTTGTTCCGGTTGAACGTCTCATAGAAGAGGCTGTCCTCGCCATCCTGATATGGCGGGACGTATCGCCCCACGTCGCCACCAAATCGAGGATCCTCGATCTTGATGACCTCGGCGCCAAGGTCGGCGAGGTGCAGTGTGGCGAATGGGCCTGCGCCATATTGCTCGATGGCGACGATGCGTATGTCCTCGAGCGGCTTCATCGGAGGCGTTCCCTGTCGATTTCGAGGTACGTCGTTCTCAACGTGCGCAGGTGCTCAAGTTGGGCGTTTGCTGCAGCGTCTTCGTCCCCAGCCCGGATGGCATCGACGATCGCACTGTGGTCCTCATGTACCCCACCCCAGAAGCCGGTACTGGCACCATCACGAAGAAACCTGGTGCGAAGGACTTCGAAGATTGGTCGTGTCACGAGTTCGAGGAGTCTGTTCCCTGTGGCTCGCATGAGCGTCTCGTGGAATCGGCGGTGGTGGTCGAAACCGTCCGCATCTCTCGGCTCGAGGGTCAGCTCGAGTTCGCGAAGGAGCTCAGGTGTGATTCTTCTTGCGGCAATCCGAGTGGCGGGGATCTCGAGGATCTCTCTGACCTCAAGGAGCTCGTCCACGGTGACCGCATCACCGGCAGCAAGAAGGCCGAGCCCAACCTCGAGGGTGTCGGTGACGTTGGAAGTTCCTTGCTGTTTCACGAAGGTGCCGCCGCTCACGCCACGGCTTGTCGTCACAAGGTCCTGGGATGAAACGACACGCAGGGCTTCGCGAATCGTTGAGCGCGAGACGTCGTACCGCTCGGCGAGATCCGCTTCGATCGGGAGGCGATCTCCGGGGCTGAGCTCCCCTGAGACGATCATCTCGCGGATGTCTGCAGCCACCTGTTGGTAGGCCGGACCGTTCGGAATTTCCTTCGTGCTCACGTGCGTATCCTAATTGTCTGACATTTCATCATGCAAAGCATCCCTTTGACCTTTAAATGTCAGACAATTATCGTGGCGTCGAACAGGAGACGTATGCCAGCCGATCCAGCCGACTTCGGGAACTACTTCGATGACTTCACCATCGGTGACGTCTACAAGCATCCGCTCGGGCGCACGATCACCGAGGCGGACAACACATGGTTCACCCTGCTCACGATGAACACCAACCCGAACCACTTCGACGCCAACCTGGCTGAGCACACAGAGTTCGGCAAGCCCCTCGTCAACTCAGGGTTGACGCTTGCCATCGTTCTCGGGCAGTCGGTGTACGACATATCGCAGAACGCCTTCGCAAACCTGGGGTGGGAGAACATCACCCTCTCGGCGCCAGTCTTTGTTGGAGACACCGTGTACTCCGAAAGCAAGGTGATCGGTCTCCGCGAGTCCGCCTCGAGACCGTACGCAGGCATCGTGACGGTGCTGACCAGGGGCTACACGCAGGAAGGCACCGTGTTCATGACCTTCGAGCGATCGGTCTACGTGTACAAGAGGGACGACGCTCCAACCGGAGCCGCCTTCCCCGAGGTCTCGGAAGACTGGCCGACCTGATGGAGATCGATCTCGCCTGCTGGGGGAGAGATCTCAATTCGTATGTGGCAAACGCCGTCGCAGCAGAGCGGGCAGGCATACGTCGGGTGTGGTCTGCCGAGCTGCATCGATCGCCGTTTGTGCCTCTCGCAGCTGTGGCGACAGCCACCGAGACGATTGAGATCGGAACCGGCATCGCCCTCGCTTACGTGCGGTCCCCAATGGCTATCGCTACCGCTGCCCTCGATCTTGACGAGCTGAGCGATGGAAGGTTCACACTCGGCCTTGGTTCCGGGGTAAAGACGTTGATCGAGCGACACCACGACGCTGAGTTCTCAGAGCCTGTGACCCGGTTGTCCGACACGATCGCCATCGTCAGGGCCCTTATGGGTGAGATGCACACGGGTGACAGAATTGGATACGAAGGCCGGACTCGATCTCTGGATCTGCGCGGATATCGAAGACCGCATCCTCCGGTGAGAGGTCCTGTGCCTGTTGCCGTAGCTGGCGTTGGACCGCGAATGATCGGTCTCGCCGGCGCCGAGGCCGACGCATGGATCGGGCACGAACTCATGTCGCCTGAGTATCTGCGATCCGTTGTTCTTCCTGGTCTGCATCGCGGGAAAGAGAGCGCCGGTCGTGATTCCGATCCAGCGGTCATCGTCTCAGCATCAACGAGCATCCACAGCGATCGCGCCACGGCCTATCGACGAGCCGCAGCCACGGTGGCGTTCTATGCGTCGGTGAAGACGTACGAACCGTTCTTCGCGTTTCACGGGTTCGAGAAGGAAGCGGGTTCCATCCGAGATCTCTTCCGAGCGGGCGAGCACGCAGCAATGGTCGATGTGGTTCCGAACGAGATGGTCGATGCAGTAGCAATTGCCGGAACACCGAGCGATCTCGCTGAGAAACTTGCGCCGTACCGGGACCTCGCAGACACCGTGAAGCTCGGTCCGACCACCTACCTACTCACCAACGACGAAGTCCAACAATCAGTCGATGCGATCATCACATCGGTTGCGGCACTCACCATGGAGGCAATGTGACAGACAAAGACGCGAGCGCGTGGCAGAAGCAAATCGAAGGGGAGTGGTGGGGCGTCCCGTCGATCTTCGATGCCGACGGCAACCATCAGGGGTTTGATCGGGTGAACCGTTCGAGCGTCCACGAGGACGGATCGACCAGGTACTACATGACGACATTCTTTGAAGCGACCGGACCGCTTCGGTACCGCTTCGATGTCCGAGAGTTCGACTTCGCTCTGACCGATACCGGCAAGGACCGGATCTACCTTGGCCCCGACTTCATCGGAGCCGGACATCCATATGGCGGGCTCGTTGATGCGCATTACTACTCGCCCGCATGGGAGTCCGATCTCCGGACGATGGTGCACATCCTCCCCGACGGTGAAACGCAGGTGTACTCAAGTCTGCTGTACGAGGGCGCGACGATCGTCTCCGTCTTCAATGGCGTCTACATCAACGTTCCGAATCACGCCAACGATGCCGCTGCGAGGGACAAGGTCGAGGCCTGGAACGACCAAGAGCGGGTTGATGGTCCAAAGCCGCATCTGCTTCCACCCAAGGCAACGGGTCGATGGACCGGCTCGATGCAGGTCTTCGGAGCGGATCAGGAGAAGGTCGGCGACATCGACGTCTCGATCACGCACGAACCTGTTGACTTGCTGCGTGCCAACCAGACGGTGACGATTTCGGGCGCCTTCGAGCGGTCCTACACGTTCGAGCGGTTCCGCAACCGCAACCTCCACACCTACAACGGTCCAGACATGTACGGGAATGGTCGTGCGTATGGACGAGCTCTGTACACGTCGCAGCACGCATTTGGTGAAGCGTGGAAGATCAAGGGCCGTGAGTTCATCATCGATGATGATTACACGATGAGCGTGGTCTGGCAGACCTTCCAAGGCGATCGACCTGAGTTCACCTGCTACGGCGTGATGTCGTGGGAAGCCGATGTGTGATGTTCCCAGCGAGTGATGTCGTTGTCGGCGCTACCAGCGTGGACGCCACAGCTGAGTTCTTCGCTGTTGCAGGCTTCACGCCACAGGGCGCATCCACTGGCGGCGTCCACCTTCTCCAGCAAGGGGCCAGCGGGGCCGGGATCGTGGTCTTGGAAGCATCGGGGCCGTCCGTCCGGCGCGAGCCGTATGCGGCCGGTCCGGCTGCAATCGACGTCTACACGTCTGATATTGCACAGGGTGCAGCAGCCTTTGAAGCAGCCGGCTACGAGGTTGGCAGGTTCGCAGATCTCTCGATCGGTCCAGTGACGCTGAAGCAGGTCAGGATCCATGGCCCCGACCACGTTCCCGTCGTCTTGGTCGAGACGTCTCATCGGCGCTCCTCCCTTCTGGATCAGGAACCTGATCGATTGTTCTCTGAAGGCCACTCCCTCGTGTGGGTTGTGAATGGCAGAGATGACGAAGCTTCTTGGTGGGTCGATCGAGGTGCGACGAAGGGCATGAACCTCGACTTCGATACTCCAGCGACCAGCGTGCTGTTGGACCTTCCAGATGAAAGCGTCGCTGTCGCGATGACGATGCTGTCTGACGAGGCTGTTGGGCCGTTTCGTCTTGAACTCCTCGAATTCACCCATATGGCCTCTGGTGCCCGTGCGAGGCAAGACGCCGACCTACCGGGAATCCAGGGCCTGCGATTCAACGATGCCGAAGGGGAATGGGCTGTGTCGCCGGGGGGCGTGCGCTACCAGGCGGTCTGATTCGCAAGCCATGACGCCACCGTCGAAGGGGCCGTGACAGGCGCATCGTGGTGCGTGGCAAAGACCTCGTAGATTCCACCCATTGCATCCAGGATCGCTCGCGATCCTCTAGCCGGGACCATCGGGTGGGAATGCTCGCAAAAGGCCACCGCCGTGGGATATCCAGCGGGAGGTATTGCTGCCACTGGTACAAGGCTTGGGCCGATCGGTTGCGGTGTAAGGCGTGCATTGATCCACTCGGCCTGCTCGCTCGTGAGGTCATGCTCAGCGGTGACCGGCATCGGGGGAACGTCAGCCAATGGATCGAGTTCCGGCATCTGCATCGCCTCAGCTGCTGGAGATCGCAAGTCGATCGCTCGCTTCCCGGCCTGCGGCATCGGCGCATCGAGATATGCCAATCCAGTGAAGGCCTCAGGGGATTGACCCACAGCGCAGCCTGCGACGAATCCACCCTGGGAGTGGCCTACGACGACCGGCGTCCCCATTTCTCGGGCTGCCTCGATCGTGGCATCGACGTAATCAGCCAGGGTGACGACCGGGTGGTCCTCGACCCAAGATTCCCCCGCATAGGGCAGGTCGATCGCAATGGCGGTGTGGCCGTGCGCCGATAGCGCCTCGACTACTGCCTCCCAGGCCCATGCGCCACGGAACGCTCCGTGGATCAGGAGATACTGCGCCATGTGGGAACCGTTGTGGTCATGATGTCGGTGTATTGCCGTGCATACCCATCCTTGTACCGAGCAACATCGACCAGGGCAGACAGTTCGTCGATGTGCTGCTTGTACTCAGGGATCTGCGTCATGGCCTCATAGCTCGACACCGAGTCGAACACGCGAAGGTTGATGAGGTGGGTCGGATCATCGACGTCTTGTACCAGCGTGCGGGAAACAAACCCTGGCTGGGCTTGGAGAAAGGGATGGAAAGACTCAGACACCTGCACATACCGCTGCGCTGCGTCCTCGTCTCTTGTGAAGGCATGGCTGATAACGATTTGCATAGGGCGACTCTATTCGTGGATGAGACGGCCGAACCCGCATGGTTCAACGTCGCGTCTCGTCAAACGTACCGCTCAGCGGAATGCTGTTTCGGTTATTGTGACGGTTCGACAAGGGAGGCCTTCTGACGCTTGCATCCGGTGGGGCACCACTCAACATCGCCAACGGAATCAGGGAGTTTGCCATTGCGTCTCCAGGAGCGGTCGCCGTTATCGATGGCGATCGGCGTCTGACCTACGCAGGGCTGAACGACCGTTCTTCCCGACTGGCCAATGCACTTCTGGCGAGCGGACTTTCCCCGGGGGATCACGTGGCGTTCCTGTGCGGAAACCGGCTCGAATACCCAGAGGTTGCATGCGGGATCGCCAAAGCCGGGATGGTGATGGTGCCGTTGAACCCCAGAGCGGCGGCACCCGAGATTTCCTTCATTCTTCAGCACTCGGACGCAGTCGCGCTGATCGTTGACGAAGGCCTTGCCGCGACCGCATCCACCGGTGTGGACGCGTCAGCGGTCTCGCTCGTGGTGTCGATCGGCGGTTCCGAAGCTGGGCTCGAATATGAATCGTGGATCGCAGCGGTCGACGGAACGGACCCCGCTGTCCTTGTGGATGAGCTGGACCCGTTCGCCATTGCCTACACGAGTGGCACGACGGGCGACCCAAAGGGTGTCGTGATCAGCCACCGAAGCCGGTGCCTCACGTTTGTAGCGTCCGCTCTTGAGTGGGGTCTAGGGCCTGGGCTGCGGACCATCGCCGTTGCCCCGATGTATCACGGTGCCGGGTTTGCATTCGCATATGCGGCGCTGTTCACCGGTGGCACAGTGTCGATGCTTCGGAGCTTTGATCCAGAGGCACTTCTCGCAATGATCGAAAGGGATCGGGCTTCGTCGATATTCCTGGTCCCAACCCATGCGATGTTCCTGAAGGCTCTCGGCGAAGACACCATCCGCAAATACGACACGAGCCACCTCGAAACGATGTACTTCAATGCCGCGCCGTTCCCTCAAGAGCTCAAGAAGTGGACGATCGGAATGTTCCCGAGCGCAGGTATCCACGAGCTGTACGGATCGACCGAAGCCGGCATTGTCTCGAATCTGAGGCCCGAGTGGCAGCTCGAAAAGGAGCGGTGTGTCGGTCCGCCCTGGTTCATGACCGAAGTACGGGTTGTGGGGCCGGACGGGGATCCGGTCGAATCTGGCCAGCCGGGCGAGCTCTTCAGCCGTTCGCCCTACCTGATGAACGGCTACTACAAGAATGACGCCGCAACACAGTCTTCGACGACCAGCGACGGGTTCTTCTCAGCCGGAGACATCGTGGTGCAGGACGAAGACAACTTCTTGTACATCGTTGACAGGGTGAAAGACATGATCATCACCGGGGGAGCGAACGTGTACCCGCGTGAGATCGAAGAAGTGTTGATCACACATCAGGGCGTCGACGATGTCGCCGTTATCGGGTTACCGGATGACGAGTGGGGAGAAAAGGTGACTGCGGTCATCGTAGGTTCCGCTTCTGATGCTGATCTTGACGCCCTCGCACGAGAACACCTCTCTGGTTACAAAGTGCCTCGCACGATTGTCCGCGCAGACGCGCTTCCGAGGAATGCCTCCGGAAAAGTTCTGAAGAAGGACCTCCGCAAGACAGTGAGTTGACCGAAATACGGTTGGCGAAGGTCGATTGAGTTGTGGTAGATTTCTGGAACAGCTTTCCGTCTAGTGGAACAGGTAGGAAATGAGGCAAGCGCTCGAGGGGACGACAGTGCTCGATTGTGCGACTCTTTTCGCTGGTCCGCTTGCCGCAACGATCCTTGGTGATTTTGGCGCCGATGTGATCAAAGTGGAGCACCCGAGGGGCGATCCGGTCAGGGATCACGGCCACTCGAAGGACGGGCATGGTCTGTGGTGGAAGATGATCGGCCGCAACAAGAAGGCCGTTTCGCTCACTCTTTCGACCACGGAGGGACGGGATCTTCTACTCAAGATGGTCGCAGACGCAGACGTACTCATTGAGAACTTCCGGCCTGGAACGCTTGAACGTTGGGGGCTCGGCCCAGATGAGCTGCATGCGGCAAACCCTGATCTTGTTGTCGCACGCATCACCGGATTTGGTCAGATCGGTCCGTACGCAAATCGGCCTGGCTTCGGAACGCTTGCGGAGTCGATGTCGGGCTTTGCCGCCATCACAGGTGAGCCTGATG
>JBPCTY010000178.1:0-6438 GCA_051011415.1 Acidimicrobiia bacterium
CCCTTTCAAGGCGGTAACGGGGATTCGAATTCCCCTGGGGGCACAACGCGGGGGCGTGGTGAAGTCTGGAGTTCACGCCGGCCTGTCAAGCCGGAGGTCGCGGGTTCAAATCCCGTCGCTCCCGCCAGATTCAACGCCCGAACCCATATGGGTTCGGGCGCTTGGTCAGGTAGCTCAGCTGGTAGAGCACCGGTCTGAAAAACCGGGGGTCGGCAGTTCGATCCTGCCCCTGACCACAACGACGAAGGCCCCTGCTCTGCAGGGGCCTTCGCTCTAGGGATGACCATGTTGCGAGTTCGAGTCCCGATCTCGAGTCGTGTGGGACCTTTCAGACCCGCTGCAATCCTCTCCCCGGATAGTCAGGAAGGCACCGGTTGAGGACCTGAGCGGGCATGGGATGGTTCGCGTCGACATGCCGGAAATCCGTCAACGCCATGCGGGTGCTCGCGCAGTCGCTTGTCCGGAGTCAGACGCCGCCACCATCGTCCGCGCTAGCAAGCGCTGCTGCGGCGACATACTCGGCGTCGGCCACGTGGAGGTCGCGTCCCGTACCGCCGACTGTCGGGGAGGCAGTGTCGACCGTGATATCTGCGATGCCGAGGCGACGCTGGAACCAGTTCGCATGCAGCATCACACCTTGGGCCCGAACCCTGGGAATGGCGGTGAGTGAGGTGGTGATTGCGCCACCGCGGAATGCCACCTGCTCGTCACCGAGCGCCCATCGCTCATTGCGATATCGCAGCGTCTCAACAATGCCATACGTCAGCGGTGCGATCACACCGGTCGCGACGCCGATGATCTGGATCAACCCGTGCGCGTCAATCGGTTGGGCGACGGTCCAGCCAATCAGCGCCAACACGACCCACACCCCCAACGCAACGCGTGCAGCCGCGAACCATCGCCGCCGCAGCGACACACGTGCGACTCGACGAAACTCGGTCAGCTCCGGAGTCAACCCGCGCAGGAAGACCGATGCCCACGGTCGCCAGCTTCCTTCGGTTGCGATCGGGTGCACCAATGTCTGGGTTCTCCCAGGCGCCCCGCTGCCTTCGTCGCTTACGTCAGCGGTGTCGACGGAGATCCGCTCCGTGTCGATTCTGCGAGCGACGATCGACCGCTTCACGGTGACCCCCTGCACTCGCGCCAGCGGGGCATCCAACGTCGACCGTGCGACGATCCCACGAGATACGCGAATCTGGTCGCCGACGAGACGCGACGAGAAGCCGACGGCTTCTGTGGCAAGTCCTCTGGCAACACCGAACGCACCAAAGATGAGCGGCACCGTGAGGAACAGAGAACCCGCCCCAATAAGCCCGGCAGCGAGACCTGCGATGAAGGCCGCTCCGACGACCACCATCAGGATCAAACCGAAGAGCCTTCCGGGTTCGACCGCGACCACGCGCCCTAGGTCGGCCGCTCCGAGATTGGCGAGCTCGATCTCGCGTCCCGTCTGTACCTCGCTGGACTCCGCAGGTGCGCCAGCGTCTTCCGCCAGTCTCCCTTGCTGGAAGGATTCCACGTCTGGTGTCAGCTCCGTTCGGAGCAGTTCGGCAGTTCGAGTATTGACGAGGCCAATCCGGACCTCTCCGTCGCCGCCGGCCGAACTCACAACGATGGACTGGAGGCCGAGAGCCCGCCCCACGACGCTGACGCGCGTATCTACGGACTGGATGCGATGGCGCGGGAGGTCGGTATGAACCTTCTTGAAGACGCCTACACGCCATTGCACAACCTCCGGGGTCACCCGGTACCTGCCCGTGAGGTATCGCGTCACCACCGGGAATATCGCTGCAAGGCCAATAGCGAGCTGAAGAAACTCGACCACTGCGTCACCCGAACCACTCGTCAGAATGAGGAACAAGCCGATCAGGACGCTGGGGATCCGCCGTAGCGCATCGTCAAGGATGGTGCCCACATGGAGGCGTTGCCAGTCGTCGCCTTGGGGAGGGTCAGCTGTTTGCTCCGTCGAAGCGTCATCAGTCATCAGAGAGCGTCGCGTCCGACTTCCCGGCCTCAGGGGTTGACTGCGGGCTGAGCGTCGACCTCAAACGTTCGGCCACATCGGCCTCGAGATCTTCCACGTTGACGGCTGGCGTACGCACGCCAGCTGTGCGGACAACGAGCGTCGCCAGCCCGGCCGAACGCTGAAGGGGACCTGCAGTCACTTCGACGAACTGGACGCGATCGCGGGGCACGCCCTTCCAGACCTTCGTGTACACGCCAGATCGAGTCTGGAAGGTCGACTCGTCGATTCTCCAGCCCCACGCCCGCCAGGACAGTCGAGTCCAGGGCCACCAACTGGCGATGAGCACGAGAACAATCGCACCTGGAATCAGGAGGGGTGCGACATTCACCTCGACGTCGAGCAACAGCCGCAGCCCGATATCGATCGCGATGAGGACGAGGGCTACGGCGACGATTGAGAAGCCACTCCGTGCGCGGCGAACACTGAGCGCCTGCGCAGGAAGCGGCTCGAAGCCGGAGGCCGTCCACATCGCATTGATGCTAGGAAGCAGGCGTCCAGACCGGAACGCTTGACGCCGTCGTACACACAACGTGGAAAAGCAATGCCTGCTTGCGCTTCAGCCCCCCACCCCCTTCGGACACTCGTCACCTACATCCGTCGGTTCACGCCATGACTCGAGCGAGAGGCTCTGCTACAGACAACTCACCTTCCTTAGCCGGTGCCGAGGGCCAGCACGGGCCGACAATGAACGCTGCCTCATACGGGCATGGGCACCGCTCCGTACTGGACATAACGAGACAACGAACCGCACACCAAGGCATTCCCATGATCCTCCTATCAATCATCGCAATCGGCACCATCGCCATCGTCTTTTCCACCGCCGCTTCCTTCCGACCCACGGGATTCGCACCATCAAGCATCGAGCGACGACTTCTGGGCGCGCTCCCAAGCGCTACACGCGGTGTTTCTGAGAGTGCGTTTCAACGCCGCGAGTACGAATGGACCGTTGAGTACGACAACCCGGTGGGCTCTCAGCGGATCGTTCTCAACCAAGACAGCGCAAATTTCGGCGAGCTCGCGGCAGTTGATACGGCTCGCACCACCGCAATGATGCACCGCGGCACGACGATTGAGCTCTGGGTCGCAGATCGCACGACAGGCGAGCGGACACTCGCCGATGCCTTGAGGGTGGAGTCACGCCGGGTCGCGTAGTCCCCGGCATTCCCGCCCAACAATGGAAGGCTGAGATCGCCGGCCGTATGCTGTGTCGATGGACATCATTCGTCATGTCGTCGTGTTCGATGCCGCAGATGTGGAAGCGGAGAGCGCGTTCTGGGCCTCGATGTTTGATGGGATAGTGATTGATGACGACCCACAGTTCCACGTTGTTATCGACGGCGATGGCGAATGGCTCGTCGGAGTGCAGCATGCACCCGATCACGTTCCGCCAGATTGGCCCGACGGGGAGCCACAGCAGGTTCACGTCGACTTTCATGTGACTGACGCCCCAGCCGCACACCAACGTGCGATGGATCTCGGTGCTCGGCTTCTGCAAGACACAACCGATCCCGATTCGGAACACGGTCATCGTGTGTATGCAGATCCGGCCGGCCACCCCTTCTGCCTCGGTTGGGGCCACCCCTCGCAGGAGCGCCTCACCAACTTCCTCGCCACCTACGACTCCGCCGACTGACCGGTATCGGCCGGATGCTCTCAGATGGTTTGACGGATGATCAATGGTCAGATCTTGGCTACAACGACGTCACCGAGCTCGGTGGTGGTTGGCAGTCGCGCACCTTTGTGGTGAGGGCCGGCGACACGAGGTTGGTCGCGAAACTCACGCGGGCCGATCTGGTCGACAAGCATGCCTTGGAGCGCAAGACCGCGCTGGTGGCTGACCTCGCTCGTATTGAGCCGTCGGTTGTTGCCCCAGCCAGGATCGGTGGCACCTTCGTTCATGAGTCGGAGCAATGGTTGATCACCGCAACCAGCTTCGTCGATGGTGAACACGTCGACCAGGCAGACCCATCAAGCGGCACCGTCCTCGGCACTGCATTGGCCGGACTGCACCGGTCGATGTGCCAACTACCCACTGCTCAGGTTCCTCGGGTCGCGACCCTGACCACCGATGCGGCCGGACGTTGGACCTCGACATCCTCCGACCAACTCCTTCACGGAGACTTCGCGGCATCGAACGTGGTCGTATCTCCAGAGGGTATCCGCGTGTTCGACTTCGATGACTGTGGCTACGGACCTATCGAGTTCGACATTGCAAACTCTTTGTACATGGTGATGTTCGACACGTGGGTCCAAGAACGCGCGAACTCCGGGTACCAGCTATTCCGAGAAGAGTTCCTCGCAAGCTATGCGGAGACGGCGGAGGGCCAAGTCTCGGTGTCCGACATCGATGATCTGATTCGGGTTCGAGTCATGGCGCTCGACCAATGGGTTCACGACCCATCAGAGGCACCGATCGGAATTCGGAACTCGTCGCCCGATTGGATCGCCACGTTGCATCGATTCGTTGACGAGTGGGACCGCTGGAACGACTCGCTAGATCCATAGAGCTTGCCGGTGCGGCTGCTCTTGAAGGAGCGGGCCGAGGTGTCGGCCGTTGATCCTGACCGCCGCGAGCGCTAGCGGGCGGCGCGCACCGCAATTGGGCGACCCTTGACCTTGCGACCATCGAGCGAGTGGATCGCCTTCTTGGCGTCTGCTCCATGCATCTGGACAAGGCCAACACCCTTTGAGCGACCTCTGCGGTCCATCTTCACGGACGCCGCGTACACGGTCCCGTACTTCCCGAAGATGCGACGGAGATCCTGGTCGGTGGTCGACCAAGGAAGGTTTGACACGAAAACGCCAGCTGCACTCAGCTGAGGGTCCTTCGTCTGGCCCTTTGCCTTCTTCGGCTTCGATGACTCGCTACGAGACGTCTGACGACGATCTTCCGACTGCTTGTTCGGCACTCGGGTATCGACCTTCGGCTGGTCGGTACGAAGCTGACGTGGTTTCAACGTAGGTGTCTCACCACGTTCAAAGAGCGACTCGATGAGCGGCAGCGCTGTCGGTTCATTGATGTCGAGTTCCTTCTTGACGCGGTTCACCGAACGACGCTCTTTCTGGAGAACAAGGCTCACAACGGTTCCCGTTGCGCCTGCTCGTGCAGTGCGTCCGGAGCGGTGGACATAGTCCTTGTGACCGTTTGGTGGGTCGTAGTGGACGACTGTTGCGACCTCGTCGACATGGATTCCACGAGCAGCAACATCAGTTGCGATCAGTGCATCGACCTTGCCGTCGCTGAAGTCCCTGAGGGCTCGGTTGCGCTGATTCTGGCTCCGGCCACCGTGAATCGCCATCGATGGCACGCCCGTCTTCTGAAGCTGGCGAGCAAGCCTGTCCGCACCGTGCCGCGTGCGGGTGAACACGATGGTCCGCCCCTTCGCGCTGATCGCATCGGCTGTGTGCTTCACCTTGTCTGACTGTTCCACCTGCCAAAAGACGTGCCTGGCATCAAGCGCATCCGTCTCGACATCACCAGCCTCGTGCGTGACAGGATTCTTCTGATATCGCTTGATGAGCGCCTTGACGTCTCCATCAAGCGTCGCTGAAAAGAGGAGTGTCTGACGGTCCTTCGATGTCTGATCGAGGATTCGCTTCACTGCCGGAAGGAACCCCATGTCAGCCATGCGGTCGGCCTCATCCACGGCAACGATGTCGACGCTGCGAAGGTCGATCGCGCCTTGGTCTATGAGGTCCTCGAGACGACCGGGAGTGGCGACGAGTACGTCAACACCGCGGCGAAGCGCTTCGATCTGTGCGCCATACCGGACACCGCCAAAGATGGCGAACGTCTTGCGGTGCGCAGCCTTGGCATACGGAAGCAGCTCTTTGCGAATCTGCGCAGCAAGCTCGCGCGTTGGCGAAAGGACGAGCGCCCTCGGGCGGTTTGGCTTTGCAACCCCGACCCGTGCGAGCATCGGAAGACCAAACGCGAGCGTCTTGCCAGAGCCGGTTGGTGCCTTGCCAGACACATCCCTGCCGTCGAGAACGTCGGGGATGGTTGAGGCTTGGACGGGAAACGGCTCGGTGAGCCCTTGCGCATCAAGCGCTTGAGTAATGGACACCGGCAAGCCGAGGTCGACGAACGAAGTTGACATGAGAAACTGATCCTTCAGGTTGGGGGCTCCCCCACAAGCGCGCCTTCGCGTCATGTGTGGTTCGGCCGAGTGAGGCAATCCAACCGGTGAGTGATCTGACCCCTTGTCACCGGGGAAGCGACAAAGCGCTGGCCTCCACCCGGCGGGGAACGGGGATGGTAGGCCTCATCCTCCTAAACCACCATGGTTTTCGGAAATCCGTTCATCCATCGGCAGTGATGGACTCGGCAGGCGGTACATTTCCGCCGTGAGCAATCCGACGGGAAGATGGGAAGACGAGTTCGTCGATGACGGCGAGCAGTTCGACCATCC
>JBPCTY010000179.1:0-25346 GCA_051011415.1 Acidimicrobiia bacterium
TCCGATGGCTCTTTGAGTCCGATGCCGATCTCATCATCGTGTCGGGAGTCACCGCATCGCGGGTGGAACCGCTGATCGTCGAGGGGTCACCATATGTGATGCTCGTTCAGCCCGGAACCGATCGGACGGGCACGGTTGTGGTCGGCAAGGGTGAGTTCAACGTGACACAGGCGAGATCAGAGGCCACAGGGCAGGTTGTCGTTGCGGTTTCCGTTCCAACGGATTCGTCCACAGTCGACGTCGTAACCACTTGGGGCCTGATTGGATCGAGCAGTGAACGAGCCGATCTCCTCGAGGAACGTATTGCGCTGCTCACGGAAGTCACGGCGCAGCAGTCTGACCGGGTTGCTATTATCGGAAATCTCGGCGCCACGAGGTGGACAAAAGCCATGCGTGACCTGAGAGGCGATCTCGGCCTGAGAGATGCGATGGAGGGGCGGGGCTACCTGTCGACGTCACCTGTCTCTGACTTTCCATTGATCGGCGGGTGGATCGGAATCCCCATCGACGTCGTGCTGATGTCTGACGGAGTTACGCCGCTTTCGCTCACCACTGGTCCGGATATCGGCGCTAACCATCTCCCTGTATCTGTGATCATCGGGCCCACCGACTAGCAGCTGAGTTCGAATCCCTCGGTCGGTACGCTTTTGTCCATGACATACGACCTTTCTCGCGCCACACCCGAATCCATCGAAGCTGCAACCGCCACGGCGATCGCTCGGGCGGATGCACTCGTCGACGAAGCCGTGTCAGGCACCGGTTCCAGCTTCGCAGAACGCATCGCACCGCTCGATCGCGCCGCCGGCTTGATCCAAGACGCATCCGGCTACGGCCCGTTCCTGACTCACTTCCACACCGAAAAGGCAGTCCGTGACGCTGGCAACGACGCCAGCCAGAAGCTGTCAACATGGTCCACCGACCTTGTGGCAAGACGCGATGTGTACGACGCGGTCAATGCCGTTGACATCGATGACCTGGAGGGACTTGAGCGGAAGTCCGCTGACGAGTGGGTGCGAGATCTCCACCGCGCCGGCCACCAACTCGCAGCTTCGGACCGGGAACAGGTCCAGAAGCTCAGGCAGCGTCTCGTGGAGATCGAGATCGAGTTCTCGACAAACATCGCTGAGTACGAGGATCATCTCGACGTACCGATCGAAGATCTCAACGGCCTCCCGGACAGCTACATCGCCAGTCTGGAGGACGGCGAAGAGGCCACGAAGCGGGTCACACTCGACTACCCCGCATACGTACCTTTCATGGACCAGGCACGAAGCCGAGGACACCGCGAAGCACTGCGATTCAAGTATCAGAACAGATCCGTCGATCTGAATCGCCCTCTCCTCGAAGAGGCAATCCGTATCCGGTCTGAAATCGCTGCGATTCTCGGCTACCGCGACTGGGCCGAGTATGCGATGGAGCCAAAGATGGCTGACCCTGAGAGAGTCGCCGATCTCTACTCATCCATCATTCCGGGACTCACTGACCTCGGGCTTGCCGAGAGACAGGCGCTCACCGAGCTTCTTCACGAGGATGTCGAGGGTGACCTCGAGACATGGGACTGGCGCTACTACCACACCATCCAGCAGCGTCGTGAGTACGGCATCGACCAGAACGAGATCGCCGAGTATTTTCCACTGGATCTTGTGGTTCAGGGGATGCTCGACGTCACTGGCGACGTGCTTGGCTTGACCTACACACAGCTCGAGGATGTCCCTACCTGGCACGAGGACGTGCTGACCTATCACATCAGCGACACAGCGTCAGGCGAGGCCATCGCCACCTTTCACCTCGACCTCCACCCGAGGGATGGCAAGTTCACCCACGCCGCCTGCTGGTGCCCCGTTGTACGTTCCAGAGATGAAGACGGAACGCTCCGGCTCCCGGTAGCAGCCGTTGCAGCCAACTTCACAAAGCCGTCAGACGACGCACCCTCGTTGCTCAAACACGACGAGGCAGTGACGCTGTGGCACGAGTTCGGGCATGTACTCCACGCATGTATCACAGAGATCGATGTGCAACGGTTTGCGGGATACGACACCGAATGGGACTTCGTTGAGGCACCTTCGCAGATCATGGAGAACTGGATGTGGGATGCAACGGTTCTTGCCCGCTTTGCCAGGCACTACGAGACCGGGGAGCCCATACCGGAAGACATGGTGACAGCCCTCGTCGCTGCAAGGGACCAGAACATCGGGCTGTTCAATCTGCGTCAGGTGTTTCTTGGGCAGTACGACCTGAAGATGCACACCGCTGGCCCTGCTCCCGACCTTGAGGCCCTCCACGACGAGGCCCATGCGTACTCGCTTCTCCCGGATCAGAGCGGCACGTTCATGGCGGCGGCCTTCGGCCATCTCATGGGCGGCTATGACGCCGGCTACTACGGGTACATGTGGGCCCATGTCTACGGCGACGACATGTTCTCCGTGTTTGAGAGCGAAGGCATTCTGTCACCCGAGGTCGGACGCAGATACCGGAGCGAGGTGCTTGCGATGGGCTCGTCACGGGACGCTTGGGATCATCTCCAGGCATTCCTCGGGCGGGAGCCGAACGCCGACGCCTTCCTCAACAAGATGGGTATCAGCTAGCCCGTCGCTAGACGACAGATCTGATCGCTCCACCGTCAACTTGGAGTGTCGCACCAGTGATGTACGACGCAGCGTCGGATACCAGAAAGACTGCAGCTGCAGCGAACTCTTCGGGTTCGCCGTAGCGGCCGAGCGGGATCGTCGCTGCCGTCGCCGATCGAACCTCTTCCAGTGAGGAACCAGTTCGGTCTGCCCGAGCCGTGTCCAGCTCGGTGACCCTCTCGGTCGATATGCGCCCGGGGATCAGATGATTCACACGGATGCCGGCCTCTGCCCAATCGCGAGACAGCATCTTGGCGAGCGCTGCGACGCCTGGCCGAAAGACGCTCGACATCGACAGCACAGAGAGTGGCTCTCTCACCGAGGATGAGCTCATGTAGAGAATGCTCGACCCCTTGGACAGATGTGGCTTGGAGGCGGATGCGAAGGTCATCGCACTTCGGAGCACAAGGGCATAGGCAGCGTCCCATTCGGATGCCCCCGTCTCATCAAACGTTCCCGGAGGCGGCCCACCTGCGTTCGGAACGACAATGTCGAGACCTCCCAATCGGTCAGCTGCCGCGTCGATCCACCCTGTGATGGCAGCGGAATCTGTGACGTCGACCTCCACTCCCCTGACGTCAGCACCGGTCTCGGCGGCGATGCCGTCTGCCGTCGCACCGGCAGCCTCCTCGGAACGGGAGCAAATCTCCACGGCACATCCCTCCGCGGCCAACGCGTGAGCGACTGCTGCGCCAAGCCCACGGCTTGCCGCCGCGACGACGGCACCCTTTCCTTCAAGCTGAAGATCCATGCCGAGACCTTAGGTTGATCCCTCAGCCACTTACGCCGGTCCGACGGATGTCGAGACGATTCAGCGTTCGAACGCCCTACGGACGGCGACAATGTCGTGCTTGCCGTTCGAGAGCAACGGGAGGTCGCCACGCGTCAACCAGCTTCGCGGAACTTCTGCGTCATCAAGCTCACCCGACATGATGCGCCGAAGCTCGGCAATGCCAAGATCGGTTGCGACCATCGCACACACGCGTTGACCCCACTCTTCATCACCAATTGCCACGACCACCGCATCCCTGACGTCTTCGATCGAGCACAGCGCGTCTTCGATATGACGCAACGAAACGTTGACGCCGCCGGTGATCACCGTGTCGTCGAGACGACCAGCCACCGTGAGACCTCCTTGATCGTCGAACCAGCCCACGTCGGATGTCTGGAAGGGCCCCTCACGGATTGGACCGTTCAGGTATCCGTCGAACACCGTCGGACCATCGATGGAGATGGCGACTGGGTTCTGAGGCGTACCTCCCGGTGCCGTCGCGATGGTTCCTTCAAGCGGGTGACCGACATAACCGGCATGCCGCGACGGTTCGCCCGGCACGACAGATGCAACCTGCGAAGCGGCCTCAGTCATGCCAAAGGTCTGTACCAACAGCACGTCGTGAGACGTCGCGCTTTCGAGCAACGAGCGGGTGGTCGATGCCCCGCCCGTCAGCACCCAGCGAAGCTGTGCGAGTCCATCAGGGTTGCTAGCAAGCAGCCGATGAACCATCGTTGGAACCATCGATGCGGTCGTCGGTTTCAGATCGTCGATGATGCCACCAATGGCTCCGTCGAACGGTGCAACGACGGCACATCCACCTGCCTCGAACGACCGAAAGAGCACAGAAAGCCCTCCGATGTGGTTGAACGGCAAACACGCGAGCCAGCGGTCGTCGTAACCGGTGCCGAGCCTCATCCGTGATGCTGCTGCTGACGACGAGATATTGGCCATGGTGAGGGGCACCACCTTCTGCGTCCCAGACGACCCCGAGGTGCGAAGAGCGAGGATGTGGCCTTCTCTCGGCCGACCCGTCGGTTGCGCGATCGGCGCCGCCACGGGCATCGCACAGCCCCCAGCAACCTGTGTCGCAAGAATCTCGACAATCGATGCCAGATCGTTGCGAACAACGATTGCGGTGACGACATCGCCCGGCGCATCGATGGACTCGACCCGTCTTCGGACGAGTACAGCCAGTTGTGCGTACGACACCTCGCCGTCTGCGAGAGAAAGGGCAGGGGCGTCGGGCGTCTCAGATGCATGCATCTCGACCCAGGTTGCAGGGGTAACGGGAACCATCCCTCACTACAGTATCGCCGGCAGCATCGCACCGGAGGGCACGTGGTTTCCGACATCTTCGACCCGACAGCATGGGAGCAGGTACCCGGCTTCGACCTCACCGATATCACCTACCACCGGGCAAAGGATGTGGGTGCGGTTCGAGTCGCGTTCAACCGCCCAGAGGTTCGCAACGCATTCCGGCCTCATACGGTCGACGAGTTGTACCAAGTGCTGGACCACGCACGCATGACTTCTGATGTTGGGTGTGTGTTGCTGACCGGCAACGGTCCGTCACCGAAGGACGGCGGCTGGGCGTTCTGCTCCGGCGGCGATCAGCGCATCCGAGGCAAAGACGGCTACAAGTACGAGGGCGACGAGGGTCTTGACCCCGGTCGACTTGGCAGACTGCACATCCTTGAGGTCCAGCGACTGATCCGGTTCATGCCAAAGGTGGTTATTGCAGTTGTTCCGGGATGGGCAGTCGGTGGCGGTCACAGCCTTCATGTTGTCTGCGATCTCACCCTGGCGTCACAAGAACACGCTGTCTTCAAGCAGACCGACGCAGATGTTGCCAGTTTCGACGGCGGGTACGGCTCTGCGCTCCTCGCTCGACAGGTCGGACAGAAGCGAGCGAGGGAGATCTTCTTCCTTGGTCACAACTACAGCGCACAGGAAGCCGTAGACATGGGAATGGCCAACGCAGCAGTTCCGCACGAGACACTCGAGACCGTTGCTCTGGAGTGGGCGCGGGACATCACCGCTAAGAGCCCAACCGCACAGAAGATGCTGAAGTATGCGTTCAACCTTCCTGACGACGGCATGGTTGGCCAGCAGCTCTTTGCAGGCGAAGCGACCCGTCTCGCATATGGAACGGACGAGGCCCAGGAAGGCAGGGACGCCTTCCTCGAAAAGCGGGATCAGGACTACTCAGGTTTCCCTTGGCAGTATTGAGTCCGTGAGCAATCCACCGCAGAACCCGTGGCTTCTCGCTGCGCGACCGGCAACACTGCCCGCATCGCTTGCGCCGGTTCTGGTTGGCGCATCGAGTGCGTGGGCAGATGATGTATTTGCGATGCTTCCATTCATCGTGGTGATCTTCACGGCGCTGGCGCTCCAGGTTGCCGTCAACTACGCCAACGATCTCGCCGATGCGCAGAAGGGTGCTGACACCGATGCGCGTATCGGACCGCAGCGGGCCGTGGCAAGCGGGCTCATCTCGCCAAGCGGTATGAAGAAGGGAATGGCCGTTGCCTTTGGGCTCGCCGCTCTCGGTGGCGTCTACCTGATCTGGTACGCCGGATGGCCCATCCTGATAATCGGTGTGCTGAGCATCATCGCTGCGCTCGGCTACACAAACGGACCTGTTCCCTACGGCTACTACGGACTCGGAGAGGTCTTCGTGTTCATCTTCTTCGGTCTGATCGCGACCGCTGGGACGAGATATGTATTCAGCCCATCGGTTCCATCGGCCGTTTGGACGGCAGGTGTTGTCATGGGTTTGCTTGCCGCAGCCATCCTGGAAGTGAACAACATCAGGGACATCGATACCGACCGTGAAGCTGGCAAGCGCACGCTTGCCGTGCTGATCGGACGCGAGAACGCGCGGAAGCTCTTCGCCGCCACTGTCTTCGGTGCCTTCGTTGTCATCGCATTCGGAGCATTGGTTGGCCTCATGCCCTTCACTGCAATGTTCGCCTTGATCGTCGCACCACTCGGAGTTCCCCTCGTCCGCACCGTGTTCGAAGAGACCGAGGGGCCACCACTCATTGGAGTGCTCAAGGGGACTGCACAACTTCAGCTGTTCACAGGACTCTTGCTTGCACTCGGATTCGCATTCGACCTCAGCGGCCCTGCGGCATGATGGGGCATCGGTAGGATTCGCAGGTGGACGCCACAACAGATTCGGCTCGCTCCTGCTCCGACCTGGTCGGCGCCCTGGCAGATGCCGGCGTGACGCACGCCTTCGTCTCGCCGGGCTCCCGCAATACGCCCTTGACTCTGGCGGTTGCCGCCGAGCCCCGAATCACTGATCTGAGCATCAGAGATGAACGATCTGCGGGTTTCATCGCATTGGGGCTCGCAAAGGCGACAGGAACGCCGGCTGTCGTCATATGCACCTCCGGCTCGGCCGCGACCCACTACTACCCAGCCGTAGTGGAGGCAGATCAGTCAGCAACTCCCCTGATCATTCTTTCCGCCGACAGGCCCGTGCAGCTTCGCGGTACCGGTGCGCCTCAGACTCTCGACCAGACGGATTTGTACGGCACCCATGTCAAGACGTTCGTCGACCTCGACGCAACGTTCGACGGATCGGAAGCCGGAACACACCTGTTCTCAGATGCCACCACCGGTGTCGCAGGCCCGGTGCATGCGAACTTCCCATTCGACGAGCCACTGCTACCAAGCAAACCCGTAGGTCCTTCAGAATCAAGGACGTCGTTCGAACCGACACGCGATACCGCCCCCGCGCTTCCGAGTCTCGACGGTTTTGACAAGATTCTCTTTGTCGCAAGCGGTCGGCAATCGGAGAAGTTTGCCGCCGAACTTGAACGAGTGACGTCGTTGCTCCGCTCTCCGGCTGTGGTGGATGCACAGGTCACAGCTGGGGGAACCACGATTGTCGACAGCGCAGATCTCATTGCCGGGAGCGGGTATCTCGACCGACTGACACCCGATGTCGTTGTACGTCTTGGACCTCTTCCAACCTCCAAGGCGTTGTGGCAATGGCTTGATGCGCTCACTGTTCCTCAGTTTCTTGTCGACAACTCAAGGCTTGCCGATCCCCTCTCATCTGGTTCGGCAACACACATCGTGCACGACCCCGCAGCCGTGCTTGCATCGACGAAAGTGACCGAACGGTCCAACCAGGAATACTTGGCAATGTGGCAGGCGGCCGACACTGTCGCCACAGCTGCGCTCACCACATCGATGACCACCCTCCCATTTCCAAACGAGCCGGCAATTGCCAGGCAAGTGGCCATGTCGATCCAACCGGATGACATCCTGTGGCTGGCTTCGAGCATGCCGATCAGAGACGTGAACAGCTTTGCCCCCGGTCAGTCCGGTTCCCGAATCCTGTCCAATCGCGGGGTCAACGGCATTGACGGCAATATCTCGTCGGCAGTAGGCGCCGCCCTGGCAGCTCCGACGACGCTGCTGATCGGAGACATCGCGGCGCTCCACGACGTAAGCGCTCTCGCGGAAGCCGCTGCCCTCCAGGCCCCCCTGCGAATTGTCGTGGTCAACAACAACGGCGGGGGCATCTTCTCGTTCCTACCTCAAGCCACATCACCGGTCGTGGTCAACGAGGCGTACGAGAAGCATTGGGGGACACCGCATGGTCTGGCGCTGGTGCCGATTGCGTCGTCAATGGGAGTGGCATCGGCGAATGTCCACTCAGCGAGGGAACTCGATGACGTGCTGTCATCTCGCCCCGAAGGCGTGGAACTCATCGAGATCCGAACCGACCGTGATGCGAACGTGTCTCACCATGCGCACATCCGCACCGCTGTGGCGACCGCCCTCAGTTCGGCGGCCATCGGCGACTGACGAGGTCAGGTCGCGGCGACGATATCGAGAAGCGGACGCAGCTTGAGCCGTGTCTCGTCGACTTCGTCGGCAGGGACCGAGTCGGCAACGATGCCAGCACCAGCAAACAGGTGGGTGGTGGCATCCGTGACCAACCCACACCGCAGGGCAATCGCGATTTCGGCATCTCCACCCGCCGTCACCCAACCAACACCACCGGTGTACCAGCCGCGGTCAAATGCCTCGGCGTCATCGATGTATGAGACTGCAGGAATCCTTGGAACGCCCCCCACGGCAGGTGTTGGGTGGAGCGCCTCAACGAGGTCGAAGGGTGAAGCGTCTCCCGCATCACCCACAATCCTGGTCGAGAGGTGCTGAACCGTCGCCATCTTCTTCAGGTTCGGTCCTGAGGGTGTGGAAAGGTTCTCGACGAGGCCATCCAAGCGATCAACGATGTCGTCCACGACGAAGCGGTGTTCCTCCTGGTCCTTTGCCGACGCAACGAGCGCATCCCCGAATGCCTCATCTTCCGCACTGCCCGCACCCCTCGGGGCAGATCCTGCAAGGGGATTCGATGTGAACTGACCCGCATCGACACCAACGAGAAGCTCCGGGCTTGCGCCCATGAACACGCTGTCGTGCGACTTCCAGGCAAATGTGTAGCAACCCGGGTACGACCGAGCGAGCTCCCTGAACACTCGGAGGATCTGAACAGATTCAGTCGATGTGACCCTCACTGATCTGGCAAGCACAACCTTGTCGAGCTCTCCCGCACCAATGACCTTCACAGCGCCTTCAACCGCCTCGGCCCACGATGCAACGTCCGGGATCGACTCGATCGAGTGGTCGCCCGGGTCAAGCACGGGGATCGCACTCGGTCTCCGCATCGATGCCAGGAGCTCAATCGTGGGCTCGGGGCGCTCCCCGTTCGGTACAGCAACAGTGAGGATCGCCGGACCATCTGTTCGGCTGATCGAGATCCTCGGCACGAACGCATCGAGCGCCGTGAAGTCTGCCCACATCGACGATGCGGCGACTTCATCGTGGAATGCATACCCGATGAACACCCGGAGTTCGTTCGGCAGCGCTGCAATTTCGGAGCTCACAGCTGAGAATCGCGTGCTCCCTGAACCTGTGGCATGCCATGCGGTGCCCAGACCGACCAGCTGATGACCGTCCGGGTTTGCAAACGCAACCGCCCTGTCAACCATGGTGGCTCCGGTGCGGGCGAAGTCGAATGGCTCAAACGAGACTTCGATCGACGCGGTCAGGAAGCTTCCCTCAGTCTTGAGACCTGAGCGGATTGCGGCGATTTCGTCTGGCGACACAAGCGGCATCCGGCGAATGCTACCCCTTGAGGTCCGGTGACCCGGTGCCTGCCACATCGACCAGCCTGGCTACTTCGCCGGGATACTCCATGGGAACAAAGTGTGTCGCGTCCGGCACCGTGAAGACCTCGACGTCGCGGAACTGCGAGGCGAGAAGCTCGAGGGCCAGACCCCGGTGGGTGTCAGATTTGGCGCCAACGACAAGTGCCACGGGGCATTCAATCCCTGGGAGAAGATCCCACGTATCAACATTGGTCCCCTCTCGGTAGTAGTCGGCTTCAACGTCCGGATCACACTTGAGAGTCCAACCGTCCGGTCCATCACGAAAGCCGTGGTCGACGTAGAGGTTCAACGTTTCTGGCTCCCACGTAGCAAACGGACCGTTCGCAAACCTTTGCAGTGCACCATCCTTCGTGGGAAAAGACCTCCTACGGCGTTCGGCGATGCTCGCAAGCGGGATCTCTTTCCGCTCGTACGGAGGCGGAAACACGATCGGCTCAATCAGAACGAGCCGGGAGAACAGTCCCGGGGACAGCGCTTCCGCACGTGCAACCGCTGAGCCACCGCTCGAGTGTCCGATCCCGACGGTGACATCCTCAAAGGCGCCCGCCACGGAGACGACGTCGCGAGCAACGGTGTCCCACACGTAGGGCATTGATCCCCTGGCGCTGTCTCCATGACCCCTCTGGTCCATCGATACCCAGCCGCCTCGTGACACGAGGGTGCTCCGTGAGGTAACCGGGCGCCACAGCTCCTTGCAGAACCCATTTGCATGCACGAACAGAGCACAAGGCTCGGTCCCGCTCGACTCGACAGAGATCCGCTGGCCGTCGTGACCCCTACCGAGCGCTGATGTCGGCACCAGTGTCATCGATTCGCCAATCCAGCTTGTTGTCCACCCCGACCACGCCATCGAGGCGAATCGCTAGTTCCTCGACAAGCCGAACCTCGGTTCTCGTGCCGATCGTCCCAACCAAGGTCACCACGCCGTTCGACACAGAAACGTCGACCGTCTCAGGGTCGACGAAGAGAACGCGTCGAATGAGGTCTTCTCGTATCTCATCCTCGATGACATCGTCAGGTCTTGTAAAGGCAGCAACGATGTCGAACCGGGACAAAATGCCGACCATCTTGCCCCCTTCAACGACGAGCACACGCTTCACGCCGGCTGTGTGCATGTACCGCGCCGCCTCCATGACCTCAAGGTCTGGAGGAACGCTGACGACGGAGTCCGACATTGCCTGGCCAACCTCAGCCGGTCCCTCACCGTGCTCGGCGCGTTCGAGCTCCAATGCGAGGAAGTCGCCTTCCGTGATGATTCCAAGTACATGGTCATCTGCATCGACGACCGGAAGCCCTGAAACCCGGTATCGAAACATCATCCGCGCGGCGTCTCGTGTGGTGGTCGTTGGAGCCACCGCAACCACGTCTGTGGTCATCAAATCGCGAACGTGCATCTGTCCTCCTACAAAGCGGACGGCAGATCGGTGCGTGAGGGAATCCAACTTCCCGCAACTGGCCGAACCTTGATCCGAGCGTCCACGATACGCACACCGTCTCCCGGTCTGCCGACTTTCACGGGGTTGAGGTCCATTTCGAAGATCTCTGGCAGATCCTCAACGAGGGCTGACACCCGCAAGAGCGTGTCGATGACAGCCTCGATATCCCCCGGATCACCACCCCGGTAGCCCTCCAGCAGTCGCGCTGATTTCACCTCGCCGATCATCTCCCGGGCGTCGACATCGGTGAGCGGGTGGATCCGAAATGCGACGTCTCCAATCAGCTCCACGAACACGCCGCCGAGGCCGAACACAATGAGTGGCCCAAAGTTCGGGTCCTCAACCATCCCTACCAGCACTTCATGGCCGCCCTCGACGAACTCTTGGACAAGTACGCCTTCAGGGTCAGGCACGGCGCTTGTTACCTGATCGAACGCGGCGCGAACTTCGTCCTCACCGAAAACGTCAAGCGCTACCCCTCCGACATCCGACTTGTGCACAGCGGAGGGAGAGATGACCTTCAGCACTACCGAGCCGCCGATTTCTGCGGCAAAAGCGACCGCCTCGTCGCCTGTTTCCACGGTGCGTGCCTTTGGGATGTTGAGACCGTACGCATCGAGAACCGCGTCGACGTCGTCGGGCTCGAGCCAGTCTCCGTCCTCGCCGACGCCAGCGACTGCCCTATCAATGATGGCTCGAGCCATCTGATGGTCCGTATCAGCAAACTCGACTGCTGTTCCCACCGGCTCTTCAAGCCATTCGGCATACTCCACTGACTTCCGAAGAGCTCTGGCTGCACGCTCTGGAAACGAGAACACAGGGAACTTGACCGTCTTGGATTCAAGCTCGGACGGGGCACCACCGCTGTGCATGTAGACGGCGAGGAAGGTCTTGTCGCTCGTTGACTCTTCAACGGCTTCCTTGATCGCAACGGCAGTCTCGGTAACGCCGACCGTCGACGCCGGGATGTACAAAGCAATCACGGCGTCGATCTCATCACTCTGCATCAACAGCTCGATGGTCTGCTTGTACTCCGCAGGCCCCGCAGCTGCGATCATGTCCACGGGGTTGCTGACTGCTGCATCCTCGCTGAGATAGCTCATCAGCTTGGCCTTGAGCTCGTCGGAGAACTGTGGAACCTCGAGGCCCTGGGATTCGAGTGCGTCGACCGCAAGAATCGCCGGGCCACCAGCATTCGTCAGCAGCCCCACTCGCCGACCGCGTGGCACCGGTTGGTTCGCAAGCAGCGAGGTCACATCGAACAGCTCCTCAAGCGTCTCGACCCGCACGACGCCTGCCTGGCTGAACAGAGCATCGACCGCAACGTCGAGGCTTGCGAGTGAACCCGTGTGGCTCGAGGCTGCCCTGGCGCCGGCTGCAGTACGGCCAGATTTGACCGCGACGATCGGCTTCTGCTTTCCGATCCGTTGCGCAATCCGACCAAAACGTCGCGGATTCCCGAAAGACTCGAGATACAGGAGGATCACATCTGTGTTTGGGTCATCCTCCCAAAAGAGCAGAAGGTCGTTGCCGGACACATCTGCCTTGTTTCCAACCGACACGAACGTCGAGATTCCGATGCCAAGCTCATTTGCATAGTCCAGAATCGCCAGTCCGAGTGCTCCGGACTGCGACGACATCGCAACATTGCCTGGGGTGGGAGCGAGCGGCCCAAACTGCCCGTCGAGGCTCACCGCAGGGTCGGTGTTCAGCAGGCCCATGCAGTTGGGGCCGACCATCCGCATCCCTGCGTCTCGCACGATGCGAAGCAGCTCCTCTTCGGCTCTTTCTCCGTCATCTCCGGTTTCAGAGAACCCCGCAGAAATCACGCACAGACCTCGCACACCCTTCTCTGCGCACTCACGAACAACATCGAGTACGAACGGGCCAGGAACGACAATGAACGCCAAATCGATCGGGACCGGAATATCCAAGACGGACTTGAACGTCGGGATCGAGCGTATGAATGGACTCTTTGGGTTCACTGGATACACGGGACCGCGATAGTCCGCATTGATGATGTTGTTGAAGAGTCGACCACCGATTGAGGCGGTGTTCCTGCTCGCACCGATCACGGCGACACTTTGCGGGTAGAAGAAGGGCATCAGGCTTGCCGCAGTGGCCCTCCGTTCGGCCTCGCCCTCGGCCTCAATCACCGCATCCGACTCCTTGGTCGGAAAGTCGACGGTGTACACCCCTTCGTCAATATCCCTCGTCAGCGTGAATCCAGCATTTCGAAAGACCCGCATCATCGCGTGGTTGTCTGCAAGAAGATGGGCCCTGAACGCGGTGATCCCTTGTGTCCGGGCAAAAGCGGTCAAACGGAAGAGCAGCAGGGATCCAATGCCTCTTCCCTGCATCCCATCGGTGACCGTGAACGCCACCTCTGCGACCGACGGGTCGTCCTCAAGAGCGTTGTAGCGACCGACGCCTGCGATACGCCCCTCGTCAAGTGCCACAAAAGCCATGGCGTGGCGGTAGTCAATCCGAGTGAACTCGCCCAACTCCTGCGGGGAGAGCTCTTGTTTGACCCGGAAGAATCGGTAGTAGCTGCTCTCGGTCGACATCGACCTCACGAGATCCTGAAGCGCATCGGCGTCCTGCGGCGCAATCGGGCGGATTCGGACGGTGTGCCCGTCTTTGAGAATGCTGTCCTGTTCCCAATCGGAGGGGTACCCGTCCGGCGGTTCAACGATGGAAGAAGACACTGCGGTGGTGGACATAGACCCCTCTTGTGTAGTTCTCCAATTCTCGCAGGGTGGCGGGAGTAGAGGGACCTTCGACCACCCGGCCGATAGAGAAAAGGCCCCCGGTCGTCAGCCACGATGCTGCGCTATGCGCACGGGTTGAGGACCGGAGGCCGATGGATTGAAAGCTTCACCTAGCAGCAGTCGCACGAATCATCGGGTCCGCAACAACCGTTGTATGTCGTGATCATGTCTTTACCTCCTCTCGCGTTCGTCGCTCGATATTGATGATTGTCTATACGACATGATATAGACATCTGTCTATCTGTCAACTACAATCAGATGCATGGAATGTTGCGACCCAATCTGCTGCACCTCTCTCGGTGCCGATGACGCCGATCGCATGGCTCTTCGCCTCAAGGCGCTGTCGGACCCCACCCGGCTCCGGTTGTTCAGCCTGATCACAAGCACTCCCGAGCAGTGCGCATGCGATCTGACGGAGCCACTTGGCGTCAGCCAACCAACCGTGAGCCATCATCTCAAGATTCTCACCCAAGCAGGTCTCGTGAAGCGCGAGCAACGTGGCCGTTGGGCTTTCTATACAGCCGATGACTCTGCGCTTGAGGAGCTCAGCGGGTTTCTAGACCCGCACGCCGTCCTGGCTTAACGCACCGAAGACAACGCTGATCTCTGCGCCACCTTCTGGGGAAGTTCCGACGCGAACTCCCCCACCGGTCCGCTCAGCAGTCCGGACCACGATGTCGAGACCCAGCCCGGTGGATCCGGCACCAGATCGACCGCGACGCACCACCCCCAGATCGCCGAACCCCGGCCCGTCGTCTGCGATCACGAGCACGGATCTGCCATCAGCTTGATTGCGAACCGTCAACCTGTACCCGCTTCCCGCAGGGGTGTGGGAGAACACGTTCTCGATGAGCACGTCGACGAGGGCGCCGAGATCTGCTCTCGGGAGTGGCACGAGATGCGTTCCCTGGTCAACAACGACCGAAGTCGGGCGGCCCTGTTCGTCAGCCAATACCTGCCAGAACTCCGCTCGTTGCGAAACGACCTGGCCGAGGTCCACGCTGTCAGCTTGCCCACCTCGCACGGACTTTGACCTCGCCTGCTGGATCATCGAGTCAACGGCAGCCTCGAGATCATCGATATCAGCTTTGAGGGCAGCGCTCTCCTCCGAGTCCGAGAGAGTTTCAGCTTGAAGCCGTAGCGCGGTGAGAGGCGTCCGGAGCCGGTGCGAGAGATCGGCTACAGACTCACGCTCGGCCGCGAGCAATGCGTCGAGACGGCCTGCAAGGGTGTTGAAAGCTTCACCAACCTCGACGATCTCTTCGGGCCCAGCAGGCACGACCCGAGTATCGAGCTCGCCCTCCCCCCAACGGTGAGCCGCGTCGGACAGGTCTGTCACGGGCTGAACGACGGAGCGACCCAACCGGTCAGCCGCAAACACGGCAATCGCAATAATTGCGATACCAAGACCCAACAGCATCGCCCACGCAAGGGGCACACCCTTCGTCAGCTCGGAATCAGGCACGAACGCCCTCACCACGACGGTGCCCTCTGTTGCAGGTGTGTCAGGCAGCAACACCGGCACAAGCACCTCAGCACCACCCTCTGTCTCTGCGGTGAACGCCGCACCGCGGCGAGCCTGCTCAATGGTGGCCGACGGCTCCACAGGGGCGCCCACAACAGTTCCATCGGCGAAAATCACGCTCAGTCCTGACGGGTTACCGAATGCGTCCAGCACGGTTTGTGCGAACTCCGGGGTGATGGCGTTGTCAGGGCTTGCAACCCCTGCAACTGCAAGGGCCGCTGCAACGGACTGGGCATCTCTCTCAGCGGCACTGAGCGCCCTTGTTTGCGCCTGGTTCCGAATGAGCAGTGCGACAGGCACCAAAAACGCCACGACGACGAGGGATGCAACGGCCAAGCTCAGGAGTGCGAGCGTTCGTCTCATGAGGGATCGACGAGCTTCACCCCAACGCCGTACACCGTCTCAAGGTATCGGCTGTCCGCTGCGGATTCACCGAGCTTCTTGCGTAGCCATGAGATATGCACATCCACCGTCTTCTCTGATCCGCCGTACGGCTGGCGCCATACCTCAGCCATCAGCTGGCGCTTCGAGATCACAGTGCCCTCGTGTTCGGCCAGGTAGACCAGAAGATCGAACTCCTTTGGGCTCAGCTGCAACGACTTTCCGGAAAGAGTTGCGATCCGTGAGCTCGGATCCAGACGCAAGTCTCCGACGATCACCATCGGCTTCGACGACTCGCTTGCCGACCTTCTGAGAACCGCCCGGACTCTTGCCTCCAACTGCTCGACGCTGAATGGTTTCACGAGATAGTCATCGGCACCGGCATCGAGCGTTCGGATCACATCTCGGTCCTCTGATCGCGCCGTAGCAACAACGACAGGCACATCCGTAACGGCACGGATCATCTTCAACAGCTCAGCACCATCAAGATCCGGCAAGCCCATGTCGAGAACGACAACATCGGGTTGCGTCTGCACGATGCGCTGGAGTCCGTCGAGGGCAGTACCCGCGCCTTCGACCTCGTACCCCTTCTCCGCAAGAACCCGCGCCATCAACTCGCGGATGCGCTGGTCGTCCTCGATGATTACCACTGCTGCCATGGCCCCTAATAAAGCAGGTGGCGGAACCCTTAGCAACTCCTTAACATGCTATTGGAAACGCCGAAACCACAAGGCTCCGAGCATGACTTCATTGCGGCAGAGACTCCTCCTGGTCGCTGGCTGGTTCGCTGCAGCTATCGGCGCAGGAGTGGTGGCCTCTGGTGCAGTGGCTGTTGCTGGGGGGCAGGTCCTTGACCGCCCACTTCGACCGCTCACTGCAGCTGAGGTTGCTGCGCTCCCTGTCGTAGAGGTGGGTGCGCCCGATGCTTTCGAGCCCCATGCCTCCGGCGGCCTCGTTTCAACCACCGGTGGACCCACTGAAGGGAGCGACGTTGACGTCCAGGATCGTGACGATCCTGCTGGCACCGGGGGGAGCACCGCAACTGATGACTCCGCTGGCGCGGACCCCATCCTGTCAACCGGCGATTCTGCGTTCAGAGTCGTGTCCGTCGAAGGCGGTCAGGCCAGCTTCTCAGCGACAGGTGATCGACTTCTCGTCTTGTGGGCCACACCCCAACCCGGTTACATCGCGAGCACACGCTCGATCACACCGCAACGAATCACCATCGAATTCTCGTCGAGCCTTGGCGTCTGGGTCATGGAAGCAACGCTGGTTGACGGAGCCATCAGTGTTGTGTCGAGGCCGGAGCCTCTCACCTAGCCCTCGACTCAGGTCTCGTTGTTGAACGAGAGTGAGCGGTCGTAGCTCTCCACGAATGCCATCACTTTCTCCGGTCGGAGGGGACGGGCAACGAGGTAGCCCTGGACGTTGTTGCAGCCGAGCGCGCGCACGACGGAAAGCTCTTCCTGCAGTTCAACGCCTTCTGCAATCACCTCGAGGTCGAAGCTCTTGGCGATAGCGATGATCGCCTCGGTGATCCTCTGTGCTTCAGGTCTCCGGTGTGCGTCTCTGACGAACGAGTCGTCAATCTTGAGTGCTCGCACCGGAAGGCTCTGGAGGTGACGGAGCGACGAGTAGCCTGTCCCGAAGTCGTCGATAGATACCTTGACGCCCATATCGGCGAGACGTTCGATAGCCCGCGACGCCCGCTCGGACTCCTGGGTGATCATTCGTTCGGTTACCTCGATCTCGAGGTATCGGGGATCCAGGTCGGTGGCTGCAAGAGATACGGCGATCGACTCGACCAGGTTGGAGTCTCGGAAAAGCCGATCTGACGCGTTGACAGCGACTCGGACCGGGCGCATCCCATCATCAATCCATCTCCGCATGTCGAGGCAGGCTTCGTCAAGCAGCCACTGACTCATCGGGATGATGAGGTCCGATTCCTCGGCGAGGCTGATAAACGCACCAGGCATGAGCAGCCCTCTCTCGGGATGATCCCACCGGATGAAGGCCTCGAGTCCGATCACGACACCTTTGGACACATCGACCTTCGGCTGATATTCGACCCGCAGTTGGTCGCCCTCGTCAATCGCGAGGCGAAGGTCGCGCATCAGATCCTGCCGGTCCGAGGTGCGGTCTCGGAGCGCTCGAGTGAAGTATTGGTAGGTGTTACGACCAGCCGCCTTGGCTTGATACATCGCCGTGTCAGCGCCCTTCACCAGGTCGTCGTAGGTGTCGCCGTCAACCGGGTACACCGCAATGCCAATCGAAGTTGTGACATTGACCTCTACTCCACCAAGCGAGAACGGCTCGGCAATCGCACGGAGGATCTTCGACGCAACCTGGCCAGAATCTTCGACACGCTTGCCGCCCTCGACGATCACCGTGAACTCATCGCCCCCGAGGCGAGCGACCGAGTCGGATTCGCGAAGACACGTCACCAGTCGCGCTGCGATTTCCCTGAGGAGCTCGTCTCCGACGGCGTGGCCGAACCGGTCGTTGATCTCTTTGAAGCCGTCGATGTCGAGGAACATCACCGACACGAGCCCACCGTCGCGGCGGGCTCGAGTGATCGCACCAGTGAGCCGGTCCTTGAAGAGTCCGCGATTGATCAGGCCGGTCAGCTGGTCGTACTGAGCCAGATAGCCGAGCCGCCGATCGTGACGCTTCCTTCTCAGCACGACTGCAGCGAGGGCAAGCGCGCTCACAAGGAGCAGCCCTCCGACAACGGCGAGAATGATCATGGAGTTGCGCAGACAGTTGTCATTGCGAGATGTATCGGCAGTATCGCCTTCGAAGTGAAGCCGTTGCATCGACTCTCCCGCGGCGAAGTACGATGCGCTGGACACGTGAGCCTGCAGAGGAGACCTGGTGACGTTTCTTGAAATCGTTCTGTTGCTCGTGATCTGGGTGCCGCTGCTCTTGCTATGGGTATTCACCCTGAGCGACCTCGCCCGAAGAGTTGACCTCCCTGGCCTCGCAAAGGGTCTGTGGGCGGTCTGCATCGTTCTGTTGCCGATCATCGGAATGATCGTGTATTTCGTGGCACGCCCGAACGACGCTCAGTACCAGAAGCCGCCGGAGCAGTTGATGGCGGAGGCAATGAGCGATGCCGGGCTCGGCGGCTCAACCGTCGATCAACTTGAGACCCTGTCGCAGCTCAAGGACTCGGGCGCCATTACCGACGAGGAGTTCGCCAAACTGAAGGCGGATCTCCTCTCCTGAGTTAGAGCCTGGAGGGCATCGTGGGAGCTTTCATCGGATTCTTGATCTCAGCGGTTGTTGTCTTCCTGTTCGCCATCGTCGCAAAACGGCTTCTCGGCGCCTACAACATGTCCACAGTCCGCACGCTGTTGGCAGCACTGCTCGGGTATGCGGGTGGTGCCCTTGTCGCGGTGTGGATGGTGCGAAACCAAGAGGCCGACCGCGATGTCTCCAGGGTGACCGGCCTGGTGCTTGCACTCGTCTTCACCATGATGCTCATTGTGGCTTTCGAGGTCATGAGCGACTACCGGCTGAAGAAGCGTCGAAAGTCGATGCTTCCGTCGGTGACCAACCCAATCACGTGGACTTCGTCCAAAGTTGACAGTGCAAAGCGGTCTGCCGAGATCACGGCGATCGCAGCTCGGCATGGGTTCGGCAGAGGCCGTGCAGCCGAAGACGAACCACCTGCGACCACCGGCGCACGGTTGGCAGCGACGCTCGATGAAGCTGGGGGGATTTTCGTCAAGCTTGGGCAGATCCTCTCTACCCGTTCTGATCTTGTCGGTCACGACATCGCGGATGAACTCTCCGTGCTGCAACAAGATTCGATCCCCGCGCCCAGACAGGAAGTACAGCCGGCACTTGAAGCAGCCCTCGGCTCTCCGGTTGACACAGCATTCGCCGCGTTCGATTGGGAACCTCTGGGATCGGCCTCGCTCGCACAGGTGTACAGAGCACAGCTCCACGACGGGACCGAGGTCGTCGTCAAGGTGCAACGACCCGGAATCGATATGACGGTCGAGCGTGACCTCGCGATCATCGATGACATCTCGAACTACCTCGACGTCCGCACGGAGTGGGGCGAGTTGTTCAACCTTGCCGATCTCTCAGCAGAGTTCGCGGACACCGTACGCAAGGAGCTGGACTACGACCGCGAGGCGCAGAACACCCGTGAAATGGCCGCATCACTAGAAGGCTATGACGCACTAAAGGTTCCCGAGGTGTTCGACGAGCACAGCTCAAGAACGGTGCTGGTCCAAGAATTCATCCCCGGTCCCACCTTGGGTCGAGTCGGTGTCGTTGGCGGCCACGAAGGACGCGAGTTCGCAGACCAGCTCTTCAATTCGCAAGTGCTTGCGATGATCTCGGGCGATCGCTTTCACAGCGACGCGCACCCAGGGAACCTGATACTCACCGACGACGGCAGGCTCGGGCTCATTGACTTCGGCTTGTCCACCCGCCTCGATGCGATCGAGCGGACCGCTCTGATGGATGTGCTCACGGCCATTGCAATGAACGACCCAGCAATGTTGCGAGAAGCTGCACTTGCGATCGGCGAACCACGTCGCGAGATCGATCAGGCGAAGCTTGAACGGGCGTGTGCACGCATCATGAGCGAACACCTCGGTCCGGATGGACAGCCAACGGCAGCAATGCTCGGCGACTTCCTCGACGTCGTCTACCAATTCGGATTGGCACTGCCCCCAAACATCACCGCCCTCTTCCGAGCGCTCGTCACAATTCAGGGCTCGCTTGAAGCGCTCAGCCCCAACTACCCCCTGATCACCATGGCCGAGCGGCTCGCATCTGATCAGATGCACCGTCAGATCACACCTGAGACCCTGGCCCACGAAGCGAAGCAGGAAGTGATCAGGCTCGCCCCGCTCCTCCGGAAAGCACCGCTCCACATGGACCGCATTGCTGGTCAACTCGAGAGGGGCAAGCTGACGGTCCGGGTATCTCTCTTCCAGACCGAGGACGACGTCCGAGCGATATCACGCATCGTCAATCGGTTCGTCCTTGCGTTCATCGGCATCGGACTTGGTGTGGTCTCAGCGATGCTGTTCTCGATCGAGAGCGATGTCCTCGTTCTCAATCACCTGAACCTGTTCGACATTCTCGGATTCATCGGGCTGTTCACAGGAGCAACCCTGATCATGCGTGTCGCACTCGAGATCTTTCGCGAGCAGTAGTCCGCGGCCCTGCCGCACGAGTCCCACCCACTTGAGGGTGCCCGGGGTGGGAGTTGAACCCACATGCCCCCGAAGGGACAGCGGATTTTAAGTCCGCCGCGTTTGCCGTTTTCGCCACCCGGGCATCGAGCGAGGGTACCCGATACCGCCCCGGCGTAGGCAACGACGGTTGCGTAGGCTTGGACCAGCCACAGAAGGAGAACGTTGGTGAAGGTCTTCCCTCCTGAGAAGATCCGCAACGTCGCTCTCGTCGGGCATTCTGGCTCCGGCAAGACGACCCTTGCGGAAGCTCTTTTGTTCCGATCTGGATCGATCGGAAGAATCGGAACCGTTGAAGCAGGGAATACTGTCACCGACTACGACCCTGAGGAACACAGCCGTCAGATGACCGTCACGATGGCCATGGCTCCGTTCGAGTGGCGTGAACACAAGATCAACCTCATCGACACTCCTGGCTACGCCGATTTCGCAGGTGACCTTCATGCGGCACTGCGAGTAACGGACCTTGCAGTGTTCGTGGTGAGCGCGGTTGATGGAGTCGAGGTCCAGACTGCGTATGCATGGCGCATTGCGGAGAAGCTCGGTGTACCTCGGATGGTGTTCATCAACAAGCTCGACAAGGAACGAGCCTCGTTTGAACGAACGCTGAAGGAACTCAGGGACCGGTTTGGTGCTGGCATCGCACCAATTGAGCTCCCAATCGGAGAAGAGGCTGCATTCCACGGTGTTGCAGACCTCTTCAGGGACAAGGCGTACATCTACGACTCTGGGCAGTCGGAAGTAGTCGACATGCCTGAAGAAATGGTTGATCAGGAGCACGAGGTCCACGACAACCTTGTCGAAGGGATTGTCGTTGCCGACGACGCCATGCTCGAGGCATACCTTGAAGGAAACGTCCCTTCCGTCGAGGAACTGGAGCACACCATGGCTGTTGGCGTGGCGAACGCCAAAGTTTTCCCAGTGGTGTGTGGATCGGCGACTGGACCGATTGCCGTCGACAGGCTGGCAGATTTCATTGTCGAACTCGGGCCTGCGCCGCTGGATCGCCCCGTCACGACCGTAATGGCCGGGGACGAACTCATTGAGGTCCCCAAGGATCCCAATGGCGATCCGCTGGCATTCGTTTTCAAAACCATTGCCGATCCATACGTCGGCCAGATCTCGCTGATGAAGGTGATGTCCGGAACCCTTACACCGGATACTCATCTGATCTCGGGACGCTCAGGACAGGATGAGCGACTTGCAAAGATCGCAACGATGTTTGGCAAGGAGACGACTCTTGTTCCATCGGCGCCTGCCGGCGACATCGTCGCTGCCGCCAAGCTGGTCGATACCAAGACCGGGGACACGCTTGCGCCACGAAACCAGCCAGTCACCGCGCACCCAATCGACCGACCAGCCCCGGTGCTCGCGACCGCCCTCATCGCACGAACGCAGGCAGACGATGACAAGCTGAGCACCTCGCTCCATCGGATCCTTGAGGAGGACGCATCGCTCCGGGTTGAACAGGAAGAGGAGACCCACCAAACACTGCTGTGGGGAATGGGAGAGACCCACCTTCAGATCACGATCGAGAAGCTCGACCGGAAGTTCGGTGTCCAAGTCGATCAAGAAGCGGTGCGAGTCCCCTATCGAGAGACCATCTCCCGGTCGGCGGAAGCCGAGGGCAAGCACAAGAAGCAATCTGGCGGCCATGGCCAATACGGCGTCGCTCATCTTCGGTTCGAACCGCTCCCGCGCGGCGACGGCTTCATGTTCGTCGACAAGGTGAAGGGCGGATCGATTCCTCGGCAGTTCATCCCCGCTGTGGAGAAGGGCCTGATCGAGACCATGGCCTTGGGAGGTGTGCACGGATATCCCGTGGTAGATCTCGAGGTAACCGTCGACGATGGCAAGTATCACTCCGTCGACTCCTCCGAGATGGCTTTCAAGCTTGCAGCGAGAGCCGGATTCAAGGAGGCGTTTGCTGCCGCAGGACCCATTGTTCTCGAGCCGGTGTCAAAGGTGCTCATTACGGTGCCGCCCGAGTATCAGGGCGACGTGATGGGGGACATAGCCTCACGACGGGGAGCTGTCCAGGGTTCCATGGCCAACAACGATGGGACCCAGACCGTCGAAGCAGAGATTCCGACCAGCGAGATCGTCAGGTATGCGATCGACCTGCGGTCCATTACGCACGGATGGGGCAGCTTCTCGGCATCACACGATCACTATCAGGAGCTTCCAAGCCACATGGTCGACCGTGCTATGGCAGCAGCAGCCGAATAGCGTTCAGGCGTTGTCGAGTGCGTCGGCGATACCGTCGAGTAGATCACGTTCGCTGATACGCACAGCGCCAGCACCAAGAGCCGCGATCGTCTCGCTCGCGATGATGGCTCCCCCAAGGATGACGGGCGCTCTCTTCGGCTCCAACGATGGGATCGATTCTGTCTGATGAAGCGTCATCTTCGATAGGTGTTCGACCAACCCACCGAGGTCGTGTGCCGTCAACTCCGTGCCATCAACGGCCGACCGATCATATGTCTCAAGCCCGAGGTGTATCGCAGCCAAGCTGGTGAATGTTCCCGCAACCCCAATCACGTCTCCACCCGGGTTCCTCACATCTGGATTGCTCAGGACCGATCGCACCTCAGCGATCGCCTCTGACATCACCTCGCCGCTGACGGGTCGGTCGTGAATGCAGCGGTCGGTGAGTCGCACCGACCCAATGTCATAGCTGTGGCTCCATTCCGAAGTTCCATTAGACCCCACGATCACTTCCGTTGAGCCGCCACCGATGTCCACCACAACGGTCTCATCCTCGATTCCTGCCGCCGCTCCGGAGAAAGAAAGCTCTGCCTCTCGGTCACCCGATATGACTTGCGGTGCGAAGCCAAGAATGCCGGCTGCGCTGGCGATCAGATCAAGCCCGTTACTGGCGTCTCGCACGGCAGAGGTGGCAACCGCCGCTCCATCGTCGACCCGATGCAGATCCATTATGCGTCGGTAGTCACCAAGCACCAACATCGTGGCTGCGATGCGATCCGCCGCAAGGCGCCCGGAGGCGTCGACCCCGCGGGCGAGTGATGTCACTTCCACGCATCTGGCGAGTTCGAGACCGTTCCCGTCGCGAACCAACAGCCGTACGGAATTGCTCCCGATGTCGACTGCAGCAATCGTCACGGCTCCCGCCACTCGGGATTTCTCACGACGCGGTCGCCTTCAGCAGGAACGACACACCCGACAGTGCAATCGAGCGGCTCGATTGCTTCCGCAACCTCGAGGCCGACAGGGTTCTCATTCCCAGCGGCTGTGTCGGCGTACTGGGCGTGCAAGCACTTGACGCCCCACCGACTACCGGCGATTCCACCGGACGGCTTGGGTCCATCGAATGACTCTGGGACCGCCTGGTCGCGCTGCGTCTCGTATCTGCGCATCGCTGCTCCCCAGCGTTCTGCGAGGTCAGGGTCAGATGCGATCCGTGCGTCAAACTCCTTGACGCCCCCTTGCGCTTCCAATCTGGATATCCGGATCGTGGCAAGCGGGCAGGTGAGCCAGTGCGATGTCGGAAAGGGGGTGCCATCGTCGAGTATCGGAGGCACCTGGGTCACCACGGGTAATCCCAGATGGCAGCGACTCTCTACGACGGCGGCAGATCGTGGTGGTCGGCCGATCTGCAGCGCGACGACGTCACGGTCATCCATTGCCAGTGGCATCGCTCCCAGTTATGAAGTCCCAGATCTTTTCAAGGAAGCCTCGTCCATCGGTCTCGACCGGTACCGGCTGGGGAGGACTCGACGGTATGTCCTCGCCGTCGGGCGTCGTGACAACGTATCCGATCTCGCCTTCCCTGACGTAGCCGTACTGCTCTCTGGCGATCCGTTCTATCTCCTGATCGGAGAGCAGCGCTGTGGCTTGGTCCTCAAGTGCGGTGTTGTCCTCAACGAGTGCGTCAAGGCGTGCTTGGGCGTCGTTGACTTGGGTCTCTCGTTCCAGGAACTGCTGCACGGGAAGCACACCGGTCGCAACAAGCCCAAGCGAGACGAGCAGCACGATGAACGCCATTGAACGCCACCGCGACCCGCGCCGCTTGGAGCGTGCGGGTCTCTCGGATGTGCGCTCGAGTGTCTCGGTCATCGGAACTTCCTGAATCGGTCCCACCCGGCGTACCTTGCCTCGTCCCCGAGGCGTTCTTCGATACGCAACAGCTGGTTGTACTTGGCGGTGCGCTCACCACGGGCCGGAGCGCCAGTTTTGATCTGACCGGCGTTGGTTGCAACCGCGAGGTGCGCGATAAACGAGTCCTCGGTTTCGCCGGAACGATGACTCACCATGGCGCCGTATGCAGCCCGCTCGGCAAGCTCCATCGTGAACAGGGTCTCCGAAAGAGTTCCGATTTGGTTCACCTTCACGAGCACGGCGTTTGCAACGCCAAGGTCGATCGCCTTCTCAAGAAGTGTGACATTGGTGACAAG
>JBPCTY010000180.1:0-37112 GCA_051011415.1 Acidimicrobiia bacterium
GATGACATCGGCGCCGTGATGCGGTCCGTGGCTGAGACGGTCGCACGCGTTCTCCGGACATGCGGTGCTGTTGTCCTTGAGAGAGACCCATCCGGCGAGTTCGTTCTTGTCGGGCAGAGCTCCGAGATCGATCTCGATCCGTCGGCGGTCGCAGCAGTGGCCGATCGTGCGCACATGACTGCCGCTCCGGTTGTGCTTCGTACGGCAACAGAGATCGAGTTTGCCGCGCCGGGTCTGCGCCGAGACGGAGTCTCATCGGTTGTCGCCGTGATGATCCCGGGCAGCGACATCGAGTTTGGGACGCTTGCCGTCGTCGCCCGCGATGAGCGCGTCTTCACATCGGACGACCTCAACTTCCTACATTCGGTCGCAAATGTATTGGCCGCTGCTGTTGACAAGGCGGCCGCACAGGATCGGCTCGAAGATCTACTCCGCTCGAAGGATTCTTTCGTGGCCTCGGTGTCCCATGAGCTCAGGACCCCGCTCACGGTGGTGACCGGTATGGCGCACGAGCTCAACGAAAGATGGATGGATCTCTCTGATGATGAGCTGGGGGAGTTCACTCAGCTCCTCGTGGAGCAGAGCCGCGACATGTCAGACCTGATCGAGGACCTCCTGGTAGCAGCACGCGCAAACATTGGAGAGGTGGCAGTACGCATCGAGTCGGTACGCCTCGACGAAGAGATCAACTCGGTGCTCGCTGGCTTTACGAGTGCACCAGGAACCCGCATCGCCACGGAGCTTGCAAATGGTGTCGTTGAGGCGGATTCGATGCGTGTTCGTCAGATCATCCGCAACCTGATCACCAATGCGCAGCGATATGGCGGTCCGAATGTCGCGGTGCGAATGCGCGAGGCCCCAGGAGCGTGGGTTGTTGATGTGTGCGATGACGGATCAGGCATTCCACCGTCCGATCAAGAGCGAATCTTTACCGCCTACGAGCGAGCGCATCACGCTGCAGGTCAACCCGGATCGGTTGGTCTCGGACTCACCGTGTCCAGAACCCTCGCCGTGACGATGGGCGGATCGCTCACCTATCACTTTGTCGACGGGTCCATCTTCCGCCTCGAGCTGCCGAGCGAAGCTTCGGACAAGCGTCCGTCGTCGCGTGTCACCCCTGCACCTTCGGTCGCGATTGGGCGTGGACGGATCGGCGTCGACGTCGGCGTCGTCGACTAGCCAGCCTCTTCAGACGGTTGCAGTGCTGCGGTCAACGCAACAAGTCGGGCGGTTGGAGCGTCGCCGAGATCGACCCTGATGACACTTCGTTGTCGCGCTGCGAGAGCGGCTGCATCACCGTCTGCCTGCCCTCTGATGAGGTCGTTGAAGCTGAAGTCCGCGCCAGGGAGGTTCAGCGATGTGGACGGTTGGTCTATCAATTGAACATAAACGCCTCCGGCAAAGCCACCTTTGTGCAGCTGGCCAGTCGAGTGAAGGAACCGCGGGCCAACTCCGACGGTGACGAAGGTGTCGAAGCGAGCAGAGATCGTTTCGGCCAGTTCGAATAGGCCGGACATCGTTTCCGGAGTTGGCTCGACATACGCCTGTATTGCCACGTACGAGGGCTCGGCTTCGACCAATGAGCGAATCTCGGTTGCGGCAGCCACGCTGTCGATCAGATCGTCGCCGGTACTTTCTAGAGATCCTGTCATGGCCTCGTGCGCCAGCTTTTTTGCGAGCTGGACGTCAGGTTGGTCGAAGGGATGGATCCCGATGATCGAGCCTGCGACGGCCGTTGCGAACTCGAGGACAAACATCGCTCCAGCAATGTCGTATGGATCGTCGAACGTGATCGAGATATCGGCATCAGGAACGTTCGACCCGCCGACAGCCACCGCCGTTGCCGAAGCAGTTGCCGGGCGTGGGCCCCCTGCAACAGGGAGGATGCCTCTGCCCTCCTTACCTGTCGACTCTGCGATGAGCTGCTCTGCCCATGCCGGTAGCTCTTCCGCCGGTTTCGAGGCTTCGAAGTACACGACCCTGTTGCCGTCGACAGACCGTGCACCCATCAAGGCACCGGCCATGAATCCGGGGTTCTCGACGAGAGGGATGGTCGGCTTGCACCGATTCTCCGCAGTCTGTGCAGCGTTCAATAGCCGTGTGAGATCGATTCCGATGAGGCCGGCTGGCACCAAGCCGAAAGCGGTGAGAGCTGAGTACCGGCCTCCGACGTTCGGATCGGCGAGCACAATCGCCCGGAACCGTCGATCGGTTGCCAGCTCCTCGAGGCTTGAGCCCGGGTCGGTCACTGCGATGAACTGCTGGCCCGGCGTTGACGATGCGGAGGATGTGCTCGCCCAGAAATGCTCGAACAAGCTCATCGTCTCCAGCGTGCCGCCGGACTTCGAGGAGACGACAAACCACGTCGATGCGGGATCAATACTTTCGGACGCATGCGAGATGGCGTCGGGGTGAGTCGAATCGAGAACGGTAAGCGTCGGATAGCCGTCAACACGCGGAAAGCTCGCAGCGAAAGTCTCCGGCGCAAGGCTGGACCCGCCCATGCCCAGGAGAACGACCTTCGTGACTCCTTCGTCGCGGGCCGCCGAAGCGAGGGCCTCGATCGTTGGTATCAGCGGTCGTGATGTCTCGGACAGGTGAAGCCAACCAAGCCGATCCGACACCTCCGGCTCAACAGGATCGGTCCACACCGTGGGATCCTCAGCCCAAATGCGTGCAACAGTGTCCTCGGCCGCGCACGCGTCGACCACAGGCTGCAATCCAGTGTCATCGACCGAGACCTGCAACGTCACGAGGCGATCGCAGCCTGTTTCGACTCGATCGACTGGAGCAGGCTCTCATACGAGTCTGCAAATGACTTGACACCATCGATTTGAAGCTGACTCGTGATCTGGTCGAAATCGACACCTATCGACGGTAGGGATTCAATCGTGGTGATGGCCTGCTGAATATCACCAAGAAGTGAGTCGACCTTCACAACGCCGTGGTCCTCGAACGCCTCGATGGTCGCCGGCGGAGCTGTATTCACGGTGTTTGGACCAATCAGCTCCTCGACATACATCACATCGCGGTACTCAGGGTTCTTGGTCGATGTCGATGCCCACAGCACTCGCTGCGGTGAGACCCCAACTCGGGCCAGGTCAGCGAAAGCGTCGCCTTCAAAAAGCTCGATGTACCTGGCGTACGCAGCCTTTGCGTTTGCGATGGCGATGGTGCCGAGAAGAGCTTGGGCCTGGCCGCTCCCGACGCGGGTCAAGGCCGCATCGGTGGCGTTGTCCACGCGGCTGACAAAGAATGAGGCGACGGATGCGAGTCGATCCGGTGACGCTGCCCGACGCGCACCCTCGATATACGCGAGAGCAACACTCTCGTAATCCGCAAGAGAAAACATCAGCGTTGCATTGATGTTGATACCCGCTGCGGTGAGTTCGGTGATCGCCGGAATGCCCTCGTTGGTCGCTGGCACCTTGATCATCAGATTCGGACGATCGACCATGTTCCACAGACGCATCCCATCTGCGATGGTTCCTGCTGAGTCATGCGCAAGGGTCGGTGAGACCTCAAGGCTGACGTAACCGTCGTGCGCGTCGGTGTTGTCGTAGACCGATCGGAGGATGTCTGCTGCTGCTCTGATGTCATCGACTGCCAGGGCTTCGAAGGCAGTGGCGGCCGAGACATTGCCGAGCTCGAGAATCTGCGAGTCGTAGAGATCCGATTGGGCAATCGCCTGTTGGAAGATCGATGGGTTGGATGTCACGCCACGAACGCCGTCGTTGACGAGGGCGGAAAGACCCCCACCGGTCAGCATGTCTCTGCGTATGAAGTCGTACCAGATCGATTGTCCTGCTTCCGCCAGCTGATCAAGCTTTGTCATGTGTGCCTCCGCCGTTGTCAACGATGCTACGTGCAAGGTTTGTCATGGTGTCCTCAAGGCTCGGATCGGCCATCGCTTTGGCAACGGTCGCCGCAAGGAAGCCTTCTTTCGACCCACAGTCGTACCGTTCGCCCTCGACTGTGACCGCATGGAGAGGTGTGCTGGCGATCGATGCCTTGATCGCATCCGTGAGTTGGATCTCGTTGCCAGCCCCGGCTTCCAATGAGCCGAGAAGGTTCATCACCTCGGATTCGAGAATGTACCGACCGACGACGGCAAGGTTCGATGCGGCATCTTCCGGCCGTGGCTTCTCAACGATTGACGTGACCCTGGTTGCGCCATTGTTGGTCTCGTCGGGTGTGATGATCCCGTATTTGTGCGTGTCAGACGGGTCAACTTCGTCGACAAGAACAATGTTTCCGCCCAGTTCCGCGTGGCGTTCAACCATCGTGCGCAGTGGAGGTGGGTCGCCGACAATCAGCTCATCAGGTAGGAGAACGGCAAACGGTTCATTGCCAATGAGTTCTCTTGCACACCACACGGCGTGGCCCAACCCGAGGGGTTGGATTTGTCTTACGTATGCAACCCTTCCTGCGTCCGGACGGAGCTCGCGCAGTGAGGCAAGCTCTTCGTGTCGTCCATGGTCGCTGAGCTTCATCTCAAGCTCGAAGTTCATGTCGAAATAGTCTTCGATCGCACCCTGGCCGCGCCCAGTGACGATCACGATGGATTCGATACCGGCAGCGAGCACCTCGTCAACTGCGTATTGGAGCAGCGGTCGATCGAGAATCGGGAGCAGCACTTTGGGCGTCGCCTTGCTCGCCGGAAGAAACCGGGTGCCCAGCCCCGCGACTGGAAGAATTGCAGTGCGAACCGCTGACATCAGTTGCCGACTTCGGACGAGATGCGTTCGGCGTGTCCCTTGGCCCGGACGTTGTAGTGGGCGTTGGTGATGGTGCCGTCTGCACCTATGAGGAAGGTGGAACGGATGATGCCTTCGTACTCGCGTCCGTAGTTCTTCTTGAGACCCCACGCTCCATAGGCGGCCGACATCGTGTGATCAGGGTCAGACAGCAGATCGAAGGGCAGCTCATACTCGGCCTTGAACTCTGCAAGCTTCTCGGGCGTGTCTGGCGAAACGCCGAGGATGCTGTAGCCATGCGCGGCGAACACCTCGTGGCGATCCCGGAAGTCGCAGGACTCGGTCGTGCAACCTGGCGTGAATGCCTTTGGGTAGAAGTAGACGACGAGCGGCGAGCCCTCGAATTCGGCGAGGGTCCGTGTTGTGTCGGTTTGGTCCTGTGCGGTGAACGCCGGAGCGGCGTCGCCTTCGTTGAGTCGAGTTGATTCCATGTCGGCAGGCTACCGGTCTACGAGGGCTCCGCTCGAAGACGTAGCTGACCGCATGCAGCATCGATGTCTTTGCCCCGGGTATCACGGAGTGTCACATTTGCGCCTTCACGTCTCAGCGTCCCGATGAACCGGCGCACCCGATCCCGGTCGGGAGGCAGATCGTCTGAAAGTGGCGTCGGATTGACGGCGATCACATTCACGTGCGCATGAATCGATCGAGCGATTCTGGCGAGTCCCTCGGCTTCCTCATCAGAGTCGTTCTCGCCCGCGATCAGGGTCCACTCGAGTGACACTCTTCTTCCCTTTTCCACGTAGTAGTCGTTCGCCGCATCGACGACGGCTTCGATCGGATATCGGTCGTTGATCGGGACCAGTTTTGTCCGCTCAGAAGGAATCGTCGAGTGCAGGCTCACAGCCAGATTCACAGGCCAGGGTTCGTGGACAAGCTTCAGCATCCCTGGCACGAAGCCGACTGTGGAGACCGTGATCGACCGTGCTGACATGCCCATCTCCTCGATCATTCGCCGAATCGACTCAATGGTGTGCTTGTAGTTTGCGAGCGGCTCGCCCATCCCCATGAAGACCACGTTCGTGACGCGTTCGGGGCTGTGCGGCATCGGATGCGCCCGCAGATATGCGTTTGCGAACGCAACTTGTGCGACGATCTCGCCCGCATCGAGATGGCGGTCGAAGCCGAACTGTCCCGTCGCACAAAAGGTGCAGCCCATTGCGCACCCGACCTGTGAGGAGATACAGAGGGTTGTGCGATTGTGGTATCCCATCAACACGGTCTCGATTGGTGAACCATCGGTGCAACGAAAGAGCCATTTCACGGTCTCACCGGCGTCTGCGGTCTGTTCAATTTCGACGTCGAATGGCCACAAACTCGATGCAAGTCGCTCCCTCACAGGATTCGGGAGATTGGTCATATCGTCTGTGGTGAGCACCGGATGTTCGTAGAGCCACTCACGCAGCTGCCGCGCGCGATAGGGGGGTTCATCCCCAAGGGCTTCCCCGAGGTTGTCAGGCTCGGTCAGGTACAGCATCGTCCTCAGCCGTGTTGTGCGGCGGCATCGATCCACTTGGCGGTCGTGGAGGCCGAGTTGCCGATCGAAGCTGCGAGAGCGTCTGCATCAGCTTCGGCAAGCTCCGAAATGGTGTCGATGCCTGCGTCGGCGAGCTTGGCTGCTGTCGCTGGTCCGATGCCCTTTACGTCGGTGATGTCTTCGGGGGCATCGGATCGTGGTTCGCGGAACTTCGGTGGGGGATCGGTGTTCACCTCAGGTTCCGGAAGGAGACGGTGTCTGAGCGCCCACGCTGCAGCGGCTATTCCAACGGCAACTCCACCGAGCCGGACGACGTTCTTTGCAGTGCTGTTCATCTCTAGTGAGTGTACGGCTGGTGTGGGCTCAGCCGGGGTTCGATGCGGTGCAGGATCCGTATTGAGCAGTGAATACCCCGCCGGATGACTTCCAAGGCCACCACCATGCCGACTGGTAGGTCTCGGCCCAATTTGCGAGGTACGCGCCCGCGGCAATGTTCGCTTTGCCGTTGTACGGAGTGGCGACAAGACCATTTCCGTCGACGAATCCAGCGCCGACGGCTCTGGAGTGCCAGTACTTTGAGAGGTGCTGCATGAGGCCTTCGGCACTCGAGGATGCGTTGAACGCTCGAGGGTCACCCTTCGACTCGCGGTGGATAATTCCGAGGACACAGTCAACGCGGTGCGCTGGCCAATACTGGGACACTGTTGAACGCCAATTCTCAACGTTTCGTATGCCACCAGAGTCGGCTGGCCAGTTCGGTGACCACTTGGAGCCGCTCGAACCCGACGTCGTCGTGGTTGTCGCCTTGGTCGTGGTCGTGGTGGCCTTGGTTGTTGTTGTCGCTACCTCGTAGTTCACGACGATGCGAACAGAAGACTCATTGCCGGCCTTGTCCACCGCCGTAAAGACAGCCCCGTTTGCGCCGGGAGCGAGTACGAGTTCGATCTGCCAGTCTCCATCGTCGGCAACGTCTGCCTCGTATGGGCCTGCCGTTACGCGAGCGCCTGGCTCACTGGTGCCCCTGAACTCAACGATTCGGTTGGTCACGGTCGCACCGTCATCGGGAGAGGTCACCCTGAGCTTTGGCGGTGTTGTGTCCTTGGCTGCGGAGGAAGTTGCAGGAGCAGCAGTTGTCGTTGAAGCTTGGGTGGTGGTTGGCGCGTCCGTGGTGGTGGAAGCCTCCGTGGTCGTGCTCGGTTCGTCTGCAGCCGCCTCTGCACCAGGTGCTGTGGTTGTCGTCGGCGCAGTCTGTGTGGTGGCCGTCCGGCTCTCGGCGTCTGAGACCCGGAGTGCGAGGACGGCGGATGCGACCCTGGCAGAAGTTTCGAGGGCCTCGACGTCGTCATTCGTTGTCGGCGGGAGAGTCTCGGGAGTCGAGCTCGGCGAGAACGCAGCGAAGCCGACCACCGCTACGAGGGCGATGATCAAGAGTCCGGCATATGCGATCGGGGTACGAGGTCTCACGTAGCTCCGCTGAGATGGTCTGTCTTTTCCATGCGAAAGCTCCACTTTCTATCGTTGGGAGCATTCGGGTCACGTTCCAGCGCGGAAGGACCCTGTTCTTCGCGAGTTTCAGGGTATAGGGCACATTCCGATAGAGCAACCCGACTGGTGGCAGAATCTGCCAAACAGTCGGGTTGCAACGACCGTGATCAGTCGTATCGAGATGTCGCTCCAGACGCTGTTCTCGGTACGGCGTTACCGTTTCACGATGAGACTTCTTGTCGTGCTTGCCCTCGTCGGAGCTCTTGGAATCATCGCATCACCTGTCTCTGCCGCTGCTGGGTCGTGTGCAGACCGATTTCCAGAGACTTCGTGGGTCGAGGTGTCCTCTGGCGCTGTCAGTGTTGAGGCCACCGGTGTCAGACCGGGGTTTGCTGACCGTTTCAACCGCGAGGTCAAGCTCGTTGAGGGATGGCTCAACGACGACATTGGTCCGTTCTCTGCAACGGTGTGTCTTGTTGACAACGAATCCGCATTCGACACAAGTCCATACGTGCAGGGTTCGCAGCGACTCCATGCACGGATGGAGATGGACGACGGGCTGCTGCTGTTGAGCACACAGCGCATTGGTCTTGTTGGACCGGCGGTCGCATTCGGGTTGACTCATCATGCTCTTTGGCAACACGGGCAGGAAGGCGGTCATCCCGAACCGCTGTCAAGCGTCATCGGTCAGTGGTACCGCGCAAGAATCCTTGACCGGCTTGAGCTGTACCACCGTGACGTAATGGTTGAGAACTTCTTCGATACCGAAGCAGTCATCGATTGGACTGAGTCATCACAGCCTGCCGTTCGGGATTGGGATCCTGAGCAGAACTTCCAAGCCGTCGGCGACTTCATCGACTTCGCCGTTGCCCAGTACGGGACTGAAGTCCTGCTTGAAACAGACGGTGAACGATGGTCTGAAATCGAAGGCGAGTGGCGTACCGCCCTCCGAGTCGACCTGACAGGCCGTACAACACCTACGACGGAGTGGATTGTCGGCATCACCCTGGTGGTTGTTGCACTGGTGGTCGCCACTAGTGCGGCGGCTCTTGGAATCTGGTCGAAGCGCCGTAAGCGCCGTCGTGCACCGACCGCCTCGCCGATTCCAGGGTTCTTCTCCGACAGCTAGGTAGAAATGGCTGCACTGGTCGTAACACGCGGATCCGCTGAACCTTTTCGATCAGCGCTCGCATCGATCGCTGAAATCGGCCCCCATCCAGGTTCGTAACTCTGCGCAAGCGAAACATCATGACCAAGTCGTTCAAGGGTGGGTCGCACCGAAGGTGCGTAACGACCCTCAATGCGTAGCTGACTGTCGGTGCCGGGTCGCGGTTGTGTCATGTTCCATCTGGGCAGTGATTGTGCGTCGTCGGTGCACAGCCCTGCGTGGTAGTGCGCGGCAGCGAACTGGGCGAGGTATTGCGGCTGCTGATCGCCGCCCCGCGTGCCGAGGAGCAGGTCGAGATCTTGACCATGTGTCCACAACGTCGGTGACAGGGTGTGGAGCGGTCGCTTCCCGGCCGCGAACTCATTCGGGTGACCCTGAATGAGGTTGAAGCCTGCGCCTCGGTTGTGGAGCCATACGCCGGTGTCGCCGGCAGATAGCCCGGAGCCAATCCCGGCGAAGTTGGACTGAATGAACGAGATGCCCATGCCCGATCCGTCGAGCACGGTCATGTAGGCGGTGCCGCCTGGGAGCCTGCTTGGAACCGGCCACCGGTTGGTTGCTTCCCTTGAAACTTGAGCTGCACGCTCGGCTAGTCGCTCTTCAGACAAGAGCTTGTCGGTAGACACGTTGGCAGAGTTCGGGTCTCCGACCGTGTCCTCACGCTCCCATGCAACAGACCTGTACGCCTCGATGAGGAGATGGGTGAATAGTGGGTCGTTCGGGTCGGTTGGCGGGTTGAGCATCTCGAAGATCCGGAGCGTTGCAAGCGTGAGATAGCCCTGACTATTGGGAGGGATGGTCCAAGCGGTTCGGCCGAAGAGGCTCGCTCCGAGCGGTTCGATCCATTCGGCCTGATTATGAGCGAGGTCGTCCGGAGTGATGAGACCCTCGGACGCTTTCTGAATTCCAGCAGCAACTTGCCCGGTGTAGAAGGCGTCTCTCCCGCTGCTGGCTATCGACTGGAGGGTGCGACCGAACCGTGGTCTCGTGACGACTGAGCCAACCTCTGGCGGAGTTCCGTTGGGATACAGCTCGTCTGCGGATGGTTGATCTCTCAGCATCGGTGCGAGCCGGTTGAGGGAGGAGGCAAGCTCGTAGCCCACGGGGAATCCGGCCGTTGCGATCCCTACTGCTGCTTCGAACACTGTCGAAAGGTCCAACGCGCCATGTCGTTGGCTAAGAGCGAACCAACCGTCGACGCATCCCGGCACCGAGATACTCCACGGTGACCGGTACGGGACCTCACCAAGACCTCGATCACGAAGCTCATCGGCCGTCACTCCCGAACCGCATCGCCCTGAGGCGTTGAGGGCCGTTGGCTTAATGTCACCAGGTTGGTGTACCAGCGCAAATAGATCGCCACCAGGTCCACAGGTATCTGGCAGAACTACAGACAGCACAGCATCCACTGCGATTGCTGCATCAACCGCGTTGCCCCCGGAATTAAGAATGTCGACGCCGGCTTGCGATGCCAGAAAGTGTGGCGAGACCACGATGCCGACATCCGATTGAGTCTTGCCGGTTGACAGCCTGGCCTCTGGCGGCCGGTTCATCCCGTCGGAGTAGTGATTCGTCGGTTGAGGGCGTTGAGTACGGCCTTCACGGCACCGTCGTCGTCGTTTCCTGTAGAGATCGCCGATCCGACGCTGAGATCCTCGCCACCCGTGTTCCCTGCACTCACCGCGACCGCTACGACCACCCTGCGAGGGCCGACCGACGCAACGGTGATCGAATCGAGGGCAATCGGAGGGATATCACTGAAGGTCTTCTCGATGGCATCGATGGTCGCCTCGCCAACCAATCGGAGCCGCGCGGAGGCGACTGCTGGGCCAATGGCCATGCCGACGTGTTCCTCGTCCTCGTGGCGAAGGGTTACCTCGATTGCCGTCCGAGTTCCGTTCGGAGTCTCCGAGATACGTGTGAGGGCGGCCCGAGATCCGATGACCAGATCAAGATCGTGAGGGCTGATCTGCACGACCGAGATCACCCTGCGATCGATGGACATCCCGAACCGAGCCATTGCAAGGCTCTGGACATCCCGCACAACCTGCTTAGCCGGCTTCTCTGCCGCAGCGATTACATGGACTTCCGTGATGCGGTTGCCCTCGTTCACGACTCTTGCAGCATCTACCGATTCAAGGCGCGTGAGGCCTTCTTCGAGTTCTTTGAAGTTCACCGACATGACGGCGAGCGTAGTCGGTTTCGACCAAACAGGGTGCTTCTTCCGCATGTTGGAAGAAGTTGGCAAAGCGGGTAATACCTTGCACCGCTTGCACTTCCACGATATGTTGTGCGCCGACTGTCTACACGACGGTCGAGGGCCTCTGGGCGGGGGTCCGGGCGAGGTTTCGCGCACCTGCGCGCACTTCGTTTCGGTTTAGGGACAGGCATTTAGAACCGAAACTGAATGTATTGCCTGGTCGAAAGATCACTGGGCGATTGGAGGTGGTGGAAACCCGGGTAGCTCACAACGAATTACTCCAGCGAAGCGGAAATAGCTCCCTGACTCGACGAATTGATGTCGGCGATGAGGAAACGACACTGGAGACCATCGTGAAGAGCCGTGTTATCAAACTCGCATTGACCCTCGGAACGCTTGCAACGGCCCTCTTGGCTGGCGCAGCTTCCCTAAGAGTCGGCTAACGAGTTTCCCCGGGCAACCCCTCCTCCTCGATCCGACCCCGAGGACCCATGTACCCGAACGAACTGGTACGCCAACAGAAAGCAAAGGTGCGGCTAGCCATTGGCTTCGTCGTATCTGGCGCGACAGTGTTGATCGCGCTGGCGCTTCTCCAAGACTTTCCTACACCGTTCTGGTTGTGGGCTCTCTTCGCAGCATGTTTCGTCTTCTTCGAATGGAACACTGTCGAGGTCAACGACCGACTTTTTGCGAGTCCAAGCGTCATGGTCGTGATGACTGCGGCCGTCGCCTTCGGTTACGAATCAGCAGTTCTCGGCGTTGCCACCATGGCGGCTCTCGCGCTCGTTACGCCTGATGACATACGCGAGCGGCGTTGGTTCCAACCGGCGGTGAACTTCGGTCAGCTGGTGATCACTGTTTCGGCCGCCGCCGTCGTGTTTGTCCTCGTGATGGGGCCTGATCCCGTCACAAGCGGCAACCTGTGGCGGGTTGCCCTCGCCTCCGCCTTGGCTGCGATTACGTATGGCTTTGTCAACTACCAGCTCGTCGCGTTCATCGTCAGGTCTGTCTACGGCCACAAGGAGGCAAACCCTTGGTCGCACATGGCATCGATCCTGCTGCCGATGGTCGGAATGGGGTTCTTGGGCGTCCTGCTCGGCACCACATATCTGTTGATCGGGCCGGCGTCGATTCCGCTGATCGGAATTGTCTTCTACACCGGGTACATGGCCTTTGAGTCCTACGCCAAGCTCCGCGAGGCACAACTGTCGACCCTCGCAGGGTTCATCAAGGCTCTTGAGGCCAAGGATCTCTATACGCGAGGCCATACGGAACGGGTCGCCTACTTCTCAGACATGATCGGAACGGCGATGGGATTCAACGGAACACAGCTTGAGAAGCTGCGGTGGGCGGCCTTGATCCACGACGTCGGCAAGCTCGCGGTGCCCCGCGAGGTCATCCGCAAGAAGGCACGACTCACCGACGACGAGTATCACGAGATGCAGGCCCACGTTCACCATGTCGAGGACCTGCTGAACGAAGTCGACTTCTTGAAGCCGATGGTTGACATCGCGTCCAACCACCATGCCCACTTCGATGGGAACGGCTATCACGGCTCAACCGGGGAGTCTGGGGAAACCCCGTCACTCGAGGCAAGGATCCTTGCGGTTGCTGACTCGTTTGATGCGATGACCTCGACTCGTTCTTATCGCGTGGCGCTGAGCCAGGAGTATGCGTTTGCAGAGCTCCGTCGACACGGTGGCACCCAGTTTGATCCTGAGGTCGTCGAGGTCTTCGTTGAAGCATTGACCGCATCGGGCGAACGCTATGGGTCACCAGTCGAGCTGTCCGAAGAAGAGGCACGGCGCAGGGCAGAGCAGGGCATCGGCCACTCCCACGCCGCAACGGAATCTCCTCACATGGACACAAACCGGGGCCGGGGGTCGGACCATGGCTGAGACACGTCTTCGCATGATCTCGGTGATTGCATGGCTCGTTCTTGCGGCCGGTGCCGTTGCCTACACGCTGGCCGGCCTCACAGCCGATGGCGTGGATACGACGGCATGGATCGTGGAAGCATCCGTCTGGGTGGTTGCGATCACCGGTGTATCGGTCATCACTGTGCCTGCTCCTTCAGGAACCAGGCTGAGCCTCGGCATCGGTGCCATTGTCGCCGCATCCATCCTGATGAGCGAGCCGACGGCATTTAGTGCGGCCGTGTGTGCATCGCTTGCAACCTCCTGGATGATCCAAAGCCGGATGCCAGCATTCTCTCACCGAAGCGATGGAGACTTCCTCGGTGATGCCCTTGCTGCTGCTACCTATGCGGTTGCATACCAGTACGCATCCAGGGCCATCGAGGAGTGGGGCGTGACCGATGACACTTGGTCGATCGTCCTTGCTGTCGCCATCGGCGGAATCGCATGGTTTGTAGCCCGTGCGCTCGTGTCCGCTTTTGTCGGCGCCGAGCGCACCGAACTCGCTGGCCGCTATCTGTGGCTTCTCGCACTTGAGGATTGGGCCGTCGTCGTCTCTCTATTCGCCGCAGGCGCACTCTTTGGACTCACCTGGCCGGTGATGGGAGGCTGGGCGTTCGCAGTGTCGGTACTGCCGTACACCTTCGGTCATCTCGCATTCGAACGATATGACTCGACAAGGGTGACCTATGGACAAACGATTCGTGCCCTTGCGCAGATCCCCGAAGTAGCAGGGCTCGCGCCGCTCGGACACTCGACCCGGACCGCAGATCTGTCGGTGGCCGTCGCCCAGGAACTGGGTCTTCACCCCAATGATGTTGTCGAACTTGAGTACGCAGCGTTGATGCACGACGTTGGTCGGATCACCCTCAACGAGCCAGCGATTCTGAAAGCTGGATATACGGATGAGGACATCGCACGCTGGGGAGCACAAATCATTGCCGAGGCGCCTTACCTCGAGCAGGTATCGACCCTCGTCGAGCAGCAGCATCGGCCGTACCGTTCGCCGGGCATCGAGATCGATCCCGACGTTCCCATGGCCTCGAAGATCATCAAGGTCACATCTGCCTACGACCAGGCACAGGTCGAAATGGGGCTCTCTCCGGTTGAGTCACTCGAGCGGATCCATCAGGGGTCAGCGTACGAGTTTGACCCCCAGGTTGCCGCCTCGCTGCGGAGGGTTCTCGTCTTCCGAGGTGCGATCCCGTTCTAGCCGAGAGGTTGCGGATTGCGTCTTGATCCGCCCCGTGGGCTTGCTGAGCGAGAACCGATCTAGTGGCGCTCGGACTCCGCAGCTGATCCCGGGAGACCGGTCACTCGGTGTGCAAACAGTGTCAACGGCTGGCGCATCTGATCCTCCAAGAACACGCCCACCCCGATCGCCAAGAACACGTCTCCGAGCGACAGCACAGCTTTCGGCAGTGGGATGATGTCAGCAAGGAACGGAAGCCGAGTGTCTTCGGTGAGGAGAACGTGCTTCGCATCGAGAACCAGCTCTCCGGTTTCTCCAGCGATGATCGCTGCTTCTTCGAGCACCGGCATGCCGCCGTTGAGCAGAATCACTGTGAAGTTCATCAGGATTCCCAGACCGGCGATCCAGATTCCACTGGCTTCGCGATTGAGCCAAACGAAGATGAGCAGTGGCACGTAGGACAAGAGGACGAGAGCCACAGCGAGTTCGTGCATGTCGCTCGGGACGAAGCTTGCGGCGGCAAGAATCAAGAAACCGAGAGGGAGAAGCCACCACAACTTGACGCGTATCTCGGTGAGGTTCCGGAGTTTCCCGCCGCGAAGCCACCCAACAACGATCGAGACGCCGAGCACGAGGAGAATCCAGAGCATGGTGTCACGATAGTGCCGACGGATGGTCCGCAATCGGCAGATCCAGCACTTCCGGGTAGAATTTTCGCGTTCCCCGACTGCGAGGCCATCGGTTGATTACCTACAACGCATCTGCAGGCGTCGCCACGATCGTCATCGATGATGCCGAACGTAGGAATCCTCTGTCGAATGAGGCCATGCAGCAGTTGAGGGTCACGATTGATCGATCCGCCGCGGACGAGTCGGTCCACGTGGTCGTTCTTACGGGAGCTGGGGATAGGTCCTTCTCAGCTGGTGGAGACCTTGCAGGTGGATTCGTTGACAATGCACTCCCACACCACGCAGAGCGGGCAGCTCTTGCCGACCTGTTCCGTGCGATGTGGGCAAACCCCAAGCCCATCATCGGCCGAATCAATGGTGTCGCACTCGGCGGCGGTTTTGGCCTCGCTGTTGCTTGCGACATCACGATTGCAGTTGACACCGCAAAGCTCGGAACCCCGGAGATCGGATTGGGGCTGTGGCCGATGATGATCTCGGCCGTTCTTGTGCGGTCGATGCCAAGAAAAGCGCTGCTCGACATGATGATGACCGGTCGTGTCCTCACCGCGACGGAAGCCCTCGACTACGGTCTCGTGACACGAGTGGTCGCTGTGGACACCCTCGACGCAGAGGTGGCAGATGCAGTGGCAGCACTCAAGGAGCGCTCCGCAGCAGCCTTGGCTCTCGGAAAGCGTTCGTTCTACTCGATGGTCGACATGGACATCGACTCCGCACTCGACCACCTTCAAACGGGCTTGACTGCAACGGCTCTCACTGAAGATGGCGTCGAAGGCGTCAGCGCCTTCTTGGACAAGAGAGCACCCGAGTGGAAGGGTCGCTGACTGCTAGCCGAGGAGCCATTGGAGGAGCCACAGGGTGGGAAGCCCGACCACGATCGCCGCACCAATGCTCTTTGTCCGCCACGCCGCCAGTCCGCCAACAATTGCTGCGGGCAGGTAGGCGTTCCATGGATCAAAGACCCCTCCGGGGGCAAGGACCGCAGGCACGGTGATCGCAGCCAACACGGCTGGCGCAATGTATCGGAGCGCCCTCTCGGCGTTCGGTGGGATTGCCACCTTCCCGAATAGAGCGATGAACGACAGGCGCATCGCAAAGGTCGCTACTCCGGCCAGCACCACGACAGCCCACATTGTCATGACAGCCACCTCTCCGATGCCATGGCTGCTGCAACCCCGACCAGCGCCCCAAGAGGGAGACCGAGGTTGTACGGCAGTGCCACACCGGCAAGAGCGACGGCTCCGCCGACCACAGCTGCGACCGCCCCTGGCTTGTCGCGAATTGCGAGAACGAGAAGAGCCATGAATGTCAATGGGATCGCAAATTCCAGGGACCACGACTCTGGAACAGCGGAGCCGAGCAACATTCCGGCTGTTGTGGACGTCTGCCACGTCAACCACAAGGCGAGTCCTGCACCGAAGTAGAACGGAATTGCGCCAACAGCCTTCTTCGGCTCGGGGAACCGGTGCGCCGTCACGAGATAGGCCTGATCGGTGAGCAGATATGCGATCGACAGCTTTCTCGGCCAACTCTCGGCGACCGTGTATCGCCCCATGTCTGCTGAATACATCATCATTCGAGCGTTGATCACGATTGCCGTGAGGAGAGCAACGGCCGCGGCACCGTCATTGCCCAGAATCTCAACGATCGCGATCTGGCTTGCGCCCGCGAAGATGATCACCGAGGAAGCCCATGCCGCAAGCACCGGAACATCCGCCGCGACGGCGGTCACGCCGAACACAAGCCCAAACGGCATCACGCTCAAGAGAATCGGAGAGACGGCTCGAACACCGTCGGGCCACGAAACCGTTTGGTTGTCGGCAGGCACTGCAGCCTCCGGGAGGTCGCGTCTGGCTGCGGGACGCTAACAGCACCACTGATGCGTGCCGTCGGTGCGACTAGCCGAAGTGCTTCTCGAACTTCGCCGCAAGATCGGCCTCTGTGACCCGACCGAAGATGCGCTCCACGATGACGCCTTCGCTTGAGATGATGTATGACGCGGGCAACCCAAGCGGCTCGTAGCCGTCGTCCACTGCACCTGACTCGTCGAACCCAAGTGGATAGGTGACGCCGATCTCCTCGGCGAAGGCGGATGCGTCGGATTCGGAGTCCTGCACAGCCACGCCGATGAAGGCGATGTTCGGGTGCGCCGTTGCCGCGGCATCGATCGCAGGCATCTCTTCACGGCATGGGAAACACCATGACGCCCACAGGTTGAGGAACACGGGGCGACCATCGTTTGCGAGATGGTCCGAGAGCGAGAACTCTCCGCTATTGGTCGTCACAGAGAAGATGGGGGCGATCTCCGTTGTTCCGGCGGTCGAGTTCTCCGCGGTCAAACCTTGTGCGCCGCCGTCGTCTGAAGTGCATGCGGCCGTGAGTAAGGCAACAGCAACTAGCACAGCGGTAATCAACGGGGCTCGAGGGGTCATGTGTGAGACGGTAGGTGAGCGTCTCAGATAACGGTTCGGACGTCTGTCGTGAAAGCCAGCGTGAGAGCCGTCTACGCTCACGCCATGTCGTTTTTTGAACGGAACAAAGCGAAGCTGGCCGAACTTGGTATCGACGCTGCCCGGCTTCCACCCGGCCAGTACCACACGAGCCGCTTCCCAGTCCTTCATGCAGGGTCCGTTCCCGACGTCGATCTCGACACATGGGACTTCGTTGTCGATGGGCTCGTTGCTGAACCGTTGCGGTGGACGTGGTCAGACTTCATGGAGATGTCAACAGTGGAGACGACCGCTGACATCCACTGTGTCACCAAGTGGACGAAGTTTGATACCGAATGGGAAGGCGTCCCGGTCCAGGACATTTGGGACCGAATCGCTCCGGACTCCAGTGCGACCCATGTCCTCATCAAGGCCTATCACGGCTTCACCGCAAACCTCCCAATCGAGGACTTCCTCGCCGACGGAAACCTGTTCGCTCACACCTTTGGCGGGGAACATCTCGAACCAGAGCACGGATATCCGCTTCGGTTGGTTGTGCCTCATCTGTACTTCTGGAAGAGTGTGAAATGGGTGAGGGGATTCACGCTTCTTGATCACGATGAACCAGGCTTCTGGGAGCGAAACGGATATCACATGTACGGGGATCCGTTCCGTGAGCAGCGGTATTGGGGCGATTGAAAGTTGCAGGTTCGGCTGAAAGAAGACCGCTTCTTTCCGGCCTAAGAGTCGTTCCACTCACCGGAACGCAAGATGGAGAGTCGTTTCGACGGGTGATAACCCTGTTCGGTCTTGCGAGACGTTTTCGGGTTCAATTCGTTCCTAGGCTTGCATCCTGACGTTGTACGAACTCAACGAACATTGGAGCCGCCGTGCCGCATGATCCCTTCTCCGCACGCACCGTCATCGACACACCGCTCGGAGAGCGGGTCGTGTACCGGCTTGATGCGCTCAAACACATGGGCGACATCGACTCACTGCCGTATTCGATCAAGGTGCTTCTTGAATCGGTTCTGCGGAACCACGACGGACGCGTGGTCCGCGATGACGATGTGACCGCAGTTGCTCAGTACGACGCAACGAAGGTTGGAGCAACCGAGGTTGCATTTAAGCCATCAAGGGTGGTCCTGCAGGATTTCACGGGCGTCCCAGCCATCGTCGATCTTGCTGCGATGCGTTCTGCGATCGTACGTATGACAGGTGATAGCGATGCGGCGCTGAAGGTGAATCCGCAGGTTCAAGCAGATCTGGTCGTCGACCACTCGGTTCAAGTAGACGCATTCAATTCGCCCGACGCTCTCGGCATCAACTCCGATTTCGAGTTCGAGCGGAACCTCGAGCGGTACGAGTTCCTCAAGTGGGGGACTGCCGCCTTCGACAACTTTGCCGTTGTTCCTCCAGCCACGGGCATCGTCCATCAAGTCAATCTTGAATATCTGGCGAAGGTCGTTTGGGACGAGGATGGTGCGCTCTATCCGGATTCACTCGTTGGAACAGACAGTCACACGACCATGATCAACGGTCTCGGTGTCGTGGGGTGGGGAGTCGGTGGCATCGAAGCCGAAGCAGTGATGGTTGGGCAGCCGATCTACATGCTTCTTCCAGAGGTCGTGGGCTTCAAGCTCACTGGTGAGCTCCCCGACGGAGCTACCGCAACGGACCTCGTGCTTCGAGTGACCGAGATGCTCCGAGAGCACGGCGTTGTCGGCAAGTTCGTGGAGTTCCACGGTCCGGGGCTCGCCTCGATGCCGGTTGCGAACCGAGCAACTCTCGCCAACATGGCACCCGAATACGGCGCAACCGTTGGATTCTTCCCTGTCGACGAGCGAACTCTCGACTACATGCGTCTCTCAGGACGTTCTGAGGAGCTTCTTCAGACGGTCGAGCAGTACTACCGGCTTCAGGGCATGTGGCGGGATGACGATCGGGCGATCACCTACAGCGCAGATCTTGAGCTCGACATGTCCTCCGTTGTGCCGTCGTTGGCTGGTCCGAAGCGGCCTCAGGACCGCATCGAGCTCGGCAGCATGCAGCAGCAGTGGCATGTCGATCTCGACGGTCAACTCCGCCCTGATGGCGGTGCCGGTACCGCGCCAGGCGTTCACTACGACGATGCAACGTTCGACCTGACAGATGGAGACGTTGTCATTGCAGCGATAACAAGCTGCACCAACACATCGAATCCAGAGGTCATGGTCGGTGCTGGCCTTGTGGCCCGCAAAGCCAGAGAACTCGGTCTGAATCGCAAACCGTGGGTGAAGACCTCGCTTGCTCCCGGCTCCAAGGTGGTCACGGAGTACCTCCAGAAGTCACAACTCCTCGAGGACCTCGAGGCGGTCGGTTTTTTCACTGTCGGGTACGGCTGCACCACATGCATCGGGAACTCAGGGCCTCTCCCAGATCCGATCGCGGAGGCTGTGAGATCAAATGAACTGGTCGTTACTTCTGTGCTGTCGGGCAATCGCAACTTTGAGGGGCGTATCTCACCCGATGTGCGTGCGAACTACCTCGCTAGCCCTCCACTCGTAGTTGCGTACGCGCTCGCGGGAACGGTCGACATAGACCTACAAACCGACCCGATCGGTATGGACAGCGAAGGCAACGACGTGTTCCTCAAGGACATTTGGCCCACACACGAAGAGATCATGGCAACTATCGCCTCGTCGGTGACCCGAGAGCAGTTCGTCAAACAGTACGCCGCAGTGTTCGACGGGTCGCCACGCTGGCAGGGAATCGAACCTTCGGGTGGCAACCTCTTCGAGTGGAATGACCACTCGACATACGTGCAGGAACCGCCGTTCTTCATGGATCTTGGTCCCGAGTCGACACCGCTATCGCCGATACGTCATGCACGGGTTCTGCTGAAGCTTGGCGACTCAGTCACCACGGATCACATCAGTCCGGCAGGAGCGATCGGAAACGAAACTCCGGCTGGCCAGTTCCTACTCGACTCCGGCGTCCAGCAGCGACTCTTCAACTCGTACGGATCGCGACGGGGCAACGACCGGATCATGACCCGTGGCACCTTTGCGAATGTCCGAGTCCGCAACGAGCTAGCACACGGCACTGAAGGAGGGTGGACCACAGATTTCACCGATGGTGAGGTCAAGACGGTCTACGAAGCCAGTCTGAGCTATCGCGACAGCGGGATACCTCTGGTGGTCCTCGCTGGTGTCGACTACGGCATGGGTTCTTCGCGTGACTGGGCAGCGAAGGGGACATTCCTGCTTGGAGTCAAGGCTGTTATCGCCGAGAGCTTTGAGCGCATTCATCGGTCAAACCTTGTGATGATGGGAGTCCTTCCTCTGACCTTCCCAGACGGTGAATCAGCGAACTCGCTTGGTCTGGACGGAACAGAGTCCTTCGACATCGAAGTCACGGACGAGCTGGTTCCGCGCCAGCCCGTGGATGTCATTGCGCACAAGGCGGATGGCACCGAGGTTCGGTTCACCGCGACAGCGAGATGTGATACTCCGATCGAGGTCGACTATCTCCGCCATGGCGGAATCCTGCACATGGTGCTTCGAGAGATGGCTGCAGCTTCCTGACGATCGAGCTTGTCCAATGCGTCGTATCTCAGTGGTCGGATCGTCAGGCGTAGGCAAGTCAACAACAGCTGCAACTCTGTCAAACGCACTTGGTCTCCCGCATCTAGAGCTCGATGGCGTATTCCATCAGCCGAACTGGCAGCCGTTACCAGGTGACCAATTCAGAAGTCGGGTAGCCGATTCTGTTGCCGGCGATGCATGGGTTGTCGACGGCAACTACACCTCCCTCGGCGTGAATGACATCGTTTGGGATGCAGCTGACACTCTTGTGTGGCTCGACTACTCGAAACCAGTCGTGATGTCTCAGGTCTCGCGTCGAGCCATCTCGAGAGCGGCGACGAAGAAAGAGCTGTGGAACGGGAACACCGAGTCATGGTCGAACCTGATGCGGTGGGATCCCGAGTCGAACATCGTGCGTTGGTCATGGACCCGCTTCGAATCAACCAGAGCGAAGTACGAATCCAAGATCGAAGAACCACGGTGGAGCCATCTCGATGTGTATCGGCTCGTTACCCGGTCAGACACGAAGCGGTTCTTGCAGCACCTTGAGTCCGGTGGCTAGTTGTCGTCCAGCCAGGTTTCGATCTGGACACCCAAACCATCGGCGACTCGGTTGACATAGGCGTAATAGGCGGTGACCTCGCATATGTCGAGAATGTCCCGATCTGAAAAGGCCGCTTCTCGCAACGCTTCGACGTCGGACTGCGTCATGTCACCCGGCGAGGTGGTGAGCTTCTCGACGTACCCAAGCATGGCGACTCGCTTGCTGTCGAGACCGGCTGTTCTCCAATCACCCTCGATCCGCTCCAAGAGCTCATCATCTTTGAGGAGACGACGCAGACCGCGCCGATGGTGTGTGAGTCAGTAGTGGCAGTCGTTGATGTCACTCACGACAAGAGCGATCAGCTCACGCTCAACTTTTCTCAACGACCTGGTTCCCGACATTGATGACTCGTACACCGCGACGTGTGCGGCCATCGCGCGGCTGTTGAGCGAGTGGATCTGCATGATGTTGTCAACACGGTCGTGGGTCCGATCGACAACCCCAGGTCTCAACTCGGCAAGTTCGCCTTCCCATTCGTCCTCACGATGGGTTTCGATCCAAGCCACGTCAGGTATGCACGTGGTCGAGTTCGATGGCAACGGGCCTCTCGGCTGCTGTTTCGAGGAGGCCTTGCACGATCCCGTGATCGAGCCGCCTGACGACTTCTGATCGCTCGGAGTCGTCGCACAGTGGACAGAACTGGGCCACGATCCGGTTCTCATCTGGCACCGTGGATGCACCAAGGCCGCGACCCATCATCGACCTTGCTACCGCGAGCGCAGCGATCTCGTAGCCATCTTCATCTGGCAAACCGATCTCGGCGCCAAGCTTCCGGCCGTAGTCGTGGCCGACCTGTTCAGCGACATCGAGGGCTTGTCCGCTGTCGAGGCGGTCGATGACCTCAGTCAGCAGTTCGGCGAGCCTGTCGTACTTTCGGGATGAGTACTGGACAGTGACGGACTTCTCTGTCACTTCGTACCGCTTTGCAGGTCTTCCTGCCGTCGGGTGGTCTGGCTTGCGGTCTGACACCCGAATGAAGTCGTCGGCTGCCAACCGGTCGAGATGATGGCGCGCAACGTTTGGATGGATGTCGAACGATGTTGCGATCTGCGCAGCCGTCACCGGCTCGTTGGACTCCCTGATCATCACGTAGATCCCGCGGCGGGTCGCATCGCCGAGTGCCCCGGCAATCGACTCGATCTGTGCATCGAAGGACTGTGACGTCATGAGACCTCCACACCCGATGATACGTGTCTGGCCACCCGAGTTTCGTCCGGATGCTTGACCCTGTCGCATCACTAATCTCGCCCCTCCGCACTTGAGGAGCACCGTTGCCGGAATCCAGCGCTATTCGCACGGCTATTGAGGGTGTCACTGATCCTGAGATTCGACTGACGGTCGGTGAATTGGGCATGCTGAGGAGCGTCGATCTAGATGGATCAAACGTCTCAGTACTCGTCGCGCTACCAACCGTCGAAGCTCCGTTTCAATCACAACTTGCCGAGGACATCTCGCTCGCGGTGAAGGCGATTGACGGGGTGGATGACGTGACCGTCGCTTTCACCCACTTCGATGACGAGGAACGGGCTGCGTTGTCAGCAAGCCTCAAGGGCTCTGCTGCTGGAACCCGCGACGTGGTCATTGGAACCCCAGCAAGCGGGACCAGGGTGATCGGCATCTCGTCAGGTAAGGGCGGCGTTGGAAAGTCTTCAGTCACTGCCAATCTCGCAATCGCGCTGTCTGCGGCCGGAAAGAGCGTTGGAATTGTCGATGCGGATGTGTGGGGCTTTTCGATACCAAAGATGATGGGTATCGAGCGACCACCAACGGTCCTCGACGACCTGTTGCTGCCCCCGGTTGCTCACGATGTGAGCGTGATGTCCATGGACTTCTTCGTTCAGCCCGATCAAGCAGTTGTCTGGCGCGGTCCCATGCTGCACAAGGCGCTGGAGCAGTTCCTCGTCGACGTGTACTGGGGAGACCTCGACTATCTGCTCATCGACATGCCGCCCGGTACCGGCGATGTTGCCATTTCGATTAGCCAATATCTCCCGCGATCCGAGATCGTTGTTGTGACGACTCCGCAACCGACAGCACAGAGGGTCGCCATTCGTGCGGGCCTCATGGCAAAGAAGGTGAACCAGGACATCGTGGGTGTCATCGAAAACATGTCGTGGTTCACAGGCGACGATGGCAAGCGGTACGAAATCTTTGGATCAGGCGGGGGAGTGGCTCTCGCAGAAGAGCTGTCGACCGGCTTTCTCGGGCAGATTCCTTTGGTTCCCGAACTCAGGGAAGGCGCAGACAATGGAACTCCCATCACGGTCACGCACCCCGACGGCGAAGCTGCCAAGGCGTTCGAACGAATCGCAGCAGAGCTTGTCGCATCCGGCCCGAGAGTAAGAACCCATCCCGAGCTCGTGATCTCGTAGAGACGCAGCACCACATGGAGGCATGACATGAGTGATACGTACAAGGTGCGGGTGGGCGTTTCGTCCGCAAGAGAACTTGAGTTTGAGGTGAGCGATCCCGACGCACTGAGCCAGTCATTCGAAAAGGCTGTGAAGAAGGGTGACCCAGTTCTTTGGATTGATGACGTGCGAGGGCAGCGCTTCGGCATTGCGACATCATCGATCGCATTTGTGCAGGTCGAGCGACCTGAAGAACGTGGCGTTGGGTTCGGTCCGAGCTGAACCTTGCCCATAACCTGAACAGAAAGAAGAAAGGGACCCCGCAGGGTCCCTTTCTCAATGTTCGGTCGGGTGTGTCAGCTTGCCTGACGGGCCCTTCGGCGCTCTGCGAGCCACCGCTTGCGGAATCGACGACGATCATCTTCAGGTAGGCCGCCCCAGACGCCTGCCTCTTGATTCGTCTCGAGCGCATAGAGGAGGCATTCCTCTTGCACGGTGCATGCGCTACAGATCGCAGTCGCTTTATCGATCATGTCAACTGCAGGTCCCGTGGTTCCAACCGGGAAGAAGATGTCCGGGTCGGAATCGCGGCACGCTGACAGCTCTCTCCAGTCGGTGACAGTCAGCACGGAGTGGACTCCTTGGGGTCGGTCGTGGGGTGCAGTGCTAGTGAAGTTTTTCACAAACGCCTGCGGGTGTCAAACGGTTCTTCCTCGCCGTTGCGTCAGAGTCTACAAACGGGTCTCTGTACCGCTTCTGGCAGTTCTTGGCTGAAGTCACCCTCTGTTGCGGGATAGGCTCCGATCGCGAAACTGAACTACCAAGGAAGTCGCCGTGACGATTCAGGAACAACTGGTCGCTGACCAGAAGGATGCGATGCGATCAAAGGACAAGGCAACGCTGAATGCCATTCGATCCATCCAGGCCGAGGTCGGCACCGCAAAAGCTGCACCAGGGTTTTCAGGCGAGGTCGATGACTCGCTGTACGTCGCGACGATTACAACGTACGCCAAGCGCATCAGCAAGTCGAAGGACGAGTATGACGCGATGGGAGAGCGGGGAGCGGCGCAGTCAGCGAAGCTCGCGTTCGAGCTCGACTACCTGGACCAGTTCCTTCCCAAGAAACTCGACGAGGCGGCAACTCGGGTGATCGTGGACGACACGATCGGCGAGCTCGGGCCGGATGCCGCACGTGGCCAGATCATCGGTGCGATCATGCGGTCCGGCCAGGATGTCGATGGTGCCCTCGTCAACAGGCTTGTCGGAGAAGCGCTCGACGGCTGACGCCGAGATACGGACGGTGCGGGTGCCCCAGGCAGGAATCGAACCTGCGCTCCCGGCTCCGGAGGCCGGTGCTCTCTCCCCTGAGCTACTGGGGCGCCGGCGGATTGTAACCTTGCCGCTCGGTCACCCTCCGCCACAAGGATCGGATACGCACCGCTATGTCGCTACGTGATCATCTCTCCCAAGTCTTCGGAGATGCATTTGAAGCCGTCGGACTGTCGCACGCTTCGGGCGAGGTAGTCGTTTCGCAGCGCCCTGAGCTTGCGGACTTTCAATGCAACGGTGCGATGGCCGCAGCAAAGGGCGCTGGCCGAAATCCTCGAGAGATCGCCGAAGCTGTGGTCGCACATGTCTCCGACGATGCAATATCCGAGCTCACCATTGCAGGACCCGGCTTTATCAACATTGTTGCCACCGGCGATGCGCTCGGCTCCGGTGTATCGGACATGGCAACCGATGATCGACTCGGTGTCGCGAGAGTTGCTACGCCTCTGACCGTGGTTGTCGACTACGGCGGGCCGAACATGTCGAAAGCGCTGCATGTCGGTCACCTTCGTGCGGCTGTGATCGGCGAGTCGCTCAAGCGTCTCTTCCGGTTCCTCGGTCACACGACCATCGGTGACGTGCACCTCGGCGACTGGGGTATGCCGATGGGTCAACTGATCGTCGAGTTGGAGGATCGTCAACCCGAGCTGCCGTATTTCGACCCAGATTTCGAGGGCGACTACCCGACGGAGTCGCCGGTGACCCTTGACGATCTCTCCGACATGTATCCAGTCATCACCAAGCGATGTGCCGAGGATCCTGAGGTTGCAGAGCGTGCGCGCATCGCGACCTTCGATCTCCAGAACGGCCGGCGTGGGTACCTTGCAGTGTGGGAACACTTCCACGATGTCTCGGTGACCGAGCAGCGCAAGGACTTCGGTGAGCTCGATGTCGAGTTCGACGTTTGGTACGGCGAGTCGACTGTCAACGACAGACTCGAGCCGCTCGTCCAGCGTCTGCTCGCAAGTGGTGTTGCCCGTGAATCTGATGGTGCGGTGATCGTGGATGTCGCACAACCGGACGACAAGAAGGAGATGCCTCCGCTGCTCCTCACGCGCAGCGACGGGTCGTATTTGTACTCGACCACCGATCTGGCCACTGTCGAGATGCGTGTGGACGCCATGTCGATGGATGTCGGGCTGTACGTCGTGGATGTGCGACAAGGTCTTCACTTTGAGCAAGTGTTCCGAGCGGCGCGGAAGGCAGAAATCGCCTCGGAAGAAGTCGATCTCGAGCACATCGGGTTCGGCACCGTCAACGACACACACGGCAAGCCGTTCAAGACGAGGGAAGGTGGGGTGCTTCGCCTTGGCGACCTGATCGCCCTCGTGAGTGATGCCGCTCGAGAACGGCTCGCTGCAGCTCACATAGCTGAGGAGTACCCGGAGGAAGAACAGGAGCGGATCGCCCGGCAGGTGGGGCTTGCCGCTCTGAAGTTCGGTGATCTCTCGAACCACCGAACGTCCAACTACATCTTCGACCTCGACCGCTTCGCCTCGTTCGAAGGAAAGACCGGTCCGTATCTTCAGTATTCGGCGGTACGCATCAAGTCGATTCTTCGAAAGGCGGAGGCAGAGGGGATCAGTTCCGGCACGGTGATCGCACCAACGGTTGACCAGGAGCGAGCGTTGATGTTGCGGCTTGTTCGCCTACCCGACGTACTTGCCAGAGCTGCAAGCCTGAGGGCCCCGAATGTCATTGCGGAATACGCCTACGAGGTCGCAACCGATTTCAGCCGGTTCTACGAACACTGCCACATACTTTCCGAGCCGGACTCCAACCGCCAGAGTTCCTGGCTCTCACTTGTCGAGGTCACGCTGGCCGCTCTTGATCTCCTTCTTGATCTGCTCGGTATCGAGGTTCCGGAGCGCATGTGAGCCCTCCAATCTCGCATGAGCTTCTTCCGGTAGCCGCCTCGACCATGGGTGGAAGGCTTGCTATTGGTGGTTGTGATGTTGTTGAGGTGGCACAAGAGTTTGGAACGCCGGTCTTTGTCTATGACGAGCAACACCTCATCGAACGATGCGAGGAAGCGGTCGCTGCATTTCCCGATGGTGTGGCGTACGCATCCAAGGCATTCCTGTGCAAGGCAATGGCCCGCATCGCCCACGATGCCGGGATGTCGATCGACGTCGCAACTGGTGGCGAGCTGTATGTGGCTCTCGAAGCTGGCGTCCCAGCTGCGGACCTGGTGTTTCATGGCAATAACAAGTCGTCACAGGAGTTGGCCTACGCCCTCAACGCGGGTGTCGGGCGAATAGTCGTAGATTCCTTTGACGAGCTGGATCGTCTCGATGCTCTGGCAGCGAAACACCCCATTCCACCGATTGTCTTGCGACTGAACCCAGGCATTTCGGCCCACACGCATGAGTATCTGCAAACTGGGGCGGAAGACTCGAAGTTCGGGATCAGCGTTGCGGGCGGGATGGCGCAGCGCGCGATTGATCGCGTACGGTCGTCGGCATCGATGCAGCTTGCGGGTCTCCACGCTCACATCGGCAGTCAGATCTTTGACTCCTCCAGCTTTGCGAGCGCGGTGCGAGCACTTGCTCCCTTTGCAAACGAAGCAGATGTCGAAGAGCTCTCAATCGGAGGCGGGCTCGGCGTCGCATACGTCGCAGGGGAGTCGGCGCCGACCATTTCGGAATGGGGGGAGCGAGTTCGATCGGTGGCAGCCGAGGCTGGAGTGACCGCACGGATCACGGCCGAGCCCGGCCGCTCGATCGTGGCGACGGCAGCCGTCACGGCCTACTCGGTTGGCACCATCAAGACAGTCCCCGGTGTTCGCACCTATCTCGCCGTCGATGGCGGCATGTCAGACAACGCAAGACCTGTGTTGTATGGATCCGGCTACGAGGCGTTTCTTCCCAGAAATGTCGTTGCAAACAGGGATCTTGCGGTGCGAATCGTTGGAAAGCACTGTGAATCCGGAGACGTCATCGTCCACGATGCACGACTTCCGAGCGATGTTGGCGTGAACGACATTGTGTGCACCCCGGTGACTGGCGCATATGGACATTCGATGGGGTCGAACTACAACAAGATCACACGACCGCCCGTGGTCTTTGTCCGTGACGGGTCCGCACGGCTCGTTGTTGAGCGCGAGACCTACAGCGATTTGGTTGCCCGGGACGTCGGCTGATAGAACCAGATCGGTACCTGCGGGGCCGATGCCTGGCTCGCAAGGAAGGCGAGCGTCCAGGGCTTCACATCTGACTCGTTGACCAGTGCAAACGTCATCGACGGTGCAGTCTCAACGGAGTCGGAGCGGCGCCACCCGTCTGCCGTAAGCCACCACATACCGTCCTTCTCCGAGTCCTCACCCGGTCGCGATGGAGCGTCGAGGCCGGCGGTGCGGTCCGGCCGATTTTCTGACTGCATGATGACGAGCGGAGCATCTTCGCCGTCTGGTGCCCCGCGCACTGCCCACGACCTTCCAATCACGACCGTGAGAGTGTGGGGCGTTGCAGTCCTTGGATGAGCGGCGGAGGTCGCATCCGTTTCGCTGTCGGACTCCGTTGTCACCTCGTCGATCGAGATGGCGTCCACCACATCGAGTTGGGTGATGTCGGCTATTGGCGTGATCTCCACGATGTCGGCGAGAGCTCTGAGGTCATCGACAAACCTGGCGTCGGCATCATCACTGAAGACGACGATTCGCTCAGGATTGAGAGTTCGCAATGCGACATGCGCAGCTGATGAGTCTTCAGGATCGATAGGCACAAGCGGCGCATCCAGCAATCCGAGCCGCAGCCCAAGCCCGAACAAGTCTTCATGTGTGACGACGTATGCAGTTTGTGCATCCTGGTCGTACGCCGTCGCAACGACTTCGCTCAGCGTCGACGGGTCGGCCAGATGGAAGTCGATGTGGTGTGCGGCATCGAGCGACGCATGAGGGTCGAGTGGGAAGCCATGCGGATCAAGGATCTCGAAGTGCAGATGGGGTGGTGTGTGCTCAGCGTTTCCAGAGTCGCCGATCCAGCCGATCAAGGTTCCAGCAGCGATCTTGGTTCCGAGCTCGATACCTGGGGCGAAGCATTGATCGCCCGCGACGTCTGTGCCTGGGAGATCCATGTTCAGGTGGACATACTTGGTCGTCCAACCATCCTTGCCTTTGAGCGTGACGGAACAGCCAGAGTTTGGCCAATCGGTTCTCAGGGAGACGACCGTTCCGTCGTGAGCGGCAACAACGGGGACGCCCTTCCAGCCATAAGTAAGTATGTCGTTGCCGAGGTGCGAGCGCTGGCAGCCGTCCCTGCAATCACCGAAGCTGTCGGCGTATGTCGCTGGCCCGACGACGGGGAAGACGATCTGGCGAACCGGTGGAGTGATTTCGAGTGGAACCGGTGTGGTCGTTGTAGTGGTGGTAGCCGGGGCCGACTCTCCTTCAGACGCATGAACCACTGGTGAAAGGGTGCCGATCAAGCCCGCCACTGCCACCGCACCGATAGCGGTGCGACAGGTTGATGCAAAAGACATGGCGGAACCATAGGAGGCTCCGTCCTCACGACGGAGTCTTCAGCGCAGCGCCGCGCTCAGGAGCTCTTCCACACGGGATATGGCGGAAGCTCGGCGACACTCTCGAGGAAGGCCAGGGTGTACGGCTGGGCGCGTCGCTCGGTTACGTAGGCGATTCCGGGATGCGGTGCGGGCTCGTCTGGTTCGGTGCCAACCCATCCGTCGCCTGTGTACCACCAGACCTTGCTGCTGTCAGCCCACTTGCCAGGACTGCTCCAGAGGCGTTGACCGATCGCAACCGGTGCGTAGTAGTCGTGGGCGATAACGACGCTGCGGTGTTCCGTGATGAACTCGTTGTAAGTCGCTTGTCGAGACCGCCAAATCTTGTGGACAGCGCCAGCCACGATGGTCGTGAACCGATCGGGTTGATCCCACTCAGACGGACTCACCTCGTCTGGATCGAATAGGTACGGTCGGATATCGCCGTGGGTGAGCGGCGCTGAGTCCACGATGGTCGTGAGCGGACGTACCAGTTCCTCGACGCCGTGCGTCGGCTCATCGGAGACGATCACGATTCGGTCCGGCGCAAGACGCGTGATCTCTGTCAGAGCGGGTATCGGGTTGTTCTTGTCGATGACAACTACTGGGGCATCAATGACCGTGGCTGAGACTTCAGAAATGGTCAGCTCGTTCCACTCGTCTGCGCACACGAGAATGAGCGAGGAGACGTCCTGATATCTGCTGGCTGCGCTGAGGGCTAGCGATGCTGCCTGGGCGTCTTCGGGTAGCCACTCGAAGCTGATCTTCTTCGCAGCCCTGAGCGACTTGTACGGATCGATGGGGTAGCCGCTTCGGCTTCGGAGCTCGAAGTGGAGATGCGGAACTGTGTCCTCTGAGTTACCGCTGTCCCCAAGGTATCCGATGACTTGGCCGGCCTTGACCGCAACGCCGACGCGAATCCCCGGAATCGGACACGCCGCTTCACCATCGTCGGTTCCGAACGAGTCGGTATTGAGGTGGTAGTAGCGGGTCTCCCAACCATCCCTGCCTCGGATGCGGACCGAGCAACCTGCATTGCCCTCATCGTGGGTCACCTTGGTAATCGTCCCATCGTGGGCGGCCACAACAGGGAGTCCTTTGTAGTCGTAGGTAACGATGTCGATGCCGTGGTGTTCACGGTTGCAGTTGTCTCTGCAATCACCGAACCCGGACCAGAACTTGGTCACGCCGACAACAGGAAACACCAGATTGCGCTTCACGTCATACCGCTTGACCGGCTTGAACTTGATATTCGGTTTTGCGGGAGCCGGCGCTGCAGTTGCGGGAGCTGTCGTCGTTGTGGTTTCCGGTGCTGTCGTTGTCGTGGTTCCTGACGGCGGTTCTTCAGCAGATGCAACCGGCGAAAACGCAACAACCGCGGCAAGAACAGCAGCGAACGAAGAGACTCGGACAGTCTTTCGATTTCCCATACATGTTCTGTCGGAAGGCGGAGGCCTTGACTAAAGACCGATTCCGCGGATCGCAGGGGGTGCGACGGATGTGCGGGTGGATGCCATCCCCTTATGCGGGGCTATCGTCGCTCGTCATGGAACGAACGATCGGCATAGGGCTTCTCGGAGCCGGCACCGTCGGCGGAACGCTTGTGCGACGCTTTGTCGGCGAGTCGGATGCGATCGCGGCCAAGACGGGCCTGTGGTTCGATGTGCGACGAATTGGTGTGCGAGATTCCGCTCGGAAGCGGTCGTTCGACGTGAGGGACGGCCTGCTGACCACTGATCCTTTCGAGGTCGTGGAAGACCCGACGGTCGATCTGGTGGTCGAGGTGATGGGCGGGCTGGACCCGGCGGGAGATCTGATCCTTCGTGCGCTGGAGGCAGGAAAGCCTGTAGTCACGGCAAACAAGGAGCTCATCGCTGCACGCGGATCAGAGCTGATTGATGCTGCCGAGCGCGCTGGCGTGCCTCTGTTGTTCGAAGCTGCGGTGGGTGGAGGAATTCCAATTATCCGACCACTATCCGAGACGCTTGCCGGGGAGGCCGTCAACCGAGTCCTCGGCATCGTGAACGGAACAACCAACTACATCCTGACGCAAATGGCTGAGCACGGGGAACCGTACGCAGATGCCCTCTCGTCCGCGCAACAACTCGGCTACGCAGAGCCAGATCCGACAGCTGACGTGTCAGGTGCTGATGCGGGCGCCAAAGCCGCAATTCTTGCGTCGCTCGCTTTCGGCACGTGGGTCGGATCGAGCGATGTGTTCTACGAAGGTATCGAACAGATTTCGTCGCATGACATGGTCTTCGCCGCGGAGTTCGGATATGCCGTCAAGCTGCTTGCTATTTGTGAGCGTACGGACGCTGGCGTGTCGGCTCGGGTTCACCCCACGATGATTCCGGCTGACCATCCACTTGCATCCATCCGTGGAGCGACCAATGCCGTCTTTATTGAGGGTCCGTCGATCGACTCCTTGCTCTTCGCTGGTCCAGGTGCGGGCGGGGAACCAACTGCGACCGCGGTACTTGGCGATGTGATTGATGCAGCTCGAGAGACGCTCGCCGGTGCACAGGTCGCTCCTTCCATCAGATTCGCTCCCGCGGATCTCGTTCCGTTCGATGAGGTGCAGACGCGCCGTTACGTGCGCCTGCTTGTGAATGATCAACCTGGTGTGCTCGCATCGATCGCATCGGTCTTTGGTAAGAACGGAGTGTCCATCCGCAACGTTTGGCAAGAGGGAGTGGACGGGGATGCTGAGTTGATCATCGTTACCCATGCGGCAAACGAGGCGCAGCATGCAACCGCGCTGTCTGCTCTTGATGCAATCGATGAGGTTGTCGACATCGCAGCGGTTCTCCGCGTGTTCGGCGACAACGGATGACGTGGCGCGGGGTCATTGAGGAGCACCGGGAGTCGCTCCCTGTGTCTGATGCCACTCCGGTGATCACCCTGCTTGAGGGCGGCACGCCGTTGATCCCAGCCCCAGCTGTGTCATCGCTCGTCGGAGCAGATGTGTACCTGAAGTTCGAGGGCATGAATCCCACGGGGTCCTTCAAAGATCGAGGCATGACGCTTGCGGTGTCAAAGGCGGTGGAGGAGGGGGCGACAGCGGTGGCGTGTGCCTCAACGGGGAACACGTCGGCATCTGCGGCTGCGTACGCAGGCCGTGCAGGCATCGGATGCCTCGTCGTACTCCCTGCTGGAAAGATCGCCACAGGAAAACTTGCACAAGCGTTTGTCCACAACGCCAAGGTGATTCCCATCGATGGAAACTTCGATGACGCATTGGAGATCGTCCGTGTACTCGCATCCGATTTTGGCGTGGCGCTCGTCAACTCGATCAACCCATATCGAATAGAGGCGCAGAAAACGGCTGCTTTCGAAGTCGTCGATGCGCTCGGCACCGAGCCGGCTGTCCATGCTCTTCCTGTGGGGAACGCCGGAAACATCACCGCATACTGGAAGGGCTATGTCGAGCGGTCCTCACGCCCACGTATGTGGGGATTCCAGGCCGAGGGTGCCGCTCCGCTGGTGAGCGGTGAGATAGTCGACGACCCAGAGACAATCGCGACTGCGATCAGGATCGGTAACCCAGCCTCGTGGGAGGGTGCCATCGCTGCCCGCGACGAGTCCGGTGGGAGGATCGAGGCCGTGACCGATGAGGAGATTCTCTCTGCATACCGTTTGCTTGCCTCGGACGTCGGCGTGTTCTGCGAGCCGACAAGCGCGGCCGGCGTTGCCGGTCTTCTCAAGTTTGCCGATGATCTTGGCGATGTCGAAAGCCGCCCGGTGGTGTGCACGGTGACCGGTCACGGTCTCAAGGACCCTGACACGGCTACCGCGGACATCGAAATACCTTCGACGGTACCCGCCACGGTGGGTTCGGTTGCAGCCGCTGCAGGGCTCACATCGGGCTGATCCCGCTTCGTGTCACACCTCCGCCCTACGATTGGGTAAGCGGTTGAGAAGGGGTTGGAACCGTGGTTTATGTTGTGATCGCGATTCTTGCGGTGGCCGTCGTGGGCCTCGTCATGCTGGTGCTTCGCATGCAGCAAACCAACGACGCGTCTGACTCCGCAAATGATGACATGGAGCGCAGACTTCGGCAGCTCATGGACGCCCAGCAGGCGCTCGGTGGGAAGGTGGATGCGGTATCCCAACATCAGGTCGCAACCTCGAAGGCTCTCACGGACACGCTCAACGTGTCTCAAAAGCAGCTCACGGAGCAGCTGAACGATCGGCTCTCGCAAGTGCAGTCGTCCATGGGCGACAACCTCACCGACTCCGCAAAAGCCACAGCCAAGTCACTCGGCGAACTCTCTCAGCGTCTCGAAACGATTGACAAAGCGCAGCAAAACATCACTGATCTCTCCGAGCAGGTGGTCTCTCTCCAGCACGTGCTCGACGACAAACACGCACGGGGTGCGTTTGGCGAAGTACAGCTCAATGACATCGTGATGGATGCACTTCCCCCAAGTGCGTACGACTTCCAGGTCGTACTCAGCAATGCGAGACGAGCCGACTGTGTCATCAAACTCCCGAATCCGCCCGGCCCGATCGTCATTGATGCGAAGTTCCCGTTGACGGCCTACATGGCCATGCTTGATGCCGACGATGATGCTGAACGCTCCCGTCAGGCGCGCCAGCTCGGCATCGACACCAAGAAGCACATCAAAGACATCGCTGACAAGTACATCCTTCCGGGGGAGACCTCTGACTCGGCACTGATGTTCATACCTTCCGAGGCCGTGTACGCCGAGCTTCACGCCCATCACCCCGAGGTGATCGAGCTGAGCCACCGGTCAAAGGTCTACCTCGTTTCACCGACGACGATGATGGCCACCCTTACGACGGTCAGAGCCGTCTTGCGTGATGTGCGGATGCGAGAACAGGCGAGCCTGATTCAAGTTGAGATTTCGGTCATGCTGAAAGATGTCGAGCGGTTGATGGATCGTGTGCGCAAGCTTGAGTCCCACTTTGATCAAGCCGACCGCGACATCAAGGACATTCGCATTTCAGCGAACAAGATCTCGAGTCGTGGGACCAAGATCGAGGAGCTTGAGCTCGATGACGGGACCACCAGTCCGAGCCTCGGAACCCCGGAGACGTTCGACTTCGATTGATGGTGCGCTGATTGTGGGTGTTCCTCCCTATACTGTGCGCACTCCCACCTAGGCCACCTGTGCGGCTGCTGCGTGGGTATCCCCGGCGCCCTTCGCGTTCTCGCATGGTGCGCTGCATCCCAGGCCATCTGGCCATTCTGAACACACCCGCTCGAAAGGGGCACAGAGCACATGAGCACCGCAAGGGCCAAGTTGCAAGAGCTCAAGCTTCCACAACTGCGCGACATGGCGACAGCTGTTGACGTCGAACACGACGGACTGCAGAAGTCGAAGTTGATTGCCGCGATCCTCGAAGCAGAGAAATTCGATCCATCCATGCTTCCGGAGGACACCGCAGAGACGGTCGCCGCCGTAGCAAGCGAAAGCGATGGATCCGAGTCGTCCTCAGATCGCGATGGCGATGACCGACAGAACAACAGAAACCGCAACAACCGGCGGAATCGCAACCGGAATCGCAACCGCAACCGCGAGCCAATCGACGAATCCGAGTTGGAGGTTCGTCAAGGAATCCTCGACATCCTTCCGGAGGGCTACGGCTTTCTTCGGGTCACCGGCTATCTCCCAGGTGAGAAGGACGTGTATGTCGCTGCGAATGTGATTCGCAAGAGTCGTCTCCGTAAGGGAGACATCATCGAGGGCCCGGTCCGACCAGCACGCGCTCAGGAGAAGTTCCCAGCGCTTGTTCGTGCGGTGAAGGTCAACGGTGTTGACCCAGAGGCAGCGTCCGAGCGGCCCAAGTTTGCGAAACTCACACCACTCTTCCCAGACGAGAGGCTCCGCCTCGAAGTTGATGGGTACCCGGACCTGATGATGTCGCGCATCATCGACTTGATCTCACCGATCGGTAAGGGTCAGCGTGGACTGATCGTGTCCCCTCCGAAGGCCGGTAAGACCACCGTGCTCAAGGACATTGCCAACTCGATCGCAGCCAACAACCCAGAGTGTCATCTCATGGTCGTGCTCGTGGACGAGCGGCCCGAGGAAGTCACCGACATGCAGCGTTCGGTCAAGGGCGAGGTCATCTACTCGACGTTTGATCGACCAGCAGAGGAACACACCCAGGTCTCCGAACTCGCCATTGAGCGGGCGAAGCGACTTGTGGAGACAGGCACTGACGTGGTCATCCTCCTCGACTCCATCACAAGGCTTGCACGCGCACACAACCTCGCAACCCCGGCATCCGGACGAATCCTGTCCGGTGGTGTCGACTCAACGGCGTTGTACCCACCGAAGCGCTTCTTTGGTGCGGCTCGAAACATCGAAGAGGGCGGAAGCCTGACGATCATCGGCACGGCACTTGTCGAAACGGGTAGCCGTATGGATGAGGTCATCTTTGAGGAGTTCAAAGGTACGGGCAACATGGAGCTGCGCCTCGACCGCAAACTGGCGGACAAGCGCATCTACCCAGCCATCGACATTGAGTCGTCTGGCACCCGTCGCGAAGAGCTGCTCTTCGAAAGAGCCGAGCTGCAAGAGGTCTGGAAGCTCCGCCGTGTGCTGCTCGCACTCGAGTCGGGACCCGCGCTTGAGCTGCTCATCGATCGTTTGAAGAGCACGAAGTCGAACGCCGAGTTCCTGCTGAGCGTCGCCAAGAGCGGCCAGTAGTCGCGGTCGGAAAAGCAGCTAACGTTCATCCGTCTCGAGGAGCAGAATTCGTGAAACCAGACATTCACCCCGAATACCGCGAGGTCGTCTTCCAGGACACCTCGTCCGAGCTTCGGTTCATAACGCGCTCGACGATCGCCACGAGCGAAACGGTCGAGTTCGAGGGCAAGGAGTATCCACTGGCCAAGGTGGAGATCTCGTCCGAGAGCCATCCCTTCTACACCGGGAAGCAGATCCTGGTCGACAGTGGTGGGCGCGTTGAGCGTTTCCGCCGCCGCTACAAGAAGGTGGGCATGGAGACCGAGGGCTCCGGTGCCCGGGCAGCTGCCAAGAAGGCGGCGTCCGACACCGACTCGGAGTCCTGATTGAGTCGCCCGCCCGGTGCGACCGTTGGCGGGCAGGCGGTCATCGAGGGCGTCATGATGCGGGCGCCGTCCGGTTGGGCGGTCGCCGTCAGACGTCCCGACGAGGTCATCGAGACCGTCAGCCATGAGCTGCCACGACTGAGCGCTCGGTCGCGGGCGGCAAAGCTTCCCGTCTTCCGAGGAGCGATGGTCCTGGTCGAGTCGTTGCAACTGGGCTTCCGTGCCCTCTCCTGGTCGGCGATGAAGTCCGGTGAGGAGGACGAGGAGCTCACCAAGACGCAGACCGTTCTCACGATGATCGTGGCGGTGCTGTTCGCTCTGGTGCTCTTCATCGCTGGGCCGGTGTTTCTCGCCGGGCTCGCTGCAGATGAGTCATCGGTCTGGTTCTTCGTGATCGAAGGAGTCGT
>JBPCTY010000181.1:0-2685 GCA_051011415.1 Acidimicrobiia bacterium
CGACACACAGGAACTCGACACGGTGTCCCCGTGCCAGATTGCAGGTTGCACGGATCACGGCGACCAGATGCGCTGGGTTGTCACAGAGCAGGATGGGCGTCGCCAGATCGCCCTGTGCTGGACACACGCAGATGGTGACCTCGATCTGAGTGCCGTCGAGGCGTAGCCCGTTCAGCTCACCGAACCTCGGCGTTGGCCTGCCGTCGTTCGTCGGCGACTCTCTCAACCAGTGCCCTCGCATCAGGGTTGCGGTCCAGCAAGTCATCGAAAGCATTCCGATCCAATCGGAGAAGCGTCGAGACACCACGCGACCGCACCGTTGCATTGCGTCGGTCGCTTGTGAGGAGTGCCATTTCGCCGAAGAAGTCTCCGTCCTCCAACACGGCAGCCACCTGAACCTCGCCGTTCCCAGTCGGTCGAAGAACTTCGACTACTCCGCGTGCGATCACGTAGAACCCGTCCCCAGCGGCGCCTCGATCGAATACGGCCTCGCCGTCGTCGAACGACTCGCTATCGAACGTGGCAGCGATCGCTGCAAGCGCATCCTCGCCAAGACCCTCGAACAGCGGGATCCTCCTGAGGCGTGACGGTTCGATGCGGGCGTGTCGGCCTGTGGCGCTGACTTCGAAGCCTTGCTGCTTTTCCCACATGGCACAGAACGGTCCACCGGCGTCCAGCAGGTCATGAAATGACCCCTGCTCCACGAGCCTGCCATCGTCCAACACAACGATCGTGTCGGCGACTCGTGCTGCCTGCAACCGGTGGGTGACGTTGATGATCGTGCGAGTACCTCGGAGGTTCTCGATAACCCTCAGCAGGGCGGCTTCGCTAGCGGGATCGAGACCGGAGGCCACCTCATCAAGAAGCAGCAGGTCTGGATCGCCGAGCATGGCCCTGGCAATTCCGATTCGTTGCGCTTCGCCTCCCGACAGGCTCAACCCCTGTGATCCGACGGACGTCCTGGCTCCGTCCTCGAGATCGTCAATCACAATGTCGAGTCCTGCAGCATGCGCGGTTCTTTCGAACGACTTCGGATCAACGGCATCGAAACCCATCGCAACGTTTTCCTCGATCGTTCCGGGCAGAAGCAGGGTGTCCTGAAAGGCAACCCCGATGTGGCGTCGGAGGTCGTCTCCATTGACGGTGTTGATATCGGTCTGGTCGATCCCAACCGATCCCTTGCTGAGTTGGTAGAACCCCAGGAGGACGTTGAGAAAGCTGCTCTTGCCGGACCCGTTACGGCCGACGACGGCGACGTAGTGATTACCTGGAAGGGTCGTTGAAACGCTGTGGAGTTGCGGCGATGTACTTCCGGGGTACTGGAACGTGACTTGATCGAACGTGATGTCTGCCTTCATGTCAGGGACAGGCGTGGTCGAATCCGGCCGGTCTTCGGGTTCGAGATCGAGAATCCGATCGATGCGTCGGATGCCTGCGTCGGATTGTTTGATGGCAGGAACGACTTCCATGCCGACAACACTGGCTTGGTAAGAGAACTCCGTGAGGATGGCTGCAAAAGCGGCGAAGCTACCGGGGTCGAGGGTGCCTGCAAAGGCAAAGACCACGCCGACGAGGATGATGAGCACCTTGGTGAGTTCAACTGCGTACTCGGCGATGACCTGCTCGTACGCAATGCGTTCCTCGGCCTTGCGCGCCGCCTGCCGTAGATCAGAAATGCGCTCGGTGAACCTCTTCCGAGATCGGCGCGTCATTCCGTAGGTGCGGAGGATCTTCTGGGCGCTGAGGTTCTGTGAAACTTCCTCCAGCACCGAGGCGATCTGCTCCTTCTCCTCGTCGAGAGCTTCCTTTGAGGCTGGAGCGAACCGCTGCACGAGCCACACAGAGGCGGGGACGGCGACGATCGAGACAGCTGCGAGCCGCGGGTCAAGGATGAACATCACCGGTAGATAGAGAGCCATGGCGGTGATTGCCCTGAGCCCTGCCAAGGGCATTCGAATGACTCCACGGGAGAGCTGGGCGATATCGCTCGAGAAGTGGGCGATCAGATCTCCCGAGGCTGCAGCCTCGTGATACGCAAGCGGAAGCCGCTGCAAGTGGTCGAATACCTGCGTACGGACATCGGCGATGATGTCAGCGGTGGCTCGCGCCGCCAGGTTGGCTGCTACAAGGCCCGCACCGACTGAAACTGCAAGACCTGCCAAGAGGATTGCGCCCACAGCAACGGCAGACAGATCGTCCGACGGGTCGATCACTGCATCGATCACAAGTTTGATAGCAAGCGCGAGCACCACAGAGAAGACCGCACGGAGGATCATCGTCACGATCAACCCGGCACCGAGAAGTCGGTGCGGCTTCCAGAACTGGAGAATGCGGGCGAACGTCGAAGTCATGGCCAAATCGGGTAGGCGTGAGACGTCAACCTAGACGGGTGGAGGAGTGCCGTGCGCTACTTCTTTGAGGGCTCGTAGTACGGGTTCTCGCCCGAGTTGTGGTCGGTGACATCGATCACCGTGTGCACTTCTTCGACTGCTGCAAGGATCGTCGACTCGATGCCCTGGGACAGAGTCACGTCCGCCATGCCGCAACCTTGGCACGCCCCGCCCAACCGCACGTACGCGATGCCATCCTCAACTGCGACCAGTTCGACCTGGCCTCCGTGGCTGGCAACCGCTGGGTTGATCTGGTGTGTGATCACGTGCTGCACCTGTTCGGCGACCGGGCTGT
>JBPCTY010000182.1:0-3257 GCA_051011415.1 Acidimicrobiia bacterium
CATCTCGGTGGAGCAGCGCTTGACGTGTTTCAAGAGGAGCCGATGACAGCGGACTCGGGCGCACTATTCAGAGATACTCCCAACCTGATCCTCACCCCTCATGTCGCTGGGGTCACCGTTGAGTCGAACCGTCGTGTTTCTGCGCTCATTGCCGATCGAGTCACCGAAGCGCTTGCGGAGATCCGATGACAACGGTGACGTGTGTTGGCCTTGCAGTTCAAGACTTCGTCTTCTCGCTTCCTGAGCGTCTGATCGAGGGAGAGAAGAACTTCGCTGGAGGCCTCGCTTCCTCAGGAGGAGGTCCAGCAGCTACTGCGGCCGTCGCAGCTTCCCGGCTTGGAGCGGATGCACGCCTTGTCTCGGTGGTTGGCAGCGATTTGGTGGGTGACGCCGTGATCGCCGAGCTTGAGGCGCACGGTGTCGGTTGCACCGGGGTTCGCAGGGTCGATGCGCCGACCTCGATGTCAGCAGTCCTCGTTGCAGCAGACGGAGAACGAACGATCATCAACCGAACCGACCCCGCCCTGTGGTCGCAGGCGGCGAGCCCGACTGAAGAGGACCTCGCCGCGTCGGATGTTGTTCTTGTCGACGTGCGATGGCCGGAAGGGGCCAGGGCAGCAATCGATGTGGCAGGACGGTTGGGGATACCAACGGTCGTCGACTGCGACGCCACGGACGAACCGGTCTCCGAAGATCTGCTCGCCGGAGCCGACACCATCATCTTTGCCGAGTCAGCAATGGGCCCGCAAGGGCTGAAGCCCAACGCAAAAGGTGTGCAGACCGCCGCCGCCAGATGGGATGCTGTTGTTGCGGTCACAAAGGGCTCCGAGGGCGTCATCTGGTCAGACGGACTCGACAATGGAGCCATGCCGGCATTCTCGGTCGAGGCGATCGACACGCTTGGTGCCGGTGATGTGTTCCACGGCGCTTTCGCGGCTGCGACCGCACTCGCATATGCCCGCGCTGACGCCTTTGAGTTTGCATCGGCGGCTGCCGCGATCAGATGTGCCAGAGGTCAAGGGCGAGATGGAATCCCGACCCGAAACGAAGTCGAAGAATTCTTGGAGGCCAACAAATGAGCTCAGAACCATCCGCCATGTCGCCTGGAAAGTTGTGGGGCCTTCGCCGCCTCGCGGATGAACAGGGGCGGTTCAAAATGCTCGCTGTCGATCAGCGTCCACCGATCAAGAACCTGGTTGCGGAAGGTCGTGGAACCGCCGAGGGTTCCTATGAGGACGTCGCACATGTGAAGCGGACTCTCGTTGAGGAGCTTCGTGCGCACTCATCGGCAATTCTGCTGGACCCTCACTACGCATACCCAACCGCGATCGACGCTGTCCCTGCGCACAAAGGGCTCCTGCTCACGCTCGAGAACTCGGTCTTTGAAGAGACACCTGGCGGCCGCAGAAGCACTGCCATCGATGACTGGTCGGTCAACAAGATCAAGCGAGTCGGTGGCGACGCAGTGAAGGTGCTTGCGTGGTACCGGCCGGATGCCGACCCCGAAATCAATGAGTACCAGAAAGCCTTCGTTGCGAGAATCGGTGATGAGTGCCGCAAGCATGACATCCCATTTCTCTTCGAGCTTCTTGTGTACAGCTTTCCGGCTGACTCCGAACATACGACTGGATACGTGGAGCAGCCGGGAAAGCGCGCCGAACACGTCCTCGAGAGCATCGAGACGTTCGCTGGCCCCGAGTATGGGGTAGACGTCTTCAAAGTTGAGAGCCCGCTGTCGGCAGCTGACCTTGCAGAGCCGGATAGCGGGGCAGCCGCCGACGAAGCGCAAAGGCTGTTCAACGAGGTGGACCGTGTTTCGCCCGTCCCGTGGGTGATGCTGTCTGCCGGTGCGACCCAGACTGCCTTTCGTCGCGTGCTGACATACGCCTACCGAGCGGGAGCGAGCGGGTTCCTGGCGGGAAGGGCGATCTGGTGGGATGCGCTGCAGACCTTCCCGGATCACGAAGTAACCCTCGAATCTCTCCGAACACAAAGTGCGCCCTACATGGCCGACATCGGATCGATGACCGATGCGGATGCTTTGCCATTCTTCTCGCATCGACGATTTGCGCCTGATGGCCCGACGATTGCACATCGAGACGGTTCCTTCAGACACGAATACCCAGAGGCCGCGCCATGAAAGTCGGGTTCCTACCCATCGCACGTACGACGTTCGACATTCCATATGCCGAGCATCAGGCACAGATCGCACTCGATACGTTGCACCGGGGTTCCCACACCGTCGTCGGAGATGCGGAACTCAAAACAGACGATGTCGCGGTCACCTCGACCGCGCAAGCTCTGGCCGACGATGGGGTCGAAGCGATTGTGGTTCTGCAGGCATCGTTTGCTGACTCGTCGCTTGCCGTTGCTGCATCCTCGGTTGGAGTGCCGCTCATCCTTTGGGCCTTCTCCGAGCCTCGCACTGGAGGGCGTCTCAGGCTCAATTCATTCTGCGGAATCAACCTCGCGGCGTACACCCTCACACAGTTCGACCGCTCGTTCTCGTGGATCCACGCCCAGCCAGACGACATCCGCATCAATGACCAGATCGGCGCGACTCCGACTGCGCCGACGGCATCAGCGGAGCCGATCACCACAACAGCCGAAGACCGCTCGCGTGCAGTGGAAGTCGTCGGTCGTCTTCGGGAGACCACGATCGGCCGCATCGGCGAACGCCCGGACGGGTTCGAACCCTGCGGATATGAAGCCGACACCCTGGAGGCGACCGTGGGTGTCTCCGTCGCCGAGGTTGCGCTTCCTGAGCTGTTTAGCCGGGCCGCGTCCGCAGATGACGATGCGGTAGCCCTGGCCATGCGGCGTTCAGCTGCATTTCTCGATGGCATGGATGCCGTTGATCAGAGTGAACTCGACCGCAGCCTGCGAATCAACGCTGGGCTCAGGTCTCTCATCGAAGAAGGTGGCTGGTCCGGTGTCGCTACGAGGTGTTGGCCCGAGACATTCACAGAGTTCGGTGGAGCTGCGTGTACCCCCATGGCGCTTCTCACAGAGGATGGAACCCCAGGCGCTTGTGAGGCCGATGTGTATGGAAACATCACTGGTCTGATCATGACCTGGCTGGCCGGGTCGGCAAGCTTCGTTGCAGATCTCGTCGATGTAGATCATGAGACGAACACGGGAGTGTTTTGGCACTGCGGTCTCGCCCCATTTGAGATGGCGGATCCGTCTTCCCACCCGACGGCAACGGTCCATTCAAATCGACGGATGCCGCTGCTCAGCGAGTTCCCGCTCAAGCC
>JBPCTY010000183.1:0-4311 GCA_051011415.1 Acidimicrobiia bacterium
CGCACACCCATCACGACGGTTGCGAACATCTGGATCAGCCTGCGGTACGAGTCGAGGACGAAGTGGCGATCGTCGAACATCTCGACCATGCCCTTCACGACCTCATCGTTCATCCCGATGTTGAGGACCGTGTCCATCATCCCCGGCATGGAGAACTTCGCACCAGAGCGGCATGACAGAAGGAGCGGGTTGGTTGGATCGCCAAACGTCTTGCCGGTCATGTCCTCAATGGCCGATAGGTGCGTGCGGATCTGGCCAGACAGCTCGGCTGGGAAGGTGAAGTCGTTGTCGAGATAGGCGTTGCACGCCTGTGACGTAATGGTGAAGCCAGGAGGGACCGCGATGCCGAGGCGGGTCATGTCGCCGAGATTTGCACCCTTGCCGCCGAGGAGGCCACGCACTTCATCCCAATCATCCCCGCTTGCCGCCGAGGCCTCGTCGAGTTGATGGAACCCGTACACCCATTGCTGTGCCATGGTCAGAAACTCCCAAAGAGAAGACGTCTATGTGTCTCCATCAGTGTAATACTTAGTCGATGTGTAAGGAATAGGGAATGCGTGTGAATTCTTGCACCTTCGAGCACCACTGTTCGCCCGTCCGCATCGCAGTTCGATACGATCTTCTTCATGTCTGAACCATTCGTCCCAGCCGACTTCGAAGTCCCGGTGACCTTTGCCGGATCGGGTTTCCATCTTGAGCCCCTCGCCCCTGTCCACAACGAGCGGGATTACGAGGCGTGGACCTCGTCGATGGAACACATCCAGACGACGCCCGGCATGGTTGGGTGGGGTTGGCCAGAGCCGATGACGCTCGAGGAGAACCTTGGGGACATGGAGATGCACTGGAAGGAGTTCGAAACCAGATCGAGCTTCACCTACTCCATCCTCGATGGCGACGAAGTCATCGGCTGCGTGTATATCTACGGCGGTAAGAAGGTTGATACGGATGTCCACGTCAGGTCATGGGTGCGGGCCTCCCGACCAGAGATGGACGCAGTGATCTGGCGAGAACTGTCCGAATGGTTCGCCGATGCCTGGCCGTTCGAGACCTGGACCTACGCCGAGCGCTCGTAGCGGGCACAACCGCCGATTCGATCTTCTCCCACCTGTAGGGTCGCACGATGGCGTCGTACACCTTCACCAACGAGTTGTGGCTGTGGCAGAGCAACGGTGGCACCGCATGGACCTTCATCACCGTGCCCCAGGACGTGTCGGATGAGATTGAGTCGTCTGTCCCAACAAAGGGCGGATTCGGCTCGGTGAAGGTTGATGTTGCGATCGGCTCCAGCGAGTGGAGCACGTCGCTGTTCCCGTCAACGGAGTACGAGGCCTACGTCTTGCCCATAAAGAAGCCGGTACGGGACAAGCAGAAATTGAGCCACGGTGACCACGTCGAGGTCACCCTGACGCCGGTGTTCGCCGTCGACTGAACTCAATCTGAATCCGCCAGTGCAAGCCGGTATCTGACCTCAGCGAGCTCGAAACCAGAGTCTGTGCTGATCGTCCTGGAAGTGTCGTCGTCACTCCATCGATGTGAGGCGTAGAACGACCGTGCCCTGGTGTTGCCCCGCAGCACCCACAGCACTGCTTCTTGGAACCCATGCGTCGTCATCGAGTCAATCGCTGTTGTCATGAGCGCGGAGCCGATGCCCTGACCCATGTGTTGCGGGTCGACGTACATCGCCCACAGTTCTGCTGTGACATCGGGATCGACATCTACATCGCGCGCTTCTGCGATGTGAGCGAACCCGAGAACGACCCCGTCGTTGTCTGACACCCAGGTGCGGGCCGATTCGTCCTGCACAGCAAACTCGAAGAAGCGCTCTTGACGTGCAACGTTCTGCGCTGCACGGAGTTCTGCAGGAATGAAGTCCTCGTATGCAACCTGCCACGCGGACACCGTGATCTCCGCCATGCGGCGGGCATCAGCGTGGGTAGCGGGCCTGATCACATGTGAAAGGCTACGCCGTCCACGCCTGGCTCAGTTGTTGCGATCGATCCTGACCAGAGGAATCTGGCGGCCGGCCGTCCGCTCGTAGTCAGCCACCACAGGGATCTGCGACGTGACGTAGTTCCATGCAGCGTCTCGGTCGGCGCCGTCAAGCACGGTGGCGGTTGCCTCGTAGAGGTCCGTCTGCTTGCGGATCCACACGGTTGGGTCAGCCACGAGGTTCTTGTACCACTGTGGTTCCTTCGGGCTTCCGCCGGCGGCAGCAATGAGGAGCATTGAGTCCTCGTATGGCACCGCTCCGAGGGCGACACGGCGGATCTCGCCAGATGTCCTCCCTGTGGAGTAGAGGAGAACCAGATTGTCACCTGCGGGGTGGCCGGTGTTTCTCCCATCGTTCTCCAGGTAGTCCTGGATCTGTTGCTCTACCCATGCGTTCGGGTTGGTTGTGGCGCGATCTTCAATGGTCATCATTGTGTCTCCTCTTCAGCGGGACGACTCGAGCGAGCCCATCCGGCCGGCTGCGTAGTCGTCAAAAGCCTGACGTACTTCTTCAGGGGTGTTCATCACGAAACTGCCACCCGTTGCGATTGGTTCACCGATTGGCTCACCAGCGAGGAACAGAAGCTGTCCGCCGCTGTCGCTTGACAGCGTGACCGTGTCTCCGTCGTCCTCATGGATTGCAATGTCGCCAGGTACGAGTGCGTCACCGCCCGCGGTCGCGGCCTTCCCATCGACAACGACCACAGCCATCGTCCAGCCTTTTGGAACTGGCACTGTGATTGTTCCACCCGGTTCGAGAATGACATGACCGATGAGAACCGGTGTCGGCAGCGGCGCGGGGCCGGTCTCGCCATCGAGGTCGCCTGCGTACAGGCGGAACATCGATCCTTCTCCGAGGCCGGTCAGGTGTGGCACCGTGGATGCGGGAAGCGCGTGGTGGCTCGGGTCCTGCATCTTGAGCTCGGTGGGAAGGTTCACCCACAGCTGGGCCATGTGGAACACACCGTCGGCGTCACCTTCAAGCGTCTCCTCGTGGATTGCGCCTTTGCCAGCAACCAGCCATTGGATGCCTCCGGAGTCGATCGACAGGTGGTTTCCAAGCGAATCTCTGTGTGTGACCTTGCCCTTGAAGAGAAGGCTCACGGGCTGGAAGCCGCGATGGGGATGTGGCGCAACAAAGATGTCGGCCGAGCCAAGGTGCATCGGCTCCCCTGTGTCGAGAAAGATGAAGGGATCGAGATGATCGATCTCTCGGCTCGGGAAGGGACGCAGGATGCCGGATCCCGGTTGTGGGGTGGTGCCGTGGACTGATGTGATGCTGCGGTCGCTCATGGTTCCTCCTATACGTGCGGTCAGGATAGTTACATATGCAACTATTAGCAATGAGGAACTATTCCCGATCGGGGAACCAGATGTGTGGAGAGAGCGTCGAAGAGGTACCTCTCTCAACGGATAGGTTCTACGTATGACCCGACGAGTTGTGATTGTCGCCGCAGTTCTTGCGACTCTGTTCGCAATTGCCAGCCCCGCAGGTGCGGTGCTGCACACCCCCGCGTCACAGTTGCCAGACGGCGACATCAGGCCAGTCATCAACAGTGTCGAGGTTCTCGCCCCGGGACCTCACAACGATTTGCTCGAGGCCGATCTGGTCATCGATGCAGACGACAACGACGGTATCTGGCGATACGAGTACCGATGGAGCGGCGGGACGATCGGCTCCGTCCACAGGACGTCAGTGGTGAACCCGACGGTTTCGTACGAGACCATCCAGCCAGACACGACTTATGGGCTCCAGGTTCGCGCAATTGACCTCCACGGATGGGAATCCGAGTGGGTCACGGCTTGGAGCGGTATCACGCCTTCCGCACCGAACGTGATCGTCGCCGGCGACTCCGTCGCCTCCGGGTACCAACGCCAGTGGTTCACAGGTGATGCAACCTGTCGTGACATCGGCTACTCCTATGGCTCCGCCGTTCGCGATGGCGTTGCAGCTGCCCTCCCATCCGCATGGTCACCCACCTACACAAACATCGCCTTTCCGGGCGCAGGCGTGGGGGACATGGTCAACGGTGGTTCGGACTCATGCTCAGACCACTACCCGTCGCAGATCTCAGACATCGCCGCTGCAGCTGATCCATCAACATGGAACGTCGTTGTCGTGACCGCCGGCATCAACTCGACCAATTGGGTCGATGTCGTCACCGAACTCACCAGGGACACCGTGTTCTCGCTGACGGATTCGGGCGACAAACTGGCCTGCGAAGAAGCCGTATCTGAGCGATGGAACCTGACTTCGAAGCAGGGCAGGATTACTGACCTTGCCGATCACATCGCAAGCGACCTCACGACCTCCACCAACGC
>JBPCTY010000184.1:0-19331 GCA_051011415.1 Acidimicrobiia bacterium
GCAGAGATCAAGGGATCACCACTGTCCGGAATGCATGACGCAGTTATTCGTTACACATGTATCAGCTGACAGGGATAGAACCAATGGCAACCGCAACGTGGAACGGTGTAGTGATCGCCGAGAGCGATCAAACCATCAGTGTGGAAGGCAACCACTACTTCCCACCAGAGTCGGTGCACTCCGAGTATCTGGCCGGATCGCCTGACCACACCGTATGTTCTTGGAAGGGAACTGCCAGCTACTACGACGTGGTCGTGGATGGGGATACAAACTCCGGAGCGGCGTGGTACTACCCGGATCCAAAGCCAGCCGCATCCGACATCAAGAACTACGTCGCCTTTTGGCGTGGCGTCAGCGTCAGCGGCTAGTCGCAAACCTTGGGTCTGTCCTGACCCGTTGCTGGTACCAACCGCGCTACCTTCTCGGTCATGCGACCGATACGACTCATCGAGACAGAACGTGACGACTTCGAGGGTTCGATCTGCGAGTTCTGGAGTGGCGACCTCTTCATAGGGATGGCCTACTGGGACGGCGAGTCGACGATCCTCCAGATCTACCCGGATTCCAACGGCGACGTACATGATCTCGACGTCCGAGAGTTGCAGATGCTTCTCGACACAGCGATCCGCATTGTCGACCCAGACGCATTTGATGACGAGATGGATGACCTCAGGGCCGCGGCCGGCGAGCCTCAGTGGTCCGAAGGAGAGCACCCAGCCACCGTCGCGCTGCTTGGCGAGTTCGACGAGCAAGCGGTCCACCGCACAGACGACGGTGAAGGTTTCTTTCCACGTAGCGTGGCCTCAAACTTCATCGCAAAGTGCGAGGAACTTGATCTCGCCGTGACCGAGATGGATGGGTTCGAACTCGTCCGGGGCGAGCTCGCTGCGATGGAGGAGCTTGTCCTCGAGGTCCCGGAGCAACCGATGATGACCTGGTCACAGTTCCGATCGTTCGCAAATGCAATGGTTACAGACACCCTGTCGAACTGGCCCTCACGGGAAACCCTGGTGGTGGCGTTCGTTCTGAAGCAACCTGATGGTGAGGAGATCGTCGCCTAGGCAGTGGCTGCGGTGAGGACTCCCACGCCCAGGAAGATCGCGCCGATCACGAGCGGCATATTGGTGATGATTGTCTCCGTGCCTCTCGGCGTTTCCCAGCGTGCACCGTTGAGATAGAGGTCGATAAGCGACCCCGCAACCGGGCCCAGAACGATTGTGGCGATGCCGAGACCGATCGTCAGATAGCCGGCCATTGTCTGGATCTGCGCTCTTGTGCAGGACATACCTGTTGGCGTCTCGTTGCAGTACTCAGGCAGGAATGGTGCGAGAAGAAGCGCGATCAGCCACGCCAGCGCAAAGCCGGACACTGTGAGGATCACCGTCCTCCATGGCCTTGACCGCATCGGATTCATGTCATCAGGGTAAATCCAGTCGCTCCGCCGTGTGCGAAAGTCGCTGCGATTACCCTTGGGTCGACCCCGTGTGACAGGAGCCCTCGCCGTGCCAACGTTCCGGCCAGACCTTGAAACCATCCCTCGATACGTTCCAGGGAAGCCTGTAGAAGAGGTCGCACGAGAGCTGGGTGTCGACTCCATCGGCAAACTCGCATCGAACGAATGTCCCGAGCCCCCGTTTCCTGAGGTCATCGACGCGATCACCGAGGCTGGGACGGCGATCAACCGCTACCCCGATAGCTCTGGGTACGAGCTGACCATGGCCATCGCTGCCCATCAAGGCGTCAGCAGATCCAACGTGTGGGTGGGTTCAGGGTCCTCCGAGATCCTGCGGTGCATCGCCCTGTCAGTCGGCGGTCCCAATACGAGTGCCGTCTTTGCAGCGCCATCGTTCATCATGTACACAATTGGCACCCTGGTTGCTGGTTCCGAGGCGATCACAGTGCCGCTCACGGAGACGTTTGACCACGACCTTGATGCGATGTTGGCAGCCGTCCGTGACGACACGAACGTCCTGTACGTGTGTAACCCGAACAATCCGACCGGCGGCATCAGGTCGGGATCAGACGTTCGGGGTCTGCTGGATCAGGTGCCGCAGCGGGTGACCGTTGTCATTGATGAGGCCTATGCGGAGTACGCGACCGATCCTTCGTACGAATCCATGATCGACGAGGCAGTGACTAGGCCCAACGTGATCGTGGCTCGTACTTTCTCGAAGATCTACGGTCTGGCCGGGCTCCGTGTGGGCTATGCGATCGGTGACGAGGAGCTCCTCAACCGAGTTCGCACGACCCAGGCTCCATTCTCGGTGAACACCGTTGCGCAGAGCGCTGCGATCGAAGCACTTCGCCATCAGCACCGGGTAGCTGAGCGGCGCGATGCGAATGAGAAGGGCCGACAGGACCTCATCACTGGGTTTGCCGAACGAGGCGTGAATGTTGCGTCCACTCAGGCCAACTTCGTGTACTTCGAACCGGACGCCTCAGCATCTGCGCTTCACGACGAGCTGCTCAGACAGGGAGTGATCGTGCGGTCACTCGGCCAAGGGATTCGCGTGACCGTCGGGACGCGGGAGGAGAACGCCCGGATGTTTGCAGCCTGGGATGCGGTGGCCAACCAGCATGCATAGACCTGAACACGTCGATTGGGAGCAGCTGTCTGAGGTCGTCGACAACTCTGGCCAACTGGTCAAAGAGGCACCATGGCTGACACAGGAACTGGCGCTTGATCTGTACCGGGACATGGTGCGGACGAGAGTGTTCGATCGATTGGCAACCGGTGCACAACGCCAAGGGAGGCTCGGCACCTTTGCCATAGCGGAGGGCCACGAGGCGATTCAGGTCGGTAGCGCCCATGCGCTGCGCGACGACGACTTCGTGTATCCGGGCTACCGCGAGCACGGCGTGCAGATCGCCCAGGGCATGCCATACGAAACAATTCTGGGGTACTGGCGAGGTCTTCCCAATGCCTCGTGGGATCCGCCAGCGATGAACCACATGGTGATCACGGTGCCTATCGGCAGTCACCTTCCGCACGCAGTGGGGCACGCCTATGCAGAGCGATTGCGGGGCAACGACGTTGCGACGATCACGTACATCGGTGATGGTGGAACGTCCGAGAACGATTTTCACGCCGGTCTCAACTTCGCCGGTGTCTGGAAGACCCCGACGGTCTTCGTTGTTTCAAACAACTTCTATGCAATCTCGGTGCCGTATGAGCAGCAGACCGCTGCCAAGAATCTTGCGGACAAGGCAGTCGGCTACGGAATTCCGTCCGAGCGTGTCAACGGCTTCGATGTGTTCGCCATGTATGACGCGACGAGGAGGGCGATCGAGCGCGGCGCCGAGGGACTCGGCCCCACGCTGATTGAGGCCATCTGTTACCGCTTTGGACCACATGCGACTGCGGACGACCCGGCCTTGTATCGGACGAAGGAAGAAGAGGAACTCTGGCGACCGTACGACCCGGTGTCCCGCGCTGCTTCGTTCCTTACGACCAGCGGTTGGCTCGACGATGCCACCGCAAAGGAAATCGAAGACGCAGCCACAGCGGAGTTCGCCGCTGCCCTTGACGCCGTCAGTGCCATCGAGCTTCCTGATCGTTCAGACATCGTCATGCACGCAATGGACAAGGTCCCCGAGTCCATGGTGCGACAACTGAATCGGATCGAGGTGGCTGCGGGCGAGCCCCCTACCGAGATACCTGCCTCGGCAAGGCTCACTGTTGGACACGACCGCCTTCCTGAAGGTCCAAGAGCGGAAATGACAATGGCGGAGGCAATCAATGCTGCCCTCCACCAGGAAATGGCTTGGGACCCGACAACGGTGCTGCTCGGTGAGGACGTCGGCGTTGCAGGCGGGGTATTCAGGGTCTCTGAAGGATTGATCGAGAAGTTCGGGACCGCCCGTGTGATCGACACGCCTATCAACGAATCAGGAATTGTGGGTGCAGCGATCGGCATGGCTATGGCGGGAGTGCGCCCGATTGCAGAGATCCAGTTCGAGGGTTTCTCGTATCCGGCGTTCGACCAGATCGCGAGCCACCTTGGACGGATTCGATTCAGGGCGAGGGGGAACACGTCGCTGCCGATGGTGCTGAGAATGCCAAACGGCGCAGGTATCGGTGCTCACGAGCACCACTGCGACAGCCCAGAGGCGTACTTCGCACATGTGCCGGGAATCATCGTTGTCATCCCATCCACACCGACCGATGCAAAGGGGCTTCTTGCTGCGGCCATCCGTTCAGAGGATCCAGTCGTCTTCCTCGAGCCCAAGGTGCTCTACCGATCGGGCAAGGAAGCCGTCCCGGAATCGAGATATGAACTACCGCTCGGAAGGGCGCGGGTGCGTCGAGCGGGTGCTGACGTCACACTTGTCACGTATGGAGGAATGGTCCCGGTGAGTCTCCGCGCAGCCGATGCGATAGCAGGCGATGGTGTCGATGTTGAGGTGATCGACCTCCGCACGGTGTATCCGTGGGACTTCGACACTGTTGCCGAGTCGGTGGCAAAGACAGGCCGGATGCTCTTTGTCCAGGAACCGCAACGCACGGGCGGTGTTGGTGCCGAAGTGGTCGCCGAAGTCGCAGAACGCTGTGGCTATGACCTCGTCGCTCCGCCGCGCAGGCTCGCTGCAACAGACGCGCCGTGGCCACAGTTTGCGATCGAGAAGCACGCCCTCTTGACGGACACGATGATCACCAGCGAACTGCGGTCCCTCGCTGCCGAGTAGGCCGGCTATTCCTCGCGTCTGACTGCAGGGAGTTGGCGCCTCGTTGTGCGTCCCATCTCGATGAGCATCGTGCCTGGCTTGAGGCCTCGTCGGAGTTCGGCTTCCTCAAGGAGTCGCCTGAGTCGTGTGACCTGTGAGCGAAGTCGAGCGTTCTCAGCCTGAAGCTGGAGGATGCGTCTGATGCCTTCGATGTTGACGCCCTCTCCCGAGAGCTCTTGGATGAGCAGGAGTCGCTCGAGATCAGCCTGGCTGTATCGACGTGTGCCGCCAGGCGTGCGATACGGCTCGACCAGTCCTTTGCGCTCATACCCACGCAATGTCTGGGCGTGCATTCCAACAATCTCCGCCGCAACTGAGATGATGTACACGGCGTCGTCGCGCTGGCTCATCAGACTCCTAATCTCGAACGGGGTTGCCAGTCTGCTTCAGCAGACTGAAGTGCTTCGAGAGCATCTCGCTCTTCATCCGAGATCGTTGTTGGGACTGCGACGTGCAGCGTCACCATGAGATCACCGGTCTTCTTGGCTGTCTCAACGCCCTTCCCAGAGATCTTCAAAGTCGTCCCGCCTTGGGTACCTGCCGGGACCTTGATCTTGGTCGAGCCATCAAGCGTTGGGACGGTCACCACTGAGCCGAGAGCTGCCTCGGTGTAGGTGATCGGGACTTCGATCGTGAGGTTGGTCTTGCCGGACCTTCCGAACACGGGGTGGGAGCCAACCGAGACCTTGACGAACAGATCGCCTGCCGGCCCGCCGTTCGCTCCAGGCCCACCCTTGCCCTTGACGCGCACCTTTGTCCCATCTGCGACGCCCTTGGGGATCTTCACCTTGACCGTATTCGATCCGACTGAGAACTCCTTGGTCACCCCGCTGAGAGCCTCATGGAATGTGAGGGAGATCGAGCCGCGGACATCCTGGCCCTTGGCTGCCTGGGGCCGGCGCGACCGTCCGCCACCAAACAGATCACTGAATCCGCCGAAGAGATCTTGTGCATTGCCCCCGCCTTGGCCTCCGAAGAGGTCCTCGACGCGCACGTACTGCTGTCCACCACCGGGATCGCCAACGAAATAGCCCATTTCACGGGCGTGGTCGTACTCCTTGCGAGTCTCGTCGCTCCCGATGGTGTCGTAGGCCTCGTTGATCTCTTTGAACCGAGTTTCGGCCGCAGCGTCGTCTGGATTGTTGTCGGGGTGGTACTGGCGCGCGAGCTTACGGAACGCCTTCTTGATCTCCTTTTGGGAGGCGTCCTTGTCTACGCCGATCTCGGCGTAGTAATCCTTCTCGAGCCATTCCTTACGCATGTCCAACGATCACGAGGCTGGGCCGGATGACCCGTCCTCGCATTACGTATCCCTTTCTCAGCACCTGTTGTACCACTTGTTCATCCCCGTCGCCCGGGACGACCTGCACAGCCTCATGGAGGGCAGGATCGAACGGCGTTCCAAGTGCGTTGATTCTTTCGAAACCGTCTGGCGCAAGCGCCTCAAGAAGCAGGGCTTCAGTGCCCCGCATTCCTTCGAGCATCCGCTCTTCGCCCTCCGTGGTGGCTTCGATTGCCAACGCAGCATCCAGGCTGTCAAGCGTCGGCAGCAGGGACTCGATCAGCCTCTGGCCGGCGCGCTGAACGTTCTCGATCTGGTCTCGTTCGGTCCGCTTTCGGTAGTTGTCGAACTCTGCGGCGATTCGCTGCAGGTTCGTTAGAAGCTCGCCGACTTCCTGACGGGATTCCTCGAGCTCTCGCAAGAGCAAGTGCTTCGCCTCATCCGGATCGTCGGGAAGGCTCAGCCCAAGGTGCTCTGCCGTCGGTGCCGGTTCCGGTGTGTCGACTGGAGCGACATCTGGTGGTTGCGGTGCGGCATGCTCCTCCCCCTCGATGGGGGAGGAGACGCCGTCCGTCTCTGGTGTGTCATTCATGCTGATGAGTTCCGAATCGCTCAGGACTCGTCGTCTTCTTCGACGACCTCAGCCTCGACGACATCGTCGCCTGCGGCCTCTGCCGCCTCGCCGTCAGTTGGCACACCGGCTTCGCCAGCTTCTGCCTGCGCTTGCTCGTACATCTTCTGTCCGATGATCTGCGTGCTTTGCATCAGATCGGTGGATGCAGTGCGGAGGGTCTCCGTGTCCGCATTCTCGTCTTCGAGAAGCTTCTTGAGATCATCCATCTTTGACTGGATTGGAGCCTTCTCGTCTTCGGTCAGCTTGTCGCCGTGCTCCGCGAGTTGCGTTCCGACAGTGTGCACGGCGTGGTCTGCTGCGTTGCGAGCCTCTGCGGACTCCTTGCGCTCGGCATCCTGGGCCGCATGCGACTCCGCATCCTTGATCATCTGATCGATGTCAGTCTGATCGAGTGCGGTTCCACCGGTGATCGTCACCTGCTGTGTTGCGCCGGTTCCGAGATCCTTGGCCGAAACTGCGACGATGCCGTTGGCATCGATGTCGAAGGTGACCTCGATCTGCGGGACACCTCGTGGCGCCGGAGGGATTCCAGGCAGCTTGAAGTTGCCGAGCCGCATGTTGTCACCCGCCATGGCACGTTCGCCCTGGAGAACAACCACTTCGACCTCTGGCTGACCATCGGCAGCAGTCGTGAAGACCTCTGACCGACGAGTCGGGATCGTTGTGTTTCGCTCGATCATCTTCGTCATCACGCCACCCTCGGTCTCTACGCCGAGTGTGAGAGGAGTGACGTCCAGGAGCAGAATGCCTGAGACATCTCCGCTGAGAACGCCAGCCTGAATCGCGGCACCGAGTGCGACGACCTCGTCCGGGTTCACGCCCTTGTTTGGTTCCTGCTTGGCAAGCTCCTGCACGAGCGCCTGGACTGCCGGGATACGGGTCGATCCACCGACGAGGATCACGTGATCGATCTCCTCTACGGAGACTGCAGCATCCTTGACAGCACGCTCAAACGGTGCCCGGGTGCGCTCCACAAGATCGGCAGTCATGCGCTCGTACTCGGCACGTGACAGCGTCTTGAGCATGTGGATGGGCCCATCAGCGTTGGCTGTGATGAAGGGAAGGTTGATCTCGGTCGACTGCACAGACGACAGCTCGATCTTCGCTTTCTCAGCGGCTTCCTTGAGGCGGGTCATCGCCATTGGATCCTTGCTCAGGTCAATGCCGTTCTCCGACTTGAACTCGTCGACGAGCCAGTCGATGATCTTCTCATCCCAGTCGTCACCACCAAGCTGTGTGTCGCCTGCTGTGGACTTGACCTCGAAGACGCCCTCACCGATCTCGAGGACGGATACGTCGAACGTTCCACCGCCGAGGTCGTATACGAGAATTGTCTCGTCGTTCTTCTTGTCGAGGCCGTACGCCAGTGAGGCCGCGGTCGGCTCGTTGACGATGCGCTCGACCTCGAGGCCGGCAATCTGCCCGGCTTCCTTTGTGGCCTGACGCTGTGCATCGCCGAAGTACGCCGGCACGGTGATCACTGCCTTGGTGATCGGCTCGCCGAGGTACGCCTCTGCGTCTGCCTTCAGCTTTTGGAGAATGCGGGCCGAGATTTCCTGGGCGTTGTATTCCTTGCCGTCGATGTCGACCGACCAGTCCGTGCCCATGTGTCGCTTGACCGACCGGATGGTGCGGTCTGGGTTCGTAATCGCTTGTCGCTTGGCTTGGTCACCGACCAGTACTTCGCCGTTCTTGGCGAATGCGACCACCGATGGGGTGGTGCGATTTCCTTCTGCGTTGGCTACGACATCTGGATCCCCGCCTTCGAGGACGGAGATCACCGAGTTTGTCGTGCCGAGGTCGATTCCGACCGTGCGTGCCATGTATGTGCTCCTTGTGTCAATCAGATAGGGCGCGTGAACGCCAAATCATTGTTTCTAAGTCGTGACACAGAGCATAACCTGAGTCGGATCGTATCAATTCCGAGAATCAGGGATTAATTGTAGATTTCTGCGACGGATTGGAACACATCGAGCCAGTCGGGCATTTCCGTCCCCCCGATCGAGGCATCGAGTCGGGCGCAATACGCATGCCAGCCAGGTGTGTATCCACCGCTCATCTCGTCTGGCAGCCCCCTGTGCGTGAGTGTGAGCTCGGTCCCCCCTGCAACCGCTGCCAGCGTGTAGCGCACATGCGACATCACGGATCCATTGATGATCCATTCGTGCTCGAAGTCCGTATAGGGGTCCCAGAGTGTGATGGTCCCGGTGACTTCATTGTCGTCGTCAAATCGCAGGCGAACGATGCCACCCTGTACTGCGTCGATCGCTGCGTCGGGTGCCAACCATGATGTGATCCCATCGACCGTGGTGAGGGCGTCCCACACGCGTTCGGGCGCAGCTGCGTACGACCGTTGAAAGGTGATGACGTTGACACCGGCCTCCTGCGTCAGCGTTCCGCGTGGTCCGTGCATGGTCATGAGGTCTCCTTCAGATGGTCATCAAGTGAGTCGAGCTTCTCCGCCCAGAACCCACGGTGTTCTTCGATCCAGATTTCGGCGCTGCGGAAAGGTCCTGGTTCGACGTGATACACACGTCGCTGGGCACGCACCTCCGCCCGCACGATGCCGGCCTCTCGCAGCACTCGTAGGTGCCGCGACACGGCAGGTCTGCTGATAGGGAATCGCTCGGCGAGCGATCCAGCATCCTCGGGGTGGTTCAGGAGTACCTCGACGATCTCCCTTCGTGTGGGGTCGCCGAGAAAGGTGAGTGCTTCCATGAGATGAATGTAACAGATCTGTTACATACGGGTCAACTCAGGGTCGTCGTGGGTTCGGTGGTGTGCAAAGTGAGCGTCTGGAATGACAAACACCGGTGGGGTGACCCACCGGTGTGTCAACTCCGCCCACTTGGAAGTCTCGGGCTATCCGGACTTCCTGGCGATCTTGACCCTCTCGCTCAAGGGTGTTCCCGTTGAGCGTTGGTAGTAGGTCGGTGACTCGGGTTCAGGTTGCGCTGGTTCTTCGTCGACGATCTCTGGAGCCTGCTGCTCGCGTTCGATCGCGGCATGCGCCTCAGCGACAGTGAGAAGAGGTCGGTCTGGTTCGGACGGATCCTCAGCCTCGAATATCAGCGGCTCCGAATCGGCAGTGACAGTGCTCATCGCGTACGCCGGCTTCTCTACGACGGGCTGAGGGTCCTCTGCCGGAGGAGCCTCAGCAATGTGTGAGGTCTTGGACTGTTCAATGGATTCGATCTTGCTGAGATCGATAACGGCCGCTTCCTCAGCGGTCATCTCGGCCAGGCTCCGTGCTGACTGCTCAAGCCCGGCCACCGCTGCGCGTAGTTCTGCCATTCGCAGCTGCATCTCTTCGGAGTCTTCTTGCGCGTCGACAACGATTTGATCAGCCTCGATGCGGGCCTCGCTCAGAAGTCGTGATGCTGCTTGGTTGGCAGCTGTGTATGTCCATGCTGCTGCGATTGCTCTGACGTGCGACTGCATCGTGATCGATCGGACTGAACTCGAAGCTGCCTCTCGTGCGTCCTGAAGAAGTGCATCACGTTCGGCTGCCGAAGATGCGACGCGATCAGCTGCTTCCGACTCGGCCTTCGACCGAATTGTCTGTGCCTGATCTTCGGCTTCTACAAGAAGCTCTTCACGTCGCTTGGCGACTTCGTGTTCGAGACGGCTGGCGATCTCCGCCGTTGCCTGCGCATCAGCCTCGGCAGACGCGGTGATGTCTGCCGACTGACTCCGGGCGGCTGAAAGTACGTCCTCAGCTTCGGCGTGTGCTGCGTCGGTGATCGACGTCGCCTGTTCGCGTGCGCCGGAGACGATCTCGTCGCGTGTTTGCTCTGCTGCCACGAACGTTCGGCGAATGGCATCCGCTGATGCATCCGCTTCGATGAGCCGCTCTTCAAGCTTCGCGGTGCGCGACTCATAGATGCGAAGCTCTTCCACCAAGCGCGCAACAACCGCGTCCACCTCGGTCGGGTCGTACCCGTTCCGCCTCACCCGGCCGAACCGGTGTGCGTCAGCCCCTGCTGAATTAATCATCGTCTTGCCTTCCTGGTCTGCCGCCCGCGTGGCCCCTTCGACCAAAGCGTCTGACCCGAAGGTCCTCTCCTCGAAGACCACTGACACTACAGGTGGTCAATTGGCCTCCGCAAGACGTTTGTGACGCCGTAGATTCCTGTCGCTCGGCGGTATACGCTTGGCAAATGGAAGAATTCCATGTCGAGCTCGACAAGCCATGGTTGTCTGTCGCAGACATTTGCGACTACATGGACGTCTCCACGTTTGTCGTCACGTCTGTGCTTCGTTCCGGTGAGCTTCCTGCGGTGAAGTTCGGGCGCGAGTGGAGGGTCTCGAGGGACGACTTCGAGGTATGGATCAACCAGCAGCGAGCGACTGCCCCAACCGAGTCGGAGTTTCTCCCGGCGCCGGAATAGGTCACGACCGCTCTCGGTCGTCGATGGCTGCATGATCGTGCGTGTCATCAGCGTTGCCGAACGTGCGAACTGTCCCGGGAAGCGTTGGCTGAGTGTCTGCGAGTACCCTCGCCCGCTATGTCCACAATTGCCATCGTCCTCGCCGCTGATCAAGGCGAAGGGTTTCCGACCCCCAAGTACACATCGCAGATCAGGGGCGTGACGTTGCTGGACCGAGTCCTCTCCGATGTCATTGAGTGGCCCGTCGACGAAGTGTTGGTTGTGCTTGGTGCGGATGCCGCTCAAGTCGAGGAGACCTGTGATCTCAACAGCGTGTCAGTGATGGTCGATCCTGAGTGGCAAGAAGGGTCGGCTGCCCCGCTGCGCGCCGCACTCGATCTCGTGTCGAGAGACCGTGACGTTCGCCGCGTTGTCCTCGCCCGAGGCGACCAGCCGGAAATCGGTCCAGCCGTCGTGACGGATCTGCTTGATGCATCTCGCAGCTCAGGGGCTGAAGCCGTGATCCCGAAGTATCGGTATGCAGCAGGCTGGCCGTTCGTGGTGAACCGCGGCGCATGGGATCTCTTTCTTGGGCTTGAAGGTGATGCGAATGTTCACGACGTGCTCGTCGCACACGGCACACAGATAGAAGAGCTGTGGATCGATCGCATCGCACCAACCTCATACGCATCGCCGTCAGATCTTCCAGGATCGTGATGGCAACTCCGCCCGGCATCAGGGTGACTGATGTGAGTAGTCTCGTGCCGAGTCTGAGCTTGGGAAGGGGAGAACCTGAATGGCTTCGATAGCGGCGATTCGTGCCATCGGTCACCGGGACGCCACCAAGCTCCGGAAGGCACGTGTTCGAACGACCGATGCGCTCCTTCAGCAGGCGTCGACACGCCGAGGCAGAAGTGAAGTGTCCGGCAAGACAGGGATCCCAACCACCGATCTTCTTCGATGGGCTCACCAGGCTGACCTCATGCGCATCAAAGGCATCGGTTCGGAGTACGCAGACTTGCTGGCTGGCGCTGGGGTCGACACGATCAAGTCGCTGCGGCGCCGGAATGCAACGAACCTCATGATCGCCATGACGCAGGTGAACACCAAGAGACGTCTCGTGCAGCGCCTTCCAACGGTGGAGATGGTTCAAGGGTGGATCGACACTGCGAACTCGATCGAGCCCATCGTCACCTCATGAGCGACTAGCTCCTACAACGGACCTGGACACAAAGAAGAGCCCGCCAGTCGGCGGGCTCTTCTCGTGTACTGGAAGCAGGACTACTTGGTCGTCTTCTTCGCAGTGGTCTTCTTGGTCGTCGTCTTTGCCTTGGTCGAAGTTGCCGTCTTGGATGCGGTCTTCTTCGGAGCAGCCTTCTTGGCTGCTGGCTTCTTGGTCGTCGTCTTTGCCTTGGTCGAAGTTGCCGCCTTCTTTGGTGCAGCCTTCTTCTTTGGTGCCTCAGGAGCGGTCTCAACTACCGGTGCCGATGGGCGGAAGGAGTCCTTCCATGTGCTCATCATGCCTTCCATCTGGTGGCGCAGCTTTGCGACCTGATCACTGATCTGATCAACGTCGATCTTGTCTGACACAGCCTCAACCGTTGCTTGGGTGTGCTCGCCAACGTTCTTCTCGCCGACCTGGAAGTCCTTCACCGAGTCTGCTGTCTTCACGCTGATGTCGCGGCCAGATGCAAGGAGGGACTTTGCAAGCTCACTCACCGTTGTGTAGGCGGCTGTGCTGTATTCCACAGCCTTTTCGCTTGCGTCGCCTGTCTGATCGCTCACCGATGTGTATGCGGCTGAGCCGTACTCGACGGCCTTCTCGCCTGCAGCCGTGGTCGAGTCTGCGACGGTTGTGTACACCGTGGTGGTGTACGCAACGGCCTTCTCGCCTGCGACGGTTGTGGCGTCCGCCACGGTCTTCGTGGCTTTGGTCACTGATTCTTTCTGGTTCTCCAGGTTCATGATTCCTCCTGGTCTGTGGCGATGAAGCTTGTGTAGATCTCCATCAGGGCTTGTTTCTGGGTTCTTGACAGCTTGTCGTCGGCATCGATTGCGTCTGCGATTCCAGGCGGGTCGTCCCTGTCGAGCAAACCGGCCTTCTCGTACAGTGTCTCGGTCCTGATCGAGAGTGCATCCCCGATCGAACGCAAGATCTCTGCAGACGGTGTACGAATCCCTCGCTCGATCTGGCTGAGGTAGGGATTCGAGACACCTGTCATGTCCGCGAGCTTTCGGATGGAAAGCGCACTGCGCTCTCGCTGCTCCTTTATGAAAGTTCCGACATCAAGCTGTGGTGTTTTCATTGCTCTTGCAGGATACAGCGAAGTGCTAACTATTGCAAGCAGTCCGCGCAGTGAAACCGACCCACCCTTCGATGATCATCGGGGATCTAGAACGCAGTGCGCCGCGAGGCCAGCATGTCGTCCAATGCAGATTGGATTGTGCGTCGCACATCCTCTGCGCGTTCGAGAAGGCTCAATGCGTCGAGTTCTTCTCCGCTGCTGGTCGGCTGGATGGGTGGAAGGAACCTGATCTTCCACCGGATGGGCAGCGGTATGGGATTCAACGAGATGGCGATCTCATCGACTCGCTGCTCTGGGAAGAACATCTTGACGATTTTTGCCAACCTCTTCGATGTCATCACCGCTGGATGCACCTCTTCGGAACCGATGATCGCCACCGGCACGATTGGCACCGAGGCGTCCTCTGCGAGCTGCGTGAACCCTCCTCTGCCCAATCTGCCGACGCGGTACGCCTCCCACACCGGCTTCATGAACCCTCGCTCCCCTTCGGGAAAGACTCCGAGGAGATGTCCTCGTTGAAGTATCTCCCGCGCATCGTCCCGTGCTGCGTATGCGGCGCCAACCTTGCGATACAGATGAGACACCGTCGGCAGCATGTTGAAGATCTCGGTTCCGATCACACGAACGCGACGTGGGACTTCTGCCTCGTTCATGACAGCAAGGCTGAGCATCGCAGCGTCGTATGGGAGGAGCGCACCGCCGTGATTCGCGACGAGCACCGCAGCACCGTCGTTCGGAACATTCTCGATGCCCTCGACGTCCACCCTGAAGTAGTCGTAGTACAAACCGTTGAGGACGTGCCACACCATCTCGGCGACCACGGGATCGAGTCCGAAAGGGTCTACGTCGTATGTTGCGAGACTGAGGTGACGCCAAAGGGCCGGCCAGGCTGAGAATCCGAGTGTTCCAGTGAGTGGGACGGCCCGATCTGCGATTGCGCCGTCGCCATGCAGGCCACACGAATCGGTTCCGACCACGATCGGGAGCCCGCATGGATGGCCCTCGATGCTCTTCCAAGGGCAGTGCACAGATGGATCCACGTATTCACTCAGGCGCTCCTCGAGAGCAGCTCTCCGAGCCCGCGCTTCCGCCCGGTCTTCGGGTGAGATGCCGGGGAGCGTGATGTCGATGCTGTCACTCGAGCTGGTTGCTTCCACCTCATCCTGACCTGCTGCGGGCACTTCGTCGGTGACGAGTGCTTCGACAAGCTCCGCCTTGGTCATCTTCGACCGACCAGGGACGTTCTCATCCCGTGCGAGGCTCATCAGCTCGGCCTTTGTGCAGGATTGGAGTTCATGGCGGTTCATGGTGCTGTGGACCCTGTTCGCCCATATGCATTGAGCACGGTCTGGCGACATGTGAACTCGGGTGCGAAGCCAAGCTTCGATCGCATGAGGGTTGTGTCCGCCACACGCCCGTTCTTGAGCAGTCCTGTGACGTGATCCGGAATGACCAGACTCGCCCTCGCAAGGTTTCGCATGGCGGTATCGAAGAGTCTGCCAGGCAAGAACTGCGGTGGGCGTCGGCCCAACCGCAACACTCGGGAGAGGAACATCTGTCCGTCAGCAGCGATGTTGAACGTCCCGTCAACAGGATTGTCCAATGCGAACTCGATGCTCCCAACGGCATCGTGCTCATGCGTGAACTGAAGTCGCGGGTCGAACCCCAACTGCGTCGGAACGATCGGTAGCGTGAGGTACCGGCTGATTGGGTTGGCAACGTTGGGGCCAAAGATCGGCGCCATGCGAAGCGTCGTAAACGATGTGCTTGCGTGTCGCAGCCGCATGTCTGAGATGAACCGCTCCATTTCGAGCAGATCCCTCTGGAAGCGACTGGATTGGCCTTGGGAGCGAGTCGACTCTGAGAGCACAGACGGATTCCGAGGGCTTGCTCCGTAGATGGCGGTGTCTGACTTCACGATGACCGACTTGACGGTCCCGAGGCGCTCGATGGCACCAAACAGCGCGAGAGCTCCAACGATCCGATCTTCCGACTCCGACTTGCGTCCCTCCTCAGCCGTGCGGTGCACCGATTGGAGATGGACGACCACATCGGGTTCCACTTCAAGGACAAGCCTCGCCAACGCCAGTCGGTCGAGGTCCAGCTGCTCAAATCGGGCTGAGAAGTCAACGCGAGGTCGGGTGTCGTCCACGGCGAAGACTTCTACATCGTCTCGGTCACCGAGCCGGCGCACCAATTGGCCTCCGACCCAGCCACCTGCACCGGTAACGAGCACTCGCTTCATATGGCTGAGAGTAGAGGGGCCATCAGGACCATGAGCATCCGCGGGTGCGTGGTGGCCGCATGGCCTCCCTAGCCTCGCCGGCATGTCAGAAGCGCAACCAACCGCGGTCGTCATCGGCACCGGTCTCATCGGTGGATCAGTCGCCGCCGGTCTGCGTGCCGAGGGATGGCACGTCACCGGGTACGACCACGATCCAGATGTCGCAGCGAGGAGTATCAGCCTCGGCCTCGTGGATGCCTCGTGTGCCTCCATCGAGGAGGCAGCTGCAGCGGATTCCGATCTGATCATCGTCGCCGCTCCACCAAAGGCAACGGTGGAGATCGTGTCTTCGATCTCGTCAGACGGTGTTGTGATCGACGTCTCGGGGATCAAGGCACCCGTCATGTCGGCTGCCTCTCATCTCCCCGGGTTCGTGGGAACACACCCAATGGCGGGCAGAGAGACCTCCGGTCCCGAGGCGGCAAGCCCTGCTCTGTTCCGAGGAGCGTCCTGGGTTGTTGTGGAGGGTGCTGCCCCCGAGGCCGACGCGTTCGCCGTGACCGTGATCGAAACCCTTGGCGCACGCCCGGTGCGGATGTCAGCCGAGGAGCATGACCGAGCAGTCGCCTTGATCAGTCATCTTCCCCAACTCGTCGCAGGCGGCCTTCTTGCAGCGGCTGAGGACGACCCACACGCGCTCGATCTTGCGGCTGGAAGCTTCAGAGACCTCACAAGGGTGGGTGCCTCACAACCCATCCCGTGGGTTGAGATTCTCAAGACGAACAATCAGGCTGTTCTCGATGCACTCGGTGCTCTCCGGCGTCGGCTCGCCGAGATCGAAGCAGCGATTCTGACCGACGATGATTCTCTTCTTGCAATGCTGTCTGACGCACGCTCGGTCCGGCGCACTCTCGGCTCACCCGTTGCACAGGTCCGTGTTGCTCTTGCGGATGAGCCAGGCGAGCTTGCACGGGTTGGCCATGCCTTCGAGGCATCGGGTGTCGACATCCGGGACATCCAGATGCGGCATGCGCCGTATGGCGGTGGTGGTGTTTTGACGCTCTCCGTACGTCCTGGTGAGGAAGGCGCGCTGATCGTTGCGCTAGAAGACGAAGAACTGCTGATCATTCCCTGAGCACGTTGCCAATGGTCTACGATTTCAGGAAGACCTTCGAGGCGGGAGAGTTGTTCCATGGTCCCGGACGAACCGACGTTCACCATCGGAGTTGAAGAGGAATACTTCGTCGTCGACAGAGAGACGCGCAATTTGGTGCGCGACCTTCCTGAGTCCCTTCGCGCAGCGCTTGCGCGTCCGCCGGTCGGCATGACCAGCCCCGAGTTCATCAGAAGCCAGGTTGAGATAGGTACGCCAGTTTCCAAGGACGTGTCCGAGCTGCACGAATATCTGGCAACGATGCGGAGATTCGTCTCTGAATGTGCCGAGGAACACAACATGGCGATCATCGCTGCGTCGACTCACCCGTTCGCCGTCTGGGGTGATCAGCAATTCACCGACCAGGCTCGGTACCGGCTGCTCGAGGACGCGCTTCAAGGCGTGGTGCGACGCCTCCTCATCTGCGGGATGCATGTGCATGTCGAGATCGGAGATGAAGACCTCAGAATCGACCTTATGAATCAGGTCAGCTACTTCCTTCCTCACATCCTCGCTCTTACCGGCTCGTCGCCGTTCTGGCACGGAGACGACACCGGCCTCAAGAGCTATCGACCCGCAGTATTCCGTGCCCTCCCACGAACAGGAATCCCAGAAGAGTTCAACGACTGGGCTGAGTACCAGCGTCACGTCGACGTCCTGGTTGAAACCGGGGTCATCGAGGACTCGACGAAGCTCTGGTGGGATATCAGACCCAGCGCCCGGTATCCGACGATCGAGATGCGGTCCTCGGACACATGCACCAGGTTTGAGGATGCGATCACGATTGCGGCGCTGTATCAAGCCCTGCTTGCGATGCTCTACGAGCGGCGAATGCACAACCAACGGTGGAGGGTGTATTCACGCATGCTGATTGCCGAGAACAATTGGCGCGCCCAGCGGTACGGGGTGGATGAGTCGATGATCGACTTCGGGCGAGGTGAGCTTGTCCCGATGCTCGAACTCGTTCAGGAGCTCGTTGATCTCACCGCAGAGCACTCGAAGCAGCTCGGATCCCATGCGCAGGTCAAGCGGATCGTGGACATCGCAAAGAACGGGACAAGCGCTGATCGCCAACGAAAGGTGTACAAGGGCGCACTCGATGATGGGGCGGAGCAGCAGGATGCCTTGATCGCAGTGGTTGACCACCTGATCCTCGAAACGCAGGAGGGCCTGTGACGCGCTCTCTGCGCGTAGCTGGCGCCCAGCTCAGCTTGGTGGTCGGCGACATCCCCGGCAACACGACGAAGATTCTCGAAGCGATGGACTGGGCGACGACACAAGGGGCGGATGTGCTTGTCCTCCCCGAGCTCGCCATCACGGGTTACCCGCCCGAGGATCTGGTGTTGAGGGACGGGTTCGTGGACGCCAATCTCGCTGCCTTGGAAACGATCGCCGCCGCAGCAGGCAGGACGGCTGTTGTTGTGGGGTTCGTCGACAGGCTTCCAGAGGGGCGCAAGGACGATGATGCGATAGCTCGCTCGGTCGTCAACGCTGCCGCCGTCGTAGCCGATGGCAAGGTCGTTGACGTCTACCACAAGGCCCTGCTCCCAAACTATGGAGTGTTCGACGAAGCGAGGTACTTCGCCGAAGGCAAACGGCACCTCGCGTTGCATGACATTGCGGGAGTCCTCACAGGTGTATCGGTGTGCGAGGACATCTGGGACGAAGATGGCCCGCCCACCGGCCAGGCTCTCGGTGGTGCAGAGGTCCTCCTCAATATCAACGGGTCGCCATATCACGTGTTCAAGCGCACAGAGCGCACACAGATGCTCACCGACAGGGCAACGTCTGGTGATACGTACGTCGTATATGTCAATTGTGTCGGTGGCCAGGATGAGCTTGTCTTCGACGGTGGCTCGATGGTCATCACTCCCGACGGATCGCTGCTTGCTCGATCGCCAGAGTTCGACGAAGACTTGTTCGTTGTCGATCTTCCCGTCGAGGGACACGGAGTACCGCTGCTCCCTGTGGTTGAGGTCACTCAACCTGCTGACAACAAGGCGCCGATTGCAGATCCCCAGGTCGCTGTCCCTCCTGGCGATCTTGAGGAGATCTACCGTGCGTTGTGCACGGGGCTGAGGCACTACGTGATCAACAACGGGTTCTCCGAGGTCGTCGTCGGGCTGAGCGGCGGGATTGACTCGGCGCTCACAGCAGCGATCGCAGCTGACGCGCTGGGTGCCGACGCCGTGCACGGAGTCACGATGCCGACCCGATACTCCTCAACAGGTTCGGTCGAGGACTCTGTTGATCTTGCATCGAGGCTCGGAATTCGTATCGACACAATCCCGGTTGAGCCGCTCTTTGAAGGCTTTCTGGATGCGTTGGGGCCGGTGTTCCACGATGCCCCAGCGAATGTCGCCGAGGAGAACCTCCAGGCACGGATCCGAGGCACAATCCTCATGGCGATCTCCAACAAATTCGGCGGCATGGTGGTTGCTACTGGAAACAAGTCTGAGATGGCTGTCGGGTATGCAACGCTCTACGGCGACATGGCCGGCGGCTATGCAGTCCTGAAGGACGTCTACAAGACGATGGTGTATGACCTTTCGCGATGGCGAAATGAGCAGAGCGAGGTCATCCCGCTCGCGATCATCGAAAAGGAGCCCTCAGCCGAGCTGCGTCCCGATCAACGCG
>JBPCTY010000185.1:0-9920 GCA_051011415.1 Acidimicrobiia bacterium
TAGGTACGGAAGTCGGCCACACGATGCCAAGGAAGTAGTGAAATCCCTGCCGCTTGATACCGGCGATGACGAACACGACCCAAGTGATCGCTGCGAGGAACAGCGGAAGCGCCATCCGAGACGTGACGGGGAAGTTGATGAACGGCGTTACTTCGTATGCGTTACCCACCAAGATGAACAAGAAGATGCTCAAAAGCCATGGGGCGTACTTTGCGCCGTGCTCACCAATGATCTCGACAGCGATTCCGTCCTTGACGAATCCGACAACTGCCTCGACAGACGTCTGGAACTTGCCGGGAACGACCGCCTTTTTGCGGAGGCCGAAGTAAAGGATCGAGACAACGATCGCTGCCACCAAGAGAATCAACACGACCGTGCGTGTGACCGGGTAGCCGAAAACGCTGAAGATCGCCTGTCGGAATTCGAACAGCTCGTTGACATCCGTGGGGGCACAGATGATGTCGACTGAAGGGTCGCAAGACGATGTTGCGAGGATCAGCTCCACTCAAGGTCCTTTCTCGCTCCGCGGAGCATCGCAATGGATTCGAGCACTAGAAGTGCAATAAACGCAGTGATCGCTGCGATGCCAAGCGGCACGCGATCCAAATCAAACAGCCAGGCTGCACCAAACATTGACAGCGTCACGAAGCCGAGCCGGACGAAGAAGCCGAACGTGGCCGCAACCTGATACATCTGAAGGGACACCTTCGCTGCCCTCGACAGAAGCCACCCGGCGAGCAGGAAGTTGAGAACAATGACGATCACTCCAACCGTCGCGGCAAAGGCTCCGAGGCCATCGGACAGAAACCAGGCTGCAGCGATGATGATCGGACCCACCACGATTGAACGCTTGACGATGTTGCGTGCAGTGATCGCTTCAACGTTGACGGCGGTCGGAAACGGCTGGGCGTATGCCTCGGCCGAGGCGGCATCAATAGCCATCGCGACTCCGGATAGCTTGTTCGGCCTGCTTCTCAAGCTCAGACGAATTGGTCCACAGCTTTGCGAAGGCACCGATCGCGGCGACAACAACAAAGAGGACTGTGAACAAGGGGCGTGTGCCAAATAGGTAGTCGAGGCCGAGGCCGATCAGCAGGCCTGCCAGGACCGAGGTAAAGACATCACCCGACGACGACCAGCCGCGAATCATTTCTCCTCGGTGTTGGGTGGCGCTCACGATCGAACCCTCTTGAAGCCTGCGTGACTAACAAGCAAAAGATACACAGGTTTGTGTGCTCAACCTCACTCAGGCGACAGCCAGATTCGCGGGGTCAAACGTACCCGATGAAGCCCTCCGGATACGGTGGAAATTCTGCTGCCAGCTCGGCAACACGCTCGGATAGTTGGCCCAGAACGGGACCATCGTGACGCTTCCGAAGGATCTCCACAATCAGGTTGCCAAGCGTGACCATCTGCTCCTGCTTCATCCCTGTCGTGGTGACGGAGGCAGTGCCAATTCTGATGCCTGAAGTCACAAAGGCGGACCGAGGGTCGAAGGGAATCGAATTTCGGTTCAGGGTGATACCCATTTCGTCGAGCAGGATGCCGGCTTCCTTTCCGGTGAGCTCATCGTCGATCGACCGCACGTCAGTCAGGAACATGTGATTGGTGGTTCCGCCGGACACGACCCGTGCACCTGCCCCGATCATCGCATCCGCCATCACTGATGCGTTCCGCACGATCTGGTCGGCGTACACCGCAAACTCGGGCGTTGCTGCCTGCTTGAAGCACAGAGCCTTGCCTGCGATCTGATGGTTGATCGCCCCACCCTGGGCATACGGAAATACGGTCTTGTCGATCGCCTTTGCGAATTGTTCGTCGGCCAGGATGAGACCACCACGCGGACCCCTCAGAGCCTTGTGGGTGGTAGCCGTGACAATGTGCGCATGAGGCATCGGATTCGGATGGGCTCCGCCAGCGATGAGACCAATAATGTGTGCTGCGTCGACGAGGAAGATGGCGCCGATCTCATCTGCAATGGAGCGGAATTCAGCCCAGTCGATGAGTTGGCTGTACGCCGAGTAACCGGCAACGATCATCTTCGGTTGGTGCTCAATCGCCAGACTGCGCACCTCGTCCATATTGATCATCTCCGTGTCAGGGTCGACCCCATACGCAACGAAGTTGAAGAGCTGTCCGGAGAAGCTGACAGGAGATCCGTGCGTGAGATGGCCGCCCTGGTCGAGACGCATGCCGAGGATCGTGTCGCCCGGCTCAAGCACGGCGAGGTACGCAGCCATGTTTGCCTGGGATCCAGAATGGGGTTGCACGTTGGCGTGCTCGGCCTCAAACAGACTCTTCGCACGATCTATAGCGAGGACTTCGATCTCGTCGACGACCTCACAGCCCTCGTAGTACCGACGACCCGGGTAACCCTCTGAGTACTTGTTCGCAAGCACCGACCCTGATGCTTGCATCATCGCATAGCTCACGAAGTTCTCCGATGCGATCAACTGGATATTCGATCGCTGTCGCTCCGTGTCCTTCGTGATCAGGGAGGCAAGTGTTGGATCTGCTTCTGCGAGCGACATCATGTCTGTCATCGGATCTCCAAGGCTGTTGTCACGGTCGGATCGGTCGGCCGGAATCTAACAACATACGTTGCGGCACCAGGCAATCTTGGGCGCCAGCAACCGCTCCGGTGGACCTACTCCGAGTCTGTCCACAGAACGCGATCGATGGGCACCGCCTTGGGGAGTGATATCTCACGCCGGTGAGACGATCGCAACAGCGATCGGTGCGGACGGTGGCGCAGCCACTGAACGCGCGTCAGCCGCTCAGCCAGCTTCGAGGCTCGACTACGACGGACTTGGGAGTCATCAACAAGCGACCGCATTGCTAGATGTGTCGTCACGTCGCGCCACGAGCTTGAGTTCCGTACGAACAGCACACATGGTGTGGCCGGATCGACACCGCTCGGGCAGGTTCGTGGTGACCTTGCCCAACAATCCCCTTGGGCTACGGATTCACAGGGTGCACTTGATAGATCGCCTCGGCGCGGCTCACACCGACCTCGCTCGGAACCAGATAGATTCCGACTGTGGCGTCGGATACTTCTGCGTCAAGCAAGCACCGAGTGATCTCGCGGAAAGTCTCGACAACTGTGGGTTGAGAAGAAACACTGGCACACCGCTCTGGTCCGCGGAATGTGCCGAACGCAGCCATTCGCTCCCAGATCTGTCTGTCGTCGAACGTGCTGATCTGGGTGACATCTTGGAGTTGCGAATCGGTGCCGTGATCGCTCACGATGAGTATGGCAACCGTCGGATCTGCTGCAACGATCTGGCTCACCTGTTCGACGACCCTGTTGTCTACACACTCGATTTGCTCGGCCATTGCTTCAATTTGCTTCGCATCGTCCTCGCTGCCGTCGGTGAGTGCAAAGATCCGTCTCCACGGTTCGTTGTTGTACGTGCAATCCCGCGAAAACGACACGGGTGGATGAGGCAGATCGGTGTGGATCCAGGTCACGGAAGGTCCCTCGCCAGACAGATTCGCCTCGTGCATCGCAGCGATGTTGTCGAGCTGTGCATCGCCGATGTTTACCCATGGAGCCCGGATGAAGTCCGGAACAACAGATCCGATGACGGAGGCACGCAAGAGCCAATACAAGTTTGAGTCGGTCTGCCGAAAGAGGTCGCAACGATCGACAATCGAGTCGCATCGCGAGCCGTTCCATCCGGGAGTCGACATCGATACCGAATACCCGGCAGCCTTGAATGCGCGGAAGAACTCCCCATCACCGCCTGTCACGCCGCGTACTCGCGGCCAAACCGACGCAGCAGGAGTTTCCTCAGTCACCGGTGTATCGAGTGACATCATCGCTGCAAGCGAGGCATAGGTTCGGTTCGCGTTTGACCAGAGATCGAGATTCGTAGTGAAACCGAGGTCATCCAACTCAGCCCGGATGGCCGTGTCGTCAATCGAGAACAGCTCCGCCTGCACATCACTTCGCGGCTTGCCGTCAAGGAGAATGACTACGAGATTCGGAGTATCGGCCGGCGATCCGACCGAGGCGACGATCGCACCCTCAGGCTGAGCTTCGATGCGTTCACCCATCAGTGCCACGCCATAGGCTCCAGCCACCGCCAGAAAGAGGAAGGCGATCGTCAGACCGGCGGTCCATGTCTTACCGACTTTGACCATTGCCAAGATCAAAGCGATTGAAAGGATCGGGATAGCGAAAGCCTCGACCCATACCCCAAAATTCGGCTCGCCGTTGCCGGGCAGGAGTCCGTAAACAGCTCGCGCCACGTTGAAGACGACGGTACCGAGCAGTGCCCACCAGAAGACGCCGAACACGGTCACGGCAGCTACGCGGATGGCAGTGGTATTCGGCTTGCCGACGATCCTCGCCACAGCGAACGCACATGCCGCCACCACACACACGATCAGCGTTCCGTTGAGGAACACGACCGGTCGAAAGGCGTGCAAGGTATGGGCTTGATGTCGAGCGGCGGGCACGACGACCGCACAAAACAATATGAAAGACCATACGACCGTCGCCACGGACGGCGGCATCTCCTTGAACAGATTCGACTCCTCCTCGGGAGCCGCTTCTACGACGGTTGGATCTTCTGTAAGGGTCATGAGGTCCGGTGTATAGCTGAGAACTGACGTATCGACGCGGATCAGGCGACCCTCATTGTGTCGTCTCCGACGACGATGACCTTGAGGAGGCTGTTAGCTCGCTGGATCGGTCTCGGCAGCGACTTCCTGCGCCCGATCAAAGAACCGGTCAGCTACGCCGACAATCGGGTAGGTGACGATCGGGATGAGCATCCCGTACACGTTGTGGTCCACTCGGTACACCCAAGTAAAGGCGAATGCGACGATCGCGACGCCAACGATGCGGAATCCGATCCTGGCTGGCTGAATCTCGGGCCCAAGAGCCAGCGCTGCGCCTACTCCAGCGCCGAAGATCGGAGCGACAATTGCAAAGGTGTCCAGACCGGTCCCCCAGAACAGAAGGATGCAAGCGAGTGCCGTTCCAAGAGCGACAAGCGATGCTCTGAATCCAGTGGTGGCAGGGTCGTGAACACCGCTGAACCCGGCCAGCGCATAGAGCGAGAACACCATCCCGACAGCGATCACAGCAAGCGCCGTGGTCCGACTGGCCGAGAGGGAGATGAGCCCAAACCAAAGCGCGATCGACCAGATCAGTGTGCCGACGAGGATCGCCAGCCATCGTCCTGTCCTCACAGTTCGACCGGTCCATCCCTCAGGATCATTTCGGATGGATGTGTCAGGTCAACCAGCGTCGACGGCGCTCCCCCACCCGCCCCGCCTGGAAGGAACGTAAGGACTTCGTTTGCGAAGATGGCTTCAGCCTCCTCCGCAGTTCGCACGGAGGCCTGGCCCGAAAGGTTTGCTGAGGTCACCGCCAGCGGACCGGTCTCTTGCAGGAGGGCTACCGCGGTTGGATGATCAGGGCACCGCAGTGCGACCGTTCGCTTGCGAGGATCCCCGAGCCATGTTGGAGCCGTGTCAAGCCGAGGCACAACCAGCGTGACAGCCCCCGGCCAGTACCGCTCGGCGAGCTCGAGCGCTCGGTCCGACATTGCACCAAGCAGCAGACCTTGGTCAAGATCTGCGACGAGGATCGCAATCGGTTTCCCTTCCTCACGACCCTTGATGTCATAGAGGCGATCGAGAGCACCTTCGTCATACGGGTCGGCGGCAAGGCCGTATACCGTGTCGGTAGGGACCCCGACGATCTCGCCTCGCTTGATCGCTCTCGCTGCTGCCAATACGTCCAAAGAGGTTCCTCTACTTTCGGTGTGGTGTTGCACGCTACTCGACCGGCATGCGTCCGACCACGGCCCTGTCGTTTCCATACATGTCGACGAAGACCGACGGCGCATAGGCCGAGAAGATGTCCATCGCAGCAAGCGCTTGTGTGCTTCCGATCTCACAGATGAGGATGCCATTTGGGGCCAACCAGCCGATCGCTTCTTCCGCGATTCCATGCATCAGCTCAAGTCCAGTCACGCCCGAAACCAACGCCTGGAAGGGTTCGCGCTGGACGTCTTGGTCGAGCGTGGCGAATTCGGCGGCGGCGAGGTACGGAGGATTGGCGATCACGAGGTCGACACGACCTCGATGGGCTACATCGATTGGTGCGAAGAGATGGCCAACGTCCAAATCGATCGCGACATCATTCGTCCGCGCATTCGTCGCTGCGACATCGATCGCATCGTCAGAGATGTCTGAGGCGGCAACGGTTGCCGTGGAGAACGTCATCGCAAGCGCGATAGCGAGGTTTCCGCTTCCCGTGCACAGATCGATGATGACGCGGGGGTCGTCCACGAGGCTGCAGGCAAGCTCAAACAGCTCCTCCGTTTCCGGTCTTGGAATCAGCACGCGCTCATCGACCCGAATCAATGCTGGGCCAAATGGGACGTCACGCTCGATGTACTGCAGAGGTTCACCATCGAGACGCCGCGCCACGAGGTCAACAAAGGCATCCGCGACCTGGACGTCGACAGTTTGATCTACGAGAAGCTGAGCCCGGCTGCGCCCGGCGGCCAACACCATGAGACGCATTGCTTCGTGCTCGGGAAGACCGCTGTCCGAAATCAGCGAGTGGAGATCCGGCGTCATCCCTCGTCCGCAAGCTTGCGGGCAACATCGTCGGCAATCAGCGCTTCATGGATCTCTGCGAGATCTCCGTCGAGCACTGCTGGGAGGGAATGCACCGTCAGTCCGATCCGGTGATCGGTGACGCGATTTTCCTTGTAGTTGTAGGTGCGAATCTTCTCGGACCGCTCGCCTGATCCAACCTGCGACTTTCGGACCGAAGCCCTCTCGCCAAGCTGTTCCTCGAGTTGGATCTGGTACAGGCGTGCGCGGAGCACGCGCATTGCTTTGATCTTGTTCTGGAGCTGAGACTTCTCGTCCTGGCACGAGACCACGATGCCGGTCGGCTTGTGCGTTATCCGGACGGCTGAATCAGTTGTGTTCACCGATTGGCCGCCAGGTCCTTGCGAACGCATCGTCTCGATGATCAGGTCGTTGTCGTGGATGTCGACCTCGACGTCCTCCACCTCTGGGAGCACAGCAACTGTGCCCATCGAGGTGTGGATCCGACCTTGCGACTCCGTCCTCGGAACTCGTTGAACTCGATGCGGTCCAGCCTCGAACTTGAAGCGGGAGTAGGCGCCCTTGCCCTTTACGGCAAAGGTTGCTTCCTTCAGACCACCTGCGTCGGTCGGCGAGACATCGATCGGCTCGATCGACCATCCGGACCGCTCGGTGTACCTCTCGTACATCCGGTAGAGATCGCCAGCCCACAAGGCTGCTTCATCCCCTCCTGCCGCAGATCGAATCTCCACGATGACGTCCTTGTCATCGTCTGGATCCTTGGGAACGAGCAGCATCCGAAGCTGCTGCTCGAGCTCATCGAGTCGTGCGGTCCCCGCGTCGATCGTCTCGGCCAGATAGGCAACCATTTCATCGTCGGACTCGGCCTCGCGAAGCTCCTGTGCTTCTTCGACCTCGAGGCGTATCTCAAGGTACTCCCGATATGCCTCGACGACAGGCTTGAGTTCGGAGTGTCGAGTTGTGACTTCCCTGTATCGAACCTGATCCGACAGAATGTCCTGATCGGCCAACTGAGTGAGGGTGTCTTCAAAGGTCTGCTCGGTCGCTGCAAGGCGATCGAGAAGCCTCTCATCCATCAGGGTCTCCGAGGTGGAACTCTGCGTTCAGCGCAGCGGGAACCACCTCGCCGCGGGTCTTCACTTCTTCCACGGCGTCGGCTTCCAGCGCGGCGAGGAGCGACGCAACGGCCACCTCGACCTGATCGTCTGAGGGTTCCTTGGTCGTGATCGACTGGATCCACATTCCCGGCTGCGACGCCCACGCAAGCCACCGCGATCCTGCGGCGGCGCGAAGTACCTCATACGACACTCCCGCGATAACCGGGATCAGGGCAACTCTTGCGATGATCTGCCACACGAAGGGGAACGGAGCGAGAAAAAGGAAAAGCACGAACGCAACCATCGCAACGATGATGATGAAGGAAGTGCCACAGCGTGGGTGTCGAGGGCTGTACTTCTGGATGGATGGGATGTCGAGCGGGTCACCAGCTTCATATGCGTGGATGGTCTTGTGCTCTGCACCGTGATACTGGAACACCCTTTGGATCTCCGGGTTGCGACCCACGAGCCAGATATATCCAACGACGAGTCCGATACGAAGCGCACCATCGATCACAACGAAGAGCAGGGCGTTACCCCCAACCAGATCTTTGATCCAGTTTGCGGCGAACGCTGGAGCCAGGACGAAGATGAACAGCGCTGCTACGACAGCAATGACCATCGTGATGATGATCTCTTTCCGCCCGATCTCCTCGTCCTCGTCACCAGCCTTTTCGGCGGACCACGAGAGCGCACGGAAGCCGAGGGACAACGATTCGATCAGAACGAAGATGCCCCGCAGAAAGGGAATCGTTGCACCCTTGTTGCGACTCGAGAGAGCTGGAAGTTCGTTTCGCTGAGCTTCGATGACGCCGTCAGGACGGCGTGCGGCTACAGCCCAGGCCTCGGGGGCGCGCATCATCACGCCCTCGATGACCGCCTGGCCGCCTACTGAGGCACCAGGGGATCGACTCAACTATTCCTCCGCGTCTGCGGTGGCGTCAGCCTCTTCGGTTGCTGCCGAAGACTGGCCGTAGCGCTTCCTGAAGCGCTCGACGCGACCGGTGGTGTCGACGAGGATTTGCTTGCCGGTGTAGAAGGGATGGCTCTCAGAAGAGATTTCAACCTTGGCAAGTGGGTACTCGTTGCCGTCTTCCCATTCGACGGTTTCGGATGTCACGATCGTTGACTTCGTCAGAAACTGGAAGTCGGACGACGTGTCCTGGAAAACGACGGGTCGGTAGCTGGGATGAATATCGGGCTTCACAAGATCTCCTGATTCGTAATGGTGAACTGTACCGCGCTCTCTACTGTCCGCTCTTGGCGACGGACAGCAGGAACTCGGCGTTCGACTTCGTGCTCTTCAAACGATCGATCAGCAACTCAAGGGCTGGTCCTGACTCAAGCGCAAGAAGCACACGACGGAGCTTCCACACTTCCTGGAGTTCTGCCCTTTCGAACAACAGCTCCTCACGGCGGGTGCCGGACGACTCGATGTCGATTGCGGGGTAGATCCGCTTGTCCGCAAGCTTGCGGTCAAGGCGGAGCTCCATGTTGCCGGTTCCCTTGAACTCCTCGAAGATGACCTCGTCCATGCGGCTTCCGGTCTCAACGAGGGCTGTGCCGATGATGGTGAGGCTGCCGCCTTCTTCGATGTTGCGTGCCGCACCGAAGAATCGCTTTGGTGGGTACAGCGCCGTGGAGTCGACACCACCGGACAGAATTCGCCCGGAGGCTGGTGTCGCAAGGTTGTGCGCACGTGCCAGACGAGTAATCGAGTCGAGAAGGATCACCACGTCGGTGCCTGTCTCAACGAGACGCTTGGCTCGCTCAATGGCCAGTTCCGACACCTGGGTGTGCTCCTCGGCCGGGCGGTCGAAGGTCGAGTAGATGACCTCACCCTTCACCGAGCGCTGCATGTCGGTGACCTCTTCGGGCCGCTCATCAACGAGCACGACCATGAGGTGGCACTCCGGGTTGTTGACGGCGATCGAGTTGGCGATCTCCTTGAGGACCGTGGTCTTGCCGGCCTTGGGAGGCGACACGATCAGGCCACGCTGGCCCTTACCGATCGGTGAGATGAGGTCCATGATGCGAGCTAGGGAATCGTTGGGATCGCTGTCGCGCTCTAGACGGAGCCGGATGTCCGGGAAGAGGGGCGTGAGCGCACCGAACTTGGGTCGCTTACGGGCATCATCCGGGTCCATCCCATTGTTCTTGACCACTCGGACGAGCGCCGCGAACTTCTCCTGTGAGCGGGGCGGACGCACGGGACCTTCG
>JBPCTY010000186.1:0-29519 GCA_051011415.1 Acidimicrobiia bacterium
ACGCCACGTCAGAAGTCGGTGGCAGCACTGCTAGCTGGCTGATCTTCATCCTCGCGCTGGTGCTCGTCGTCGGCGTCATCGCGGCTGTCGTAGCAACCGTGGTGAGCCGCAAGGAATCGCAGAAGACGGTTGAAGCTGCCGCAGCTGCGCATGCAGCCGACAGCGAGACAGCTGATGCTGAGGCCTCCGACACCGACACTGCATCCGAATCACCGAACGGCGAGTCATCCGAGGCCGAGGTACCGGACGATTCGGAGTCTGCTGCGGCAGCAGCGGCTGATGAAGCGGCGGAAGACACGTCAGAAGAGCCGAAGTCGCCTGCAGCCGAATCGGATGCCGACGAAACGGACGGCTCTACGGACACCGAAGATGCATCAGATAGCGGCGAAGCCGAAGAAGACCCCGCTTAGCCGGTAAGCACCTGCACGGCGACAAGGCCGTACGGACCGTCGATCACGCCCACCCCAGCCTTGCGATACGTGCCGTCCACAACGGCGGAGTCATATCCGGTCGTCGTTTCGATTGCTTCGATCACGCCGTCGGGCGAAGCCGCAAGCACAACCATGTCAGTGCTGATTGTTCCCGGAACGCCTGCCGCGTGGAGGGCTTCTGGAAGACGCCCATCAAGGGCTAGCCAACCCGACGAATAGACCTTCGTCGCCCTCTCCGTCGCAACGATCGCAAGATCCGGCGACCATGCGAGGGGATCCTTCCCGTCCTCGATCCGACGAAGATTCATTGCGTCAAACACCTGCTGCGCCTGCACCTGGGAAGGAGCGAGCGTGGAACGATCCACCGATGGGAGCGGTATCGGGATGATTCCTGCCGACAGGCGGTCACCCACCGCTTTGCGAACGGCGATCACTGTCCCAAACAACTGCTCGCCCGATGCCGAGGCGACGATCGGCTGCACGGGTCCTGCAGGATCGGTGAGCGTTGAGCCCACCGCACTCTGTTCCATCGACTCGTCGACCGCAGCTCGGGCGGACGCTGGCATGGGCATCGCAGCAAGCAGCGTCGAGCCAATGACCACAACGACGAGTGCATACACCATCCCCACCGCCGCCCCGCCCATCTTGTTCATGGAGCTAGCTCCCGGCACGATCTTGAGAGCCGATGCCACGACGTTCCCGACGAGCATCGACCCCACCACCAGAACAGCGAGGATCGCCACACCTGCAATCACTCGAGCGACCTCGTACGGCACGTTGGCCATGCCAGCAATCACCGATCCAATCGCTGGTGACATCCGAAAGGCGATGAAGGTCCCGAAAAGTAGCAAGGCCACATCGATGCCCTCTCGCACCGCGCCCTTGATCCAACCCCTTGCACAAAGTGCAATAACGATTGCGATGACTGCCCAGTCGTACCACGTCATGGTTGGTCAGTCCGGGTCGGCTTCCGATGGGTCGATCTCGACGGCAGGCATCTCTCCCGTGCGTCTGAGTCGGCCGGGTTCGGGTTCCTGGAACATCGCTTCGGAGGCCTGCTCCCACGTTTGATCGAGCACCCTGGTTCTCCACCAATGCCCCAGCACGATTCTTGTTGATGCGGCAAGAGGAACCGCCACGATGACGCCCCAAACACCGGCGAGTGCACCAGCGAGCACGAGGACAAGCAGAGTGACTGCCGGGTGCAGCTGCACCGTTGCACGCAACACTGTTGGTGACACAAAGTTGTTGTCGATCTGTTGAACGACGACCGCCACGATCACCGCAAGAACAGCTGTCGTGACGTCACCGGTCGTAATCGCGACGACCACGCCCAGCGCCCCTCCAACCCAAGGGCCGAGAAACGGCACGATGTTGAGGAGTCCGCCGACCAAACCGATGAGCAGCCAGAACTCGAGCCCGATGACCCAGTAGCCAAAGGAGAGCATCACGCCGACGATGACCGCAACGAGCAACTGGCCCCTTAGGAATCCGCCGAGTGCGGTGTTCAGTTGGTTCCCCACGTGGGCAGCCTCAGCCTGGCGACGATCTGGAAAGACGCCGACGAGGCGACTCTGCACGTTCGGCAGATCGATAAGGAAATAGAACGCAAGGACAGGACCGACGAGGAACACAAGGATGAACTCGAAGATCCCTGCCGTGACCGAGCCGAGCTGGTCAACCACGATCGAAACGATGGTGTTTCGGTTCTCGGGGTCGTTCAGGTAGTCGACGATCCGGTTGTAGTCCCAGACGGTCACATTCTCGAAGCCAAGATCCTCCAAGAGACCTCGTACGTCGGATGCCGAATCGTTGTAGAGCTGCGGGAAGGTTTCAACCAGATTCCGCGCCTGCTCGATCACACTCGGCAGGATCGCGATCGCAAGCAACGTGACGCCGGCAAAGAACACGATGAAGCCGAGGAGCGTGCCAAGAAGCCTCGGAATCCCTCGTCCCTGGAGCCACGTGACCAACGGATTGAGCACGACGATCGTGATGAGCGCAAGGAACAGCGGCGCAAAAATGATCCGACCTTCGACAAGAACGTAGAAGGTGACGACCACCAGGATCAGCACCCCGATCACCGACCAGGAGAAGATCCCAACTCGTCGGACAATGGTTCCAAGATCGTCATCGGGCATACGGCGAGTGTATTGCCAAGCCGCATTTGCGCGGGGAATTGACGCAACATGCTTCTGCCGAGCTGGCGATGGGACTCGAACCCATGACCAAGAAGTCTCCGCTTCATCCACATCGATCGTCCGTCCTCCACCCTGAACCCCTGGACCGGGGTGCAGGATGGTCCGAAGGACACCAATTGGATGATTCTCGAACTGCGTCGAGCTGGCGATGGGACTCGAACCCATGACCTGCCGCTTACAAGGCGGCTGCTCTGGCCAACTGAGCTACGCCAGCAGAGCGGTCAGGATACCCAGCCTCGAATCCGAGCAACCTCAAAACATGCGAGAGCCGACGCAACGGAGGCGTTCAAGCTTTCGGTTGGACCGGCCATCGGAATATGGGCCAGGACATCGCATCGTTCCGCCACCAATCGGGAGAGGCCGGACCCCTCGGCACCAACGCACAGCGCAACGGGTCGTTCGAGTAGGTCGAGGCCAAACAGTGATGTCTCAGCGTCGCCCGCAAGCCCCACCGTCCAGATGTCTGCTTTGGAGAGCTGCTTCAACGCATCCGCCACAGACGACACCACCACCACCGGCAAGTGTTCAAGGGTGCCGACTGCTGCCTTGAAGGCCGTGGCGCCGAGTGGAGCGCTTCGTCGCTCGGAAACGACAAGTGCGGTCATACCCGCAGCGTGAGCGGACCTCGCAGTCGCACCGATGTTGCGTGGATCCTCAATGTGGTCAAGAACGACGAATGCAGGGTTTGGTAGGAGCCTGATTGCATCGTTCAGGCTCAGAGTATTGAGTGGCCGTGCCCGAGCCACGACACCCTGCGGAGCTCCTGTTTGCGCCTGGTCCCTCACATCATCAACGAACTCGACATAGATTCCCGCATCGGTAGCGGCATCGACAATTCGAACTACGTCGTCCTTGTTCGACCGTCTCTTCTCGACGGTCAGACGAGTGACACGTCCAGCCTCCACGGCCGCACCGACCGCATGGATCCCTTCAAGATCAGTTCCGATGCCAGCGGGCGCCATCTGATGTGTCCTCAATCACGATGCCTTCTGCCAGGAGTCTGTCCCTGATGGCATCTGCGGTTCCCCAGTCACGGTCCGTGCGTGCAGCCTCGCGGAGCAGGAGCAGGTCGTCGACCGTCGATGCTTTGAGACCAAGCTCGGTCGCAACGTCCGAAATGTCAACGTCATCCGACATTGCGTCTGCGGTGAGCCCGAGGATCCCGATGATTTCGTCATACGCTGCGACAAGTGGAGCGATATCGATCGATGCATCGAGGCCGGCATTGCCTCGACGCACGACATCGAAGAGAACGGCAAGCGCACCTGACGCATCGAGATCGTTGTCCATCGCGGTCCTGAACCCTGCGATCGCATCAGGATCGGGTGGCGCTTCAACCTGATCAGGAGCTCTTCGACGAAACGAGCGAAGCCTCGCAAGACTCGCTTCAGCGTCGTCGAGTGCTGCATCTGAGAACTCGAGCGGCTTCCGGTAGTGCGTACGGAGGTAGAACAAACGAACTGCCATTGGGTCCCACTCGTCGAGGGCTGAACGGAGTGTGACGACATGCCCAGTCGACTTCGCCATCTTTTCGCCGCTGAGGTTCAGCATCCCGTTGTGCATCCAATACTTCGCAAAGCGTTCGCCCGTGGCAGCCTCTGATTGGGCGATCTCGTTCTCGTGGTGCGGGAAGATCAGATCGGTGCCGCCGGCATGGACATCGAAGTCATTGCCGAGGTACTCAGCAGCCATGGCGGAACACTCGATGTGCCACCCGGGTCTCCCCTCACCCCACGGTGACGGCCACGACGGTTCCCCAGGCTTCGATGACTTCCACAACGCAAAGTCGAGGGGGTCACGCTTGAGCTCCCCTGGCTCAACGCGGTCGCCCGCACGCAAGTCGTTGAGGTCATGGCGAGAAAGCGCTCCGTACGCCTCGAAGGATCTTACGGAGAAGTAGACATCGCCGCCGCTCTCGTACGCATTGCCCTTGGCGATCAGATCGGCGACAAGGCTGATCATCTGGCTGACGTGCTCGGTCGCCTTTGGTTCAATCGTCGGTCTGAGGTTTCCGAGCCGGTCGTACGCATCGGTAAAGGCCCCGAAAGCCTGGGCAGCGACCTCGTCGGTGGTCATACCTGATTCGATCGCACGCTTGATGATCTTGTCGTCGACGTCGGTGACGTTTCGCACGAACTCAACGTCGTAGCCGTTCCACTCGAGGTATCTGCGGAGCACATCGAACGCAACCGCTGATCTTCCGTGTCCGAGATGCGGCTCAGATTGAACTGTTGGACCACACAGGTACATGGTCACACGGTCTGGCGACGAGGGCTCGAACGGGGCGAGTGCACGCGCAAGCGTGTTGTATACCTGCATATCGAGCATGGTAGTTGTGGCTCATCCGTGTCATTGGTTCGTGGCTAGCCTCCGCATCATGGCCCTCACACCACTCGGTCCCGCTCCCCTCGTGTACGCACATCGAGGTGATCGCTCCCGGGCTGCGGACAACACTCTTGAGGCCTTTGGACTTGCCGTGGAGGCCGGGGCAGATGGAGTCGAGCTCGATGTCAGACAAACCAGTGATGGAGTCCTGGTGATGTCCCACGACCCAGCGACAGCGTCCGACGTTGTTGTCGCAGAGACTTCATTCCGATCACTTCGAGAAGCACACCCGGAGATTCCAACGTTCGCTGAAACCCTTTCAGCGATTCCGGGAAACATCTACCTGAACGTTGAGATCAAGAACTCACCAACCGAGACCGGGTTCGATCCGAGCGGTGACCTGACGAGACAGACCATTGCCATGATCACGGAGCACGACAACCCCGAAAGGATCCTGCTGTCGTCGTTCGACCTTTCCACGGTTGCAGCGGCCGAGGGTTCTGGCTTGCTGTGCGGACTTCTTGTCGTCGAGCAGATCGAGGCGGAAACGGCGATCGCAGCAACCTACGAGCTCGGTGTCGAGGCAATCCATCCACCGATGGCCATGCTTGCGCCCGATCCGTCGGCAATCGTTGGCGCGATGCACGATGCGGGTCTCTCGGTGGTTGTTTGGGATGCAAACACCGCGCATGAAATCAGCGCCGCCGCAGAGGCTGGCTGCGATGTGATCATTACCGACGACCCGGGCCTTGGCCGGGAAGTGTTGGCTCAGCGCTGAAGCGTGACGATGGCCATTGCCGCGATGCCTTCGTCTCTTCCGATCCAGCCGAGTCCGTCTGTGGTCGTCGCCTTGATAGAGATCGCCTGAATCTGGGTCGAAAGGGCGCTGCCGAGGGCTTGCCGCATCTGCTCCCTGTGAGGACTCACTCGAACGGACTCTGCAACGATCGTGACATCGACGTTCGAGAGCTCAAACCCTCTGTCGTGCAGCATCGTCATGCACTGACGGGCGAGATCGAGCGAGTTTGCATCTTTCCACTGAGGATCGCTGCTCGGAAAGTACTGACCGATGTCACCGATGGCGGCTGCTCCAAGCATCGCATCGCAGACTGCATGCACCGCAACATCCGCATCTGAGGTGCCAACCAGCCCGGACGAGTGTTCGACTTCAACGCCGCACAGCATCAGCGGACCCTCGCCACCGAAGGCATGGGCGTCGTACCCGATGCCAGATCGAGACTCCCTCATTCGGTGCTCCGTTCAACGATGGTGCTCAGTCTTGCAAGGTCATCGGGATAGGTGACCTTGATGTTCTCTCGGTCTCCAGGAAAGGTGCGTACCGTTCCGCCAAGCCGTTCAACCAAAGAGGCGTCGTCGGTTGCATCACGTAGGTCTGCCGCATGTGCGCGGCGGAGGACATCCGTTCGGAAGACCTGCGGGGTTTGCACCGCAACGAGCACTGAACGGTCAACAGTCTCGATGATCTCGTCGCCCTCGACGCGTTTGATGGTGTCCGTGACCGGGACAACCGGTACGGCGCCATCCGCATCCGAGGAGGATGCGGTGGCCATCGCCGCGTGGACCAGCGACGTTGTGACGAGTGGACGTGCTGCATCGTGCACGAGCACCCAGTCTGAAGTGATGTGCGCCAGACCGTTTGCAACGGAGTCCTGCCGGCGATCGCCCCCCGGCACACCGACGTCGACATCACCAACAACGACGATCTCGTCGATGCCGGCCTCTGTGAAGATGCGGACGCAACGCTGCCAGAACGTCTCGTCGCCAATGGTGAGGGTGTGCTTGTCTCGACCGAATCGAGCGCCTACCCCCGCTGCGAGAATGATTGCCCCGAATGCGGGATCCGGCGTTTCCGCCACGATCACTCGTCTTCGGGCAGCTCGACCTTCGGCAACGCCCTGTCGAGCTTCTTGATCGTGTCTTCCTCGGAGAGGGCCAGTGAGAACTGGAGCTCGGACACGATGATGAGCCTCGCCTTGGCAAGCATTCGCTTGAGCGCTGGAGAGATTCCCTTGATCTGTTGGGCGTAGGTGAGATCGCGAACGACCTCGGCCACCTGGAAGATGTCGCCAGAGTTAATCTTCTCGGTGAGCAGTTTGTACCAGCGGCTCCAGTTCGCTCCGGCTTCCTGCGGTTCTTCCTTGAACACTGCGAACACTGCTCGCGCCTTGTTCTTCGAGATCACAGGTCGGACACCGCGTTCAACCGCGGAAGCGACCGGGACGCGAAGCGTCAGCTGATCGGTTGCGATCTCAAGAACGAAGTACTCCTGGCGTTCGCCGGCGAAGTCGATGCGCTCTCGCTTGACGATCGTTGCGGCACCGTGGTGGGGGTACACGACCTTGTCCCCGACCTTGAACGGGGACTTCTTGGCCGCCGGCTTCTTTGCTGGGGTCTTCTTGGCTGGAGCCTTCTTCGCCGTGGTCTTCTTGGCGGTGCTCTTTTTCGCAGCGGTCTTCTTGGCCGGAGCCTTCTTGGCCGGGGCCTTCTTCGCCGCTGTCTTCTTGGCAGCAGTGGTCTTTGTTGCAGTCTTCTTGGTCGCCACGAATTCCTCAGAGGTGGTTAGGAGACGATGATTGTACTCCGAACGGAGAGTTGGTCGCCGCTCAGAGCGACGTTTCGGCGGATCCTGCGCCCTGGCGGCGCTTCAGATAGCTACGAATCGTCTTGGCCCTTGCTTTGCCGATTCCGTCGAGCTCGGCGAGCTGGTCGGAGGAGGCGCTCACAAGCTTGTCATAGGTCGAGAATCTGCGGAGTATCGAGTCCCGCACACTGTCCGGGAGGCGCGGAACATCAGCGAGCGCACGAATCCCTCGTGGTGCTGCAGCCTGGTCCAGGTTCACGAACCCAAGGGCATCACCAATTGCCTCTGCCCGGTAGAGGTCATCCTCGTCGAGGGCATCCAGCTTGCGGAAGACAGTCGACCCCTTGCGCGGCTTGCGTGCTTGATAGTCTGAGTTGACGAGATCAGCTATCTCCTCGACGTCCTCTCCGAGCGCTTCGGCTTGGAGCGTTATGAGCGGGGCCTCATCGCCGGTCTCGGCGGCGATCAGATCGAGATCGCTTCCGATCGCCCGAATCACGGCTGCACGCTGAATCACCGCAACAACGTCCCACATCGATACAAGACCGTCTGCCTCGTAGCGATCGAGTCTTGTCACCGACTCGTCGAACTGTCGACGGATACGTTCAAGGGATTGAAGCCGTTGGTTGGCCTCGCCGAGAAGGTCGGTAACCGACTGGAGCGAGAACCGCGTTGTACCTGAGAAGACCACGGCACGCAGGTGGCCCTCTTCGGAAACTGCCAGCACGACGGCTCCCGTTTGCCGCGCCACGCGTTCGGCAGTGCGAAAACGGGTACCCGTCTCATCCGTCTCGATCGCCTGATCTGGCATGAAATGCACGTTTGCGTGGGTGATCTCGTTGTCTCGTTCGTCAACAACGATTCCGCCATCCATCTTTGCGAGTTCAGCGACTCGCTGGGCCGTGAAACGAGCACCATCAAGCTGGAAACCGCCGGTTCTCACGGACTCGACCTGGGGTCCCGATCCGATGACGACAAGACCTCCGGTGCCTTGCGCCATGATCAGCTCAGCTGCATTTCGAAGCGGTGTCCCTGGCGCAAAGCGACGAAGAAGGGCTAGAGATGCTGAGCTGTGCGGTGTCATCGCTTCGCAGGGTAGTCGGTCGCCTCCGCTGAGACGGCTACCTCATCGATGCCCCAAATCCACACTCGATCAGCACTTCAAAGAGCCTCGTCGCTTTCTCGTCACCGGTGATGATCGGGTTCGCACCGATCCGCTCCGCTTCGGTGCGTCTGGTGGAAGACCGCCCAACGGGCCGAATGTCGCCGGTGAGCCCGAGTTCTCCCCATGCGGCTGTACGCCCCATTGGCACGTCGGCGTACGACGACGCGATCGCAAGCGCTACAGCAAGGTCGATCCCCGGTTCCGTCACCTTGATGCCACCCATGACGTTTACGTATACCTCGTGAAGCCGCAGCGGCATCGCCGCATGACGCTCGAGCACACCAATCACCTGGTGAACCCTGTTCGTTGGCAGCCCGTTGACAGCACGGCGCGGCATGTCGGCTGACGAGCTGACGGCGAGCGCCTGCACCTCGACCACGAGCGGTCGCTTGCCCTCAACCGTTGGGAACAGCACCGAGCCCGGCGCCTTCTCGTCTCTGTGTGCGACAAGTACACCGCTCGGGTCCGCGACCTCGACGAGCCCGGCCGCGGTCATTTCGAAGACTCCAACCTCGTTGACGGATCCGTAGCGGTTCTTCATACCTCGCAGGAATCGAAGGCCGTGATCAGCCTCGCCCTCGAGATAGAGCACCACATCGACCATGTGTTCGAGCGTGCGAGGGCCAGCGATTGACCCGTCTTTTGTTACGTGCCCGACGAGCACGACCGGTGTGCCGCTCTGCTTGGCGAATGCGATCAGACGCGATGCAGACTCCCTTACCTGACTGGTCCCGCCAGCGCTGCCAGTTGCTTCGAGAGTTGAAACCGTTTGAATCGAGTCAATGATGACGGCACCAAGATCGGAGCCGGACGCGATTGAGATGATGTCGTCGACGTCGTACACCGATGCAATCTGCACGCCATCCTCGTCCACGCCAATACGCCGTGAACGCATCTGCACCTGATGGGTTGATTCCTCGGCGGTAGCGATCAGCACGGGTTTGCCACCCGATGCAAGAGAGTTTGCAACGTGAAGCAACAGCGTGGATTTGCCGACTCCGGGTTCGCCTCCGAGAAGGACAACGCCGCCTGGAACAATCCCGCCACCGAGAACACGATCGAATTCAGCGATCCCAACTTGCTGGCGGTCCTGGATCGTCGTACGGGTATCGGTGGCCGATACAACGGCAGGTGTGGTCGAACGTCTCGCGGGAGCGACTGCTTCGACGAGGGCATCCTGATTCTTGCACTGCGGGCAGAAACCCATCCACTTGCCCGATCGGTACCCACAAGAAGCGCACAAGTAGGACGGTGTTTCGGCTCTGCTATTACCTTTCATGAAGGCGACAGTACAGAGTCGGTGCGACAGAAAGCTGTTGGCTGGCTGTCACCGGGTCAATGTCGGTGAATCAGCCAGACGGTCAGAGCGACGAGGGCCACAAGGCCCGCGACAAGCAAGATGACGGCAGATGCCGTCCAAGGTTCGGCCACACGTATCGACAACAGCAGGTGCATCCGTGGCACAATACCGCGACGGCGGCCCTGGCTGACAGGGCAGACAAGTAGGAACGGCAATGGGCGACGATCGCAACGACCAATTTGATGATCTCTTTGAGCCGTTCGAGCTGAACGAGCCACCTGCTGCTGACGCTTCGGTCGACGACCCCACTCCCCCGCCAGCCTCAGAGCCGGACCCATCGGCTGCGGTTCCTGAGGCGCACGTCACAACCGAGCACGCCACGGTCGATGCCGTGACATGCCCTGCATGTGGAGCGCAGAACCCCGCTTTTAACCATCACTGCGAGCGGTGCGGGTCGAGGCTCAACACAGATCCGATGCCGATTGCACCTGCCCCTGCAGCACGGACCTCCGCTGGTGGACGTGCGCTCGGAGTCCTTGCCGCGGTCGTGCTGGTCGTTGCGCTGGTTGCGCTGATGGTGAACATCTTTCGAAGCGGAGAACCTGAGGTCGCCGGTGAGGACACGTCCTCTACTTCAACCTCGACAACCCAGCCCGTGATCGTCACCGAAATCGTTCCAACCTCTGCAAAGGCGAGTTCAGAGCTATCCGAGCAATTCGGACCGGAGAACCTGATCGACGGTGACCCTGAGACACGCTGGAACGACAAGAGCGCACGCGGCGTCGACGCTTGGCTTGAGTTCACATTTGCAACGCCCGTCCAGATCACAGAAATCGAGTTCCAGAACGTGTCAGATGACACGAAGTTCCGGCAAAACTTCAAGATTCAGGGATACACGATCACCGTCAACGATCTAAACGTGCCGATCAGCGGGCGGCTCGTGAACTCAAACGAGCCCCAGCAGGTGCGAATCGCAAGCCTTGAGACGTTTACGCTGCGCGTCGATGTTTCGACGACCTATCCAGCGGAACCTGTTGGGGACGCACCGCCGTTCGACGAGCTAGCGCTCGAGGACGTCCGGTTCTTCGGCGTCGAGAAGTAGCAACCCGGGTCCAGCTGGACCTACTCCCATTCGATCGTGGCCGGCGGCTTAGACGAAATGTCGTACGCCACTCGGTTTATCCCAGGAACCTCATTGATGACCCGCGATGAGATCTTGGCGAGCACTTCGTAATCGATCCGTGCCCAGTCAGCTGTCATTGCATCGTCGCTCGTGACGGCCCTGACGATCAGGGGATACGCATACGTGCGTCCATCGCCTTGGACGCCGACACTCTTGATTGCCGGAAGCACACCAAATGACTGCCAGATCTCGTGATAGAGACCCGCTTTCCGAATCTCATCGACGACGATCGCATCGGCTGCCCGGAGCACATCGAGACGCTCCTTGGTGATATCGCCGATGATGCGGACCGCAAGGCCGGGACCAGGGAATGGCTGACGCCACACGATCTCCTCGGGAAGCCCGAGTTCCTCGCCCACCGACCGCACTTCATCCTTGAACAGATCACGTAGCGGCTCAACAAGCTCAAAGGCCATGTCATCGGGAAGACCACCCACGTTGTGGTGGCTTTTGATCTTTGCAGCGTCCTTCGTTCCGGATTCGATGACATCTGGATACAGCGTGCCCTGCACCAGGAAGCGTGCACCCTCTATGTCCTCCGCCACCTCCTCAAAGACCCGAATAAACGTTTCGCCAATGATCTTCCGCTTCTCTTCTGGGTCGGTGACACCAGACAATGCAGCAAGGAATCGCTCTTCGGCGTCGACATGGATCAGATTCATGTGGAAGTGGTCGCGGAAGGTCTCATCGACCTGTGCACCTTCACCAAGCCGCATCAGACCGTGGTCGACGAAGACGCACACGAGCTGGTCGCCTATTGCCTTGTGGACGATTGCAGCGGCGACCGATGAGTCGACCCCGCCTGATAGGCCGCAGATGGCAACTCCATCGCCGACAGCTTCGCGGATCGAATCGACAGACTGCTCGATGATCCCGACATGGGTCCACGTCGGCCTTGCGTCGCACACATGCCAGAGAAAGTGCTCGAGCACTCGCTGGCCGTGTTCCGTGTGTCCCACCTCTGGGTGGAACTGGACACCGTAGAAGCCGAGGCCAGGCGCTTCCATCGCAGCGACCGGCGCATCCGGTGTGCTGGCGGTCACCGTGAAACCGTCTGGTGCTTCGGACACGGCGTCGTTGTGGCTCATCCACACCTGTTGTTCGCCAGGGAGATCGGTAAAAAGCGCGGACCCATCCTGAAGCACGGTGAGTGATGCAGCACCAAACTCCGAAGTCCCGGTTGAGGCGACGACACCACCGAGCGTCTTCGCAAGAATTTGATGGCCGTAGCAAATCCCAAGTACGGGGATACCGAGCTCGAGAATCGCCGGATCGAGGTCGTAGGCGTCGTCTGCGTAGACCGACGCAGGACCACCCGAGAGGATGATGCCTGTCGGCTTCTTGGCGGCGATCTCAGCAGCTGTGATGTCTCTGGAAACGATCTCAGAGAACACGCGTGCTTCTCGAACGCGTCGTGCGATCAGCTGGGCGTACTGGGCACCGAAGTCAACAACCAGAACTCGGTCGAAGTCGCCGTGTGATGCTTGGCCGGAGGCGATAGGGGCCTCCATCAGCCCATCCCCACGCCCTGGGAGCGCTGGAGTTGTTTGCCCTCGGTCTGCAGCGCTGGCGCCACCATGACCTCTGCCTTCTGGAACTCCTTGACCGTGGCGTACCCGGTCGTCGCCATCGATCCTCGGAGACCACCGAAGAGATTTCGACGACCATCGTTCTCGTGTGCCGGGCCGAGCAGAATCTCCTCGATCGAGCCGAGAGTTCCTACTTCAACCCGTGACCCTCTTGGAAGTGTCGGGTGGAACGTGGCCATGCCCCAGTGGAATCCACCGGATGGCGACTCCTGGGCTGCTGCCATTGGTGAGCCGATCATCACCGAGTCTGCGCCGCATGCGATCGCCTTGGAGACATCGCCGCCCGTACGCATGCCGCCGTCTGCAATCACGTGAACGTACCGACCGGTTTCCGCAAGGTATGCCGATCGGGCGCCGGCAGCGTCAGCGATCGCCGTCGCCTGCGGAACACCGATACCGAGTACTCCTCGCGTCGTACATGCTGCGCCGGGACCAACGCCAACAAGCACGCCAACGGCGCCCGTACGCATCAGGTGAAGTGCACCTGAGTACGAGGCACAACCACCCACGATGACCGGCATCTCAACGTCCTTGATGAACTGGAAGAGGTCGAGCGGTTCCTCGCGGGACGACACATGCTCGGCGGACACAACCGTTCCCTGAATGACGAGTACATCGAGCCCGCCAGCCTTTGCAGCATCGATGTACTTCGAGACAGTCGGGGGCGTCAGGCTTCCGCATGCCACCACGCCAGCATCTTTGATCTCTCTCACACGCTGCGTGATGAGCTCGGGGATCACTGGAGAGGCGTACATCTCCTGCATCCGTCTGGTCGCTTTTTCCTTGTCCAGATCAGCAATCTCTTCGTAGATCGGGATCGGATCCTCGTAGCGAGTCCACAGGCCCTCGAGGTTCAGGCATGCAAGCCCACCGAGCTTGCCGATCTCAATCGCCGTTGCAGGTGTGACAGCAGAGTCCATACCGGACGCCATCATCGGGAGATCGAACGTGAACGCATCGAGTTCCCAGCTCAGATCGACATCCTCAGGATCTCTCGTCCGCCTCGACGGAACGATCGCAATGTCATCGAACCCCCAGGCCCGACGACCGGACTTTGCTCTTCCGATCTCGACTTCCACGAGAACCTCCACAGTGACGCCAGCGTGCCCGCAGGGTAGCCCGGGGTATGCACTGTCAGATGCAGCACGTACATACCGAACGGGATCAAGATCCGGTGCTAGAAGCCCTTGATGCCAACAGCCTTGCGGACCTCACGCATGTAGCCGGCTGCCATGGCTCTCGCCTTGATTCCTGAATCGTGCAGGACGGCCCGAACATCACCGTTGTTGATGCTCTGGTAGGCCGTCTTGAAAGGGGCTAGCTCCTCCGCTACTGACTCTGCGACAGCCTCTTTGAAGATTCCGTAGCCTGATGCCTGATACTCGTCCACAAGCTCGTCGATCGACCGGCCGGTTGTTCCGCTCATGATGTCGAGCAGGTTGCTGATGCCTGGCTTTGCATCAATGTCGTACCGAACCTCAGGATCGCTGTCGGTGACGGCCGACTTGATCCGCTTTCGGATCACATCGGGATCATCGAGAATGCCCACCCGGGATTTCGCTTGCGGGTCCGACTTGGACATCTTCTGCATGGGTTCTGTGAGGGACATCACGCGGGCGCTGGTTTCGGGGATGTACCCGTCCGGGATCGGGAAGGTCTCGCCAAATCGATTGTTGAACCGTTCCGCAAGATCACGTGTTGCTTCGATGTGCTGGCGTTGATCATCACCGACTGGCACGAGGTTCGCCCGATACAAGAGGATGTCTGCAGCCATGAGAACTGGATACGAGTAGAGACCGAGGTTGGGGGCGGATCCTTTGTCGGTCTTGTCCTTGAACTGCGTCATGCGATTGAGGACACCCATCGGCGTCATCGTGCCCAGGATCCAGGCCAGTTCCGAGTGCTCCATTACTTGCGACTGGCAATACAGCAACGATCGATCCGGATCGATACCAAGCGCAAGCAGCACCTTTGTCGTCTCGATCCTTGATCGTTCCAACTCGGCAGGGTCGTAGTCCACCGTCATCGCATGGAGGTCCACGATGCAGTAGATCGCGTCGTAGTCGTCCTGAAGGCGCACCCAGTTGCGGAAGGCACCGAGATAGTTGCCCAGGTGGCTGTTTCCCGTGGGCTGGACCCCCGAGAAGATCCGGGGCTTCGCATCAGTCGTCACAGTGACTCCTCGTGGATGTGTGAGCGGGCGGCAGCATTGGCCGATGATCGCCTTCGGTTGCAACGATACGAAGGCACCGCTGGCTATCTCGCTTGTGGCAAGTGCCGGTGCTCGCGTCGCGCCGGCCCCGTCGCACCTGAGGACCGCTCATGTACCCACATCCGGCGATCGATACAGGATCGCATTGCCGCGCTTTCCATCGGTCTGCACAACGCCTGCAGTGCGAAGGCAGTACATCGTCTGCTGCGCAAGACGCTTTGTGCATCGAGCTGACTTTGCCAGATCGGCAGTCGTAAACGGATCAGGGAGACCCTCGGGAAGGAGATCCAACGCATCCCGGCTGGATGCGATCATCCGACCATCAACCACTCCGACGAGCCGCCGCTCCTCCACAACCCAACCCTTGCGCCGCCACGCCTTTCCTTGATGATGTGCACGCATCTCTTCCTGATGGACCATCAAGGCCTCGACCTCAAGGCCATCGTGATCCATGAGAGACGGGAAGCTCACTAACTCAGCGAATATGTCAAGGAACGAACCACGGCGCGGCGACTTTCGACGGTCGATCTCAGCCCCTCGCCCATCGACCTTGACGATCCACGAGGTTTCGGGGATCGGATGAACGATGCGCACGGAGTGGCCTGCGCCGAGCAGGGCAGCGGTCTTTCGTTTCATCCCAGAGAAGCCCTTGGTCTGGATCTCGATCAGCAGGTCATCGCGCACAAGATCGATCACGAAGCCATCAACGGGCACTTCAACCCCATCGCCGGGTTCCGCATACCAACGCTTGAGGGAGGCATGGAGCGGGCGCTCTCGGAGTACACCAATCGACATGGGCGGATGCTACGCCCGACCCTCGTCTTGACGAGGAACCACTTGGGGTGCATACTCGCCGCTCATGGCACATCTGACCGCGATCATCATTACTTAGGCGCACACGTCCAAAGACGTGTGCGCTGCTGAACCCTCCGGACCCGGAGGGTTCTTTCGTTGAGGGGACACATATGACAGCCAAGGGCGAGATCTACGACACCACCCTGCGGGACGGCACGCAACAGGAGGGTATTTCGCTGACCGCTGGAGACAAGCTCAAGATCTGTGCCCTCCTCGACGACCTCGGCGTTGCCTACATCGAGGGCGGATGGCCGGGTGCAAACCCCAAAGAAGACGAGTTCTTCAAGCGAGCCCGAACCGAACTCGACCTCACAACCTCGAAGCTTGTCGCCTTCGGGTCAACGCGGAGACCAAACATGGCCGTAGAGGACGACGAACAGGTGCAGCGCCTTCTCGAAGCAGGCACTGGGACAATCTGCCTTGTCGGCAAGACCTGGGACTATCACGTCGAGCACGCTCTGCGCGCCTCCAAGGAAGAGGCTGTTGCAATGATCTCCGACACGGTCTCGTTTTTTCGATCACACGGCAGAGAGGTGTTCTTCGATGCCGAACACTTCTTTGACGGGTACCGGTCGAACCCTGACTTCGCAACCGCGGCACTCGCCGCTGCCCACGATGCTGGAGCTGCGCGACTCGTCATGTGCGACACCAACGGAGGATTCCTCAGCCACGAAGTCGAACATATCATTGGCAGTGTCACCGAGTCGGTCCCGGACGGGACATTTGGTTGTCACTTCCACAATGACTCGGGCATGGCGGTCGGCAACTCTCTTACCGCAGTGCAGACCGGTGTCTTCCAGGTTCAGGGGTGTGTCAACGGGTATGGGGAGCGGACCGGCAATGCTGACCTGTGCTCCGTGATCCCCAACCTCTCCCTGAAGATGGGAATCGAAACCGTGCCTGAGGACCGCCTGTCGAGGCTCACGACGGTGAGTCATCACATCGCCGATGTGATCAACCTCACCCTCGACCCGCACCTCCCCTACGTTGGTGCATCCGCCTTCACACACAAAGCTGGTCTTCACACCAGTGCGATCGCACGCCGCTCCGATGCCTACGAGCACCTCGACCCGAACGATGTGGGAAACACCACTCGGATGGTCGTTTCGGAGCTGGCGGGGCGGTCAACCGTTCTGGCCAAGGCGAAGGCCTCCGGGCTCGATCTCACCACGGACCAGGCCCAAGCAGTGGTCGATGAGATCAAACGTCTTGAGCATCTCGGGTATCAGTTCGAGGCAGCTGATGGATCGTTCGAGCTGGTCGCACGACGATCGGCTGGATGGGAACAACCATTCTTCACGCTTGAGTCCTACCGGGTCTTCGTCGAACATCGCGACGGAGAAGTCATCGCAGAGGCAACGGTCAAGGTTCACGTCGGAGGCGAGCGAGTTGTCTCGACGCGGGAAGGGGACGGACCAGTCTCGGCGATGGATCGCGCGCTCCGAGCCGCGCTACGCGACGAGTACCCGATCGTCGACGAGATCAAGCTCACGGACTATCGGGTCAGGGACCTTGACAGCTCTGATGGCACGAGCGCACGTGTCAGGGTGCTTACCTCCCATTCCGATGTCGACAGCGATTGGGGCAGCGTCGGTGTACACCAGAACATCATCGATGCCTCGTGGACAGCAGTCTCGGACGGGCTGATCATCGGCCTGCTGAGAGCTTCCGACTGAGAGACCTACGCACAGCAGCCTCTGCTCTGGCATGCTTGAAGTCACCGGTTGAAGGAGAAGCATGGGCAGGCCGATCACACCCGATGACCTTTGGACTCTCCAGAGGGTCGGGCAACCCGAACACATTCCAGGCGGGACCGCGGCCGTCGTCCCCGTCGTGTCCTACGACGAGGAAGGTCAGCCGGTGTCGGTGCTCCACGTTGTTGACAGAGATGGCAACACGAGTCAGCTGACAACCGATGCGCGGTCATCCACCTCACCGATGCCGAGCCCGGATCAGCGGACCATTGCGTTCCTCGGATCATCGGGCGGTGCACCATCCCAGGTGTATGTGATGCCTCTCGATGGCGGAGAGCCACGTCGGGTCACCGATCTACCGCTCGGCGTCAGCTTCGTCACCTGGGTTCCTGGCAGGAACAGCTTGATCGCTGCAGTACCGCTCTATCGAGGGTTCGGCACCGTCGACGCAACGGCCGACCAAAAAGAGCAGCGAGATGGAAAGACGCTGCCTGTGGTGACCGAGGACCGCGTATATCGACACTGGAAGAAGTGGCTCGCTGGCGAGACAATCACGCACCTCTTCCGTATCGACCTCGACGATGACTCGACCCACGACCTGACCCCGGATGCGGACCGCGTTGTTGGCGGCATCGACGACCCGTCCGGAGAGATCACAGTCACGCCAGACGGCAAGACCGTCTTCTTCACGATGGACGACTTCCCAGAGCCGTGGGAGCACATCAAGATGTCCGTCCACTCTGTGCCTGTCGACGGTGGCGCGATTGCACGCTTGGAGACGGGCGTATCCGTCAACCAGTACCGGCCACGGATATCTCCCGACGGATCGACACTGGTCTACGGGGCGCAATACGAACATGCCTACTACGCAGATCTTGTTCGGATCGTCTCGCACCATCTCGCGACAGGAACCGAAGAGGTGATCACCGCAGGCTGGGACCGATCGGCTGGCGGATGGGAGTTCATCGACGACGACGCTCTCGTCTTTCACGCAGAGGACGAAGGCCACGTTCGGCTGTTCACACTTCAGCTCGACGGTGAGGCCCCGATGCCGCAGACGCACACCGGGTCGAACCACGGCGCAAGGGTCGGCCTCGACTGTTACTGGCATCGGCACGAATCGATGGAAGCCCCTCCCGAGGTGGCCTTCACATGTGGAGGCCACACCACTATCGTCACCGGCTTCAATGATGCGCTGCTCGCCGACATTGAGCTCCGACCCGCCGAACAGATCAGTTTCACTGGATCAGAGGGCGTGCAGATCCAGGCGTTTGTGGTTGAACCGCCAGATTTCGACGCCGACCGCAAGTGGCCGCTGTTGCAGAACGTCCATGGCGGCCCTCACAACGGGGTCATGGATAACTGGCACTGGCGATGGAACCCCCAGGTGATGGCAGCAGCCGGCTACGTCGTCGTCTCGGTGAACTTCCACGGGTCGTCATCGTTCGGAGACGAGTTCACACGGTCCATCCGTGGCGCCTGGGGAGATATGCCTTCACGGGACATCGAAGCTGCGACCGACCACATGCTCTCGCTCGGATACATTGACGAGAACCGCATGGCTATCGCCGGTGGTTCATACGGCGGCTATCTCGTGAGTTGGCTCACGACCCTGACTGACCGCTACGCAGCATCCATCTGCCATGCCGGTGTGACCGACCTCCTCGGGCAATACGCATCCGATCACACAGAGGGGCGTGATGCCGCAATGGGAGGCACCGCATGGGAGGACATGGATGCTGTGCTTCGTTGGTCACCGCTGGCCCATACGCACGATCTCGTCACCCCGACGCTCGTGATCCACGGCGAGCTCGACTACCGCGTGGTGATCGACCAAGGCCTGTCGCTCTACGGGCTCCTCAAGGCCAAAGGAGTGCCTGCGAGACTCGTCTACTTTGCGGATGAGGGACATTGGATCGACAAGCGCGACAACGCGATGCTGTGGTGGGACGAGTTCATCCGTTGGCTCAACCGCTGGACCGCCACCGACGAGGCGGCCCGCTAGGCGAGCTTGTCGATCAGGCCCTCGAGAGCAGCGACATGTGAACTGTCCGTGTACGTCTGACCAATCGAGACACGGATGAAGGCCACATCGTTCAGTTCGGAGACGGTCACCGCTGCCCGCCCGGAGTCATTGACCGCAGACGCCAAGGCTCGTGTCGCATCGTTTCCGTCGATGTGGACGAAACAGACCAGACCGAACGGATGCGGGGCGATGCGCTCAAACCGAGAGTCAGAGTCGATCCACTCAGCAAACTCGCCCGCAAGCTGGACATGCAATCGCACGAAAGCCCTCAGGCCTTCTGCGCCATAGGACCGAATTACCCACCACAGCTTCAGGGCTCGAAACCTGCGGCCCAAAGGAACATGCCAATCGCGGTAGTCGACGACCACGCCAGCGTCTGTTGCTGCGTTTCGCATGATCGGCGGCAGCATGCTCAAAGTGTCGAGCAGTGGCTCGCGATCGGCGACCCACAGAACGTTGCAGTCGAAGTTCACCATCATCCATTTGTGGGGATTGAAGGTGTAGCTGTCGACGTGTTCGAGACCCTGCTGGTGCACACGGAACTCCTCACACAACATGGCGGTTCCTGCATACGCAGCGTCGACGTGATGCCACAAGCCGTTGCGCTCGGCGATCTCAGAGATCTCGTCAATCGGGTCGACTGCCGTCGTACCGGTGGTGCCCACTGCAGACACAACCGCAATCGGTGTGAGCCCAGCGGCGACGTCGGCCTCGATGGCAGCCGAAAGCGCATCGACATCCATCGCATACTCGTCATCGACGTCGACCAGGCGACAGTGGCCGATGCCGGCGACCGTGCAACCCTTCTGGATTGAGAAGTGCGCCTGATTCGAGACGTACACCACCATGTCTTCCGCGTGCACGTTCGCGCTGCGTTGATGCCGAACGACAGCCAGGATCGTGTGCGTGGCATCCGATGCGCTCATCTGGATGACTCCCCCACCGGGTCCTGACATCTTCCATGTCTTCGGTAGCCCCATCAGGTCGACCAGCCAGTCAAGGACGACGCCCTCGATCTCGGTGAGAGCCGGTGACGTTGACCACAGCATTCCTTGGGCACCGAGCCCTGCTGACACGAGTTCGGCGAGAACGGAGGGCGGCGAGCTATTCGCTGGGAAGTAGGCGAACCAGTTCGGCGACTGCCAGTTCGTGATGCCGGGCAGAACGACGTCGTCGAGATCGGAGAGAAGCGACTCAAACGGCTCGGGGGCTTCGGGTGCCGTCTCTGGGAGCATCGAAGCGATCTCGCCCGGCTCGACGTTCGCCATCACGGGCAGCGAGTCGATCCGCTCGAAGTAGTCGGCAAGCCAATCGACGGCTGCATGGCCTTGCCTACGGAACTCTTCTGGTGTCATGTGGCTGCTCATGGACCGAATGTTCCCACACCGACGTGGGTCAGGAGTCAGCCCTGAGAAAGTCGAGGAGTTCGCGCATCATGAAGGCGGTCGCACCCCACAGGATCCCCTCTTCGAATTCATAGAACCAGAGCGGATGGCCGAACCAGTCCCGTTCAGTCCATCTCGTCTCGTCCAGCAGATCGGCAATGGTCGGCTCGATGATGACGTCGACCTCCCTCGGGTCGGGGATGAGTTCGTCTGGCCGGTCAATCCTCGCCACAACAGGGATGATCGGGCGCGTCCGGTCGCGGGTGGTAACAGGTGTCAGACCGCCAAGGATCTCCGTCACCGCCTCGGGAGGCAGAGCAATCTCCTCCCACGCCTCACGTGTCGCTGTCGACACGGGCTCTTCTCCGTCTTCACGGTGTCCTCCAGGAAACACCACGTCGCCGGGATGCGTCGGCATGTGGTCGGGGCGTCGCGTAAGAATCACTCGGATATCACCGCGATCGTCTTCGTACAACGGCACGAGCACCGCGTACTCGGCCCCGGGAGGGTCGATGACCGCAGGAAGCTCACGAAGTCTGGCCCATGTTTCCATCCGGCGAGCATATCCGGATAGGCTGTTCGCCATGGCGACCCCCATGCACAGTCAGCCGCGGTACAGCAAGCGGCTCGTCATCAGACCCTTCCGCCGCAGAGACGTGGCACCAATGCACGATGCCATCGAAGCGTCCCTGGCCGATCTCCAACCATGGCTGCCGTGGGTGGACGGATATGACCGTGGCGTGGCTCAGAGATTCGTTCGAGAATCGGTAGCTGCGTGGGCGGATCGCAGGGCGTTCGACTTCACGATTCGAACGATCGATGAACCAAACCGTCACATCGGCAACGTTTCGGTCTGGCATACCTCGCTCCAAAATGAGATCGGTGAGGTCGGGTATTGGATTCGGTCTGATGAGACAGGCAAGGGCTACGGGGCCGAAGCAACCACACGAGCAGTGCAGATCGGCTTTGAAGAACTGCATATGCACAAGGTGCAGCTCCGCATCGCCGTTGGCAATACACGATCTGATCGGATTGCCGAGCGCCTCGGGTTCACCAAGGAGGGCATTCTCCGGGATGAGGTCAAGGTCGGGAACCGCTGGCTCGACCACACCGTGTGGTCTCTCCTGGAACCGGAATGGTGGGCCCTACGCGACCGCCACCGATCCGAGGGAACAATCGTCTAGAGATTCGTCCACAGGCGGAAACGCCTCAGGCGGCTGGCGCTCGTTTGCGGTCGACGCACCTGAATCCGATGTGAGTGGTGCTCGTGTCGATCATCTGCGGCTGTCTCGCAGCTGGGCGGTACCTGAAGCAGTACTGGATCGTGCACAAGTGGGAGCCGCCCTTCACCACCTTGCGCGGAATTGGCGTATCCAACTGTCGCACGTCGAGGCTTCCCATCTGGCTACCGCCGCGCGGATTGACCGGTGCACAGCACGATGGCTCGGGTGGGCTCTTCGATCGATCCTCGTACCAGTCGTCTGTCCACTGCCATACGTTGCCGGCCATATCGAACAGTCCGTAGCCGTTTGGTTCATAGCTGCCGACCGGGCTCGTCCGCGTCCAGCCGTCAAGCTGCGTGTTCTCGAACGGGAAACTGCCCTGCCAGGTGTTCGCTCGCGGATCGGTGTCTTGGGTGTCATCATCGCCCCACACGAATTCGGCCCCATCGAGTCCTCCCCTTGCAGCGAACTCCCATTCCGCCTCGGTGGGGAGGGACTTCCCTGCCCACTCGGCGTAAGCGGCCGCATCGCTATGTGCGACATGGACGACGGGATGTTCGTCGAGAGCTTCGTTCGTCGAACCAGGTCCGAGGGGATGGCGCCAGTCTGCCCCGTGCGTCCAGTCCCACCAGTTGTGGAAGTTACCGAGATCCACCCTGCCTTGCGTCATCGCAAACACAAGTGATCCTGGAACGAGGTCCTCTGGCTTGGCATTCGGGTAGAACCGAGGATCCGGTGCCTTCTCCGCAAAGGTCTGGTGCCCGGTCTCTCCAACAAATGCAGCGAACTCCGCATTGGTAACGGTGTGCGAGTCCATCCAGAATCCATCGACCTTGACGCGACGCTGCGGTGCTTCATCGGGGTAGTGCTCGTCAGACCCCATCGCGAACTCGCCACCATCGACCCAGATCTGCTCGCTCATTCGATCAGCCTCTCCCTCATCGCATCAACGGTACTGGCATCCACGTGCATCGCCTCCAGCGCATACGTCTCAAAGTCACCGAACTCAGCGACAACCGCATCTCGAGAGGCGTCGATGTAGCTCCCTCGCTGGATCATGAAGGCTTCGGCGTTGGTCATATCAACATCGGCCGGATCGATCCCCTTCTGAGCCGCGACGCCCGCTCGGATGCGTGCAAGGCGATCCGCGACGACGTCCGCTCGTGCAAAATTCGACAACAAGTAGTCGTCCCTGATCGTGTCCCATGGAACACCCAACGTTCCAAGTATCAGGGCAGCTGCGACACCGGTGCGGTGGACTCCGTGTGAACAATGGAACACCAGCGGCCCCGTGCCAGGGGCAGCCAGCAGTTCGAAGAGCTCCGCATACTGCGTCCGGCCGGCCTCGACGAGCATCCGATGGATGCGTTCGTTGGTTGACGGCGGCAACTCTGAGAAGTCACCTGATCGCAGTGCATGCACGGAGCCGGAGACAAGTTCATCCGCCGCGGCAGACGTGATCGGGAGCCGCACCAGACGAACACCTGGTGGCAACCGATCCTGCCCGTGCTCCTGCTCATCGATACTCGAAAGCAACGAGACAACGACGCGGATGCCGAGCTGTTCGAGACGATCCACGTCCTCGTCGGACAGCTGCGAGAGCCGTCCCGACCGATACACGAGGCCGCGACGAACTGTCCTGCCCGATGATGTTTGGTAGCCGCCAAGATCCCGAAAGTTGGACTCGCCGTCAAGCGCAACGAACTGTGAGGCTTCGCTCACAGCCCGAGTATTTGGGCCTTCTTGGCTGCGAACTCCTCGTCGGTCAACACACCTGCAGCATGAAGATCGGCGAGTTGCTGGAGTTGATCGAGGTCCGTACCGCCGGACGATGAAGCGGCCGGAGCAGCCGGGGCTGCGGCGGTCGATCCTGCGGCACCTTGCTCTTGGTCAGCAGCGGTTACCTGCTGGTCCTCGATGCCGAGCTGCTTCATGGCCTGTTCGAGTTCCTCGTCGGTAAGCTCTTCCGGCTCGACACCGGTGTGCTGCTCGATTCGGTCCGCATCCTTCTGGCTCATCTTGTGGGCACCGAATGCGACCAGTCCACCTACGAGCAGGACACGACGACGGCGCCGACGTCTGCGGGTTCGGCGTGCTCTTCTTCTCATCGGGGGCATAACGCCCTCCTTCCTTCGGACTTAGTCCGATGCTACCTGCGGGAGCTTGCCCCGATCCGTTGTCATGTGTTGCGATCCGATGGCCCAGGTCCATTGCGACCCGTCGCGGCTGGTTCCGAGAGCGATCGGGATCTCGTCGCCCTTGGCGACTGCGATCGGCTCCTCGAGCGGGAACAACCCTTGTTCCCAGCTGGGCACCGCGTTTGGTGGACGGTTGGTGATGGAGATCTCGTCAGAGAGCGACGATGTGAACCAGACACCCAATCCGTGGATCGTCCCCTTCCTACGGATCCGAAGCGTTGCCGCACCGTCCAGCTCCGGGACTTCACCGATTCGTGCTGAGATCATGTTCGCCGGTTCAGCAAGGAGGGCGACAGGGCTGAATTCGGCCCACATCACGTTGTTCACCGCAAGCCGTCTCAGCGGACTGAAGTCAAGCGACAGAAGCGGTTCGGACCACCGCTGCACCATCTCGACGTCGTGGGGAACCTCAACAACTGATGCCTGCACTCCGACATCGATTGGGATGAACCGTGCCTCAGGTTTCGAGAGTCGGGCTTTGGCATCGACCGCCCACTCGATGATGCCCTCGTCAAAGCCGACGTTGCCGATCGTCTCCGAGATCACGACATCTGCGAGCTCGGGAAGCTCTATCTCGTCCGAAGCTCCGTGGATGAAGGTCACGCGGTCAGAGAGACCGTTTGCAGAAGCGATGTCGCTGGCCACACCGATGATGTCCTCGCGCTCAATGGCATACACATGCCTCGCTCCGGCCATTGCAGCGAACATCGAAAGCACGCCGGTGCCACATCCGATATCGACCACAACATCACCCGATTGGACGGTCTTGAGGATCGCTTGCATGAAGGACTCCGTCCGCACAGAGTCGCTCAGCATTGAATGGTGGAAGTCAAAACTCCCAATGGCGCTGTCGTCGTAGCCGCTCATGCAAGCGGCAGCTTGGGATCATGGTCGAACGGGAGCGCAAGAAGCTCAGCCTGATCCCGCGATGCAGCAATCTCGAAGGCCTCTCCTTCGTCAGTCTGCACCGTCATCGCAACCGGAGAATCGCCCAGTCCTTTGCACTCACCGGGGTCCGGCGCCGCCGCGGGGCCAACCGACACAATCGCGTATGCATCGGTGACAACGAGCGCAAGCCCCTTGTTGGCGAGCAGCACGTCGTGGACCCACCGCGCATGGAGCTTGTGGCTCCATTTTGCGGGGAGGCCAGCCTCGATCCGTCTCACCCGAGTTGCGAATACGTTGGGTTGTGACTGGAAGTTCCTTCTACTGAGCAGAGCGGCGACAAGGCCGCCGACGACGAGCCATATCGGCACGCCGAGCAGGGCCATGAGTGCCCAAAACATGAGCCCGCCCTTCTCTCGCTACGCGAGGAGCTTCGCCTTCTGCGCAGCGAACTCATCATCGGTGAGAACGCCCTGCTTGTGGAGGTCGGCGAGCTTTGACAGCTCGTCAGCGTTGCTGGACGAAGAGCCGGCAACATCCTGGATGTAGGCGGCCTGGGCTTGCTGCTGCTGTGCAGCTTGCTTCATGGCACGCTCCTGCATCTTGCCGCCATTCGCGATCAGATACACGAGCACACCAAGGAACGGCAGAACGATCACGAATACGACCCAACCGGCCTTCGCCCATCCAGAGATCTCGCTACGGAAGATGTCCACGAAGATCGTGATGAGCAGCCAGATCCATAGGAAGAACAGGAAGAACCAGAGCATCGCAAAGAACAGATCAAGTATCGGCATTCAGTTTCCTTTCAAGTGTTTCGTTTACAGATTTGAGTCAGAGATCAGTCGCCGTCGAGGCCGTCCCACGGCAGATCCCAGTTGATGTACTCAAGGGGATCGAAGGGAAGCGCTTCGAGATCAACCGGAGGTTCAGCCAACGCAACCGTTTCGGGGCGTGCATTTTCGATACCCGTGAACGGAGCACCGTGCTTCGTTGCACGATCTGGGTACTTCTGCTTCCAGATCTCGTGACGCTTCCGCATCCGAGTGAACGAGCTACTCGTGGACATGTACGGCACCAGCGCAGGGTTTGACTCACGAGGATCGTTGTAGAGGTCGTAGAACGCGGCACCCGGCAGACCTGGGTGGTCTCCAACCCAGATCCTCTTCCATCGGCCCTTGACGGTTGCCGCAAGGATGTTCCCGACATACACAAAGTTGTAGTCGCGTCGTCCATGCGTGTCGCCATTGACAAGCAGGGCCGTCTGATCGATCCCGTCGATGATCCTGTCGGTCGGTACAGCGTCGGACGCTCCGGCCAGACGTGCGAAGGTCGTGTACAGATCGACTTCATGGAACATGTCGCCGATGATCGATCCTTCCTCGATCATTCCTGGCCACCATGCAAAAGCGGCCACACGGGTTCCACCCTCCCAGTAGTCGCTCTTGCCGCCGCGGAACACCGTCTCGTTGAACCCTGTCCCTGGAGGGGCGTTGTGGACCATTGGGCCGTTGTCAGCGTGAGCCACAACGATCGTGTTCTCCGCGATGCCAAGCTCTTGGAGTGTGTCCATCAACAGACCGAGATAGGCATCGACGTTTTGCCGGTATCCATCCGCAAGCAGCGACCGAGCAGGCGACTCCTTCTTCGGATTCGGGATGAATGCCGTCATGTTTGGCCAATACGCAACGTAGAACGGGTTGTCCTCTGACGCCTGGCGGCGAATGAACTCAAGCGACCGCTGATGACAGGTTGGGTCAACCTTCATGTAAGTCTCGAGGCTCTTGTCTCCCCACTCACGGCCCTCGCCGCCCTTTTCACCCTCCATCACGAGAATCCAGTCTGACGGACCAAACGACGGGTCAAGCTCGTAGGGGTCCTCTGGGAGCATTTCCTTCATCACGCCCTGAACGGCGTTCGCTCCCTCACCGACTTGATTCCAGAGACTCAGCACCTGGTTGTACGGCATGAAGAAGGTCTCGTCGAAGCCGTGGTTGAACGGGTAGCTCTCCTCAATGTCGCCGAGGTGCCATTTGCCGTAGAACGCCGTCTTATAGCCAGCATCGGACAACAGGGTTGCGATCGACTTCTCTTCGGATGCGAGCCCTGCGGCCTCGATGGGGAACGCAACGTTGTACATGCCAGAACGAACGGCATAACGGCCGGTCATGCATGCGGCACGGCTTGGCGTGCACGCAACCTCGGTCATGTACCTGGTGAAAAGAGCGCCCTCAGCGGCCATTCGATTTGTTTCCGGTGTTTCGAAGCCACGAATCTTGTTGAGGGCAGGAATTCCTGCATCGCCGAACGCCATGTCATCCCACATGATGTGGACGATGTTTGGCTTCTGGCCGTGGGTCTCCTCGAGCTCGGCAAGACGGGTGTCGAGATCGCCATCCTCCACCTTCCACTCATCTCCGTGCTGGTCGAACAGGATGTAGTACTCGGCGTCGTGAACGATGGGTCCAGGAGATGCTTCTGGCATCGGGAAGGGTCCTTCCTCGGCGTGGCTGCGGTCGAACGTGACTCTACCGTCAAGTTGACTACCTAATCAACACAGCTCAATCAGGCCTTGTACGCTGGCTCGATGCCGACGAACACTCAGACCGAGACGGTCCCGCAGGGCAGAGTTCAGGTCGTCACGGCGATCCTTGATGCGTGCGAGCACCTGAGCGAGCGAACCGTGCCGTCTGCCTTCACGATTGTGGATCTCGCACGAGAGGCGAAGATCACAACCAGCCTCTTGTACTTCTACTTCGACTCCAAGGATGCGATCGTCGCCGCAACCCTCCAGCGGTTCGCAGAGGAGGCGGATGCCGGGGCGGGTCAGTTTGACGACCCCGCTGAAATGGTGGACGCCGCTCGCCGCCTCTTGTGGCGAAGGCCAGCGTTCTCACGCATCATCACCTCGATGTGGCTCGAAGGTACGGATATCACGGAACTGATGGGGAACCACCCGTTCCTCCAACGGCTGATGACCGCTGAAGCAACTCGACACCCGGAAGACCCCGAGACGCATGCCGGCCGCGCGGTGATTGATCTTCTTGCGACAAGCGTCTTCGGGCCCGCCGTCAACAACGCAATGGGTCGGGAGCTCTACGACCCGAGGATCGCCGGCATCGAGGAGGCACCGTGAGCGAAATGTGGACAGATCTGCTTCCTGTCGTTCTCGTCATGATGATCTCGCCCGCCCGGACCCTCGCCGTGATCATCCTGCTCCATACACCTCGTCGGGCCGTGACCTCACTTGCATTCGTCGGCGGCATGATCGGGGCAATGCTTGTGCAGGGGGCGTTCTTCGGCATCCTCATGCGAACCATCGGGCTCACCGACGTGTCGGAAGCTGCATCCTTGAACACGTTCATCGGTGCGTTGTACCTGGTTGGTGGCGTCGTCCTCCTGGTTGGTGCGGTGAAGGTCGCTCGCCCTGCGCCAGGTGGTGGAGGTCTTGCTGCAGCGATGGCGAAACTCGAATCTGCAAGCCCACGTGCGGCTGGTGTCGTCGGCTTTGGTTGGCTGTTCGCAAGCCCCAAGCAATGGGTCTTCACACTCACCGCGGTGGCGGTGATCTACGCCGCATACCTCCAGCCGATTGCGGCCTTTGCGAACTATCTGCTCTTTGCCCTGCTGGTCCAGCTCGCATACCTCGCGATCATCGCCCTTTACTGGCTGCAGCCGGAGCGAGTCGACGGATTGCTGTCTGGTGTTTTCGACTGGATTCGCGGCCACCTCAAGGTCGTCGCGATCACTGTGTTCACAGTATTCGGGGTCGTATTCCTTCTGAAAGCGATCTCAATCCTGGCCAACTGACAGACCATCGGTCGCCCCACGAGCGCGGTACCTTGGACTTTCAGGAATCACGAACTGGAGCTCACACATGCGCATTGGAATCCTCACGGGCGGAGGCGACGTACCGGGCCTCAACCCATGCATCAAAGCGGTGGTGAACCGCGTCGCGCATGAAGGCCACGAAGTGGTGGGACTCAAGCGCGGCTGGGGAGGTCTGCTCTACACCAACCCTCAGGATGCGACGTCGATCGAGAAGAACAGCCTCGAACTCACGCCTGCAAACGTGCGGACGGTCGATCGATCAGGCGGTACGTTCCTGCACACAAGCAGGACCAATCCCGGACGAGTCCGGCGCGACGAGGTTCCAGCCTTCCTCGGTGCACCCCCCGACGGTGACGGCCCGTTCGATTACACCTCCCACGCACTCAAGGTTCTCGAAGCCCTCGACATCGATGT
>JBPCTY010000187.1:0-16661 GCA_051011415.1 Acidimicrobiia bacterium
CTGGGTCGTGGTAGTTGCGATTGCTTGGTGTGGGCTGATCCATGGTCAGTCCCCCGGAGCGCTGGCGCCAAGATGGAAGCGGGCGGAGTAAGGGGCCTCCCAATTGGCATCCGGGGGACTGACCGCGAGCCAGCCCACTGATTTCCTGTCGTCACTGTCATATGCCGTCCCCTGACAGCACCTCCTGGATATCGGCGTAGTAGTCGTCCGCCTCTTCTGCGATTCCCGTCCACGTTGCTGTGTCCCAGATCTCGATGTGGTCGGCGACACCCACCACGGTGACGTCCTTGTCGAGACCCGCGTACTGCCGCAACGGCTCCGGGATCTGACATCGGCCCGAACGGTCGAGTGTCTGATCCGATGCCGATGCGAAGAACGAACGGGAGTAGTTCCTGGCCCGCCGATCTGTTCGTGGAAGCTGGAGAACCTGAGCTGCCTCGTCGTCCCAGCGGTCGTGTGCGAATACATACAGGCAGCGTTCTTGACCCTTGGTCACCACGCAGCCAGCCGCCAAGCCCGCTCGGAACTTGGACGGCATCACGACTCGACCCTTTTCGTCGAGCGAATGGCTGTATTCCCCAAGGAACATTTGCCGGTGTCTCCATCATCACGACATCTCCCACGGTGGCCCACTATGCCCCACTTCATCCCACTTGTCAACCACCGATACCCACATCGCGACATTTCCTTGCATCCGTTGCCACCGCTAAGGGGTTCCAGAACCCCGAAGTGTGCGAGGAAACCAGCGAAGTGCAGACGTTCCGTTTAGCCTGTCGATGCCATCAGAACCGGAAGGACCACCATGCACGTGCTCATTGCGACGGACGGATCTATCAACACCGACCAAGCGGCGGCGTTCGCCGGCTCACTCGCAGGTGACGAGGGCACGACGTCGGTGCTGACGGTCGTTCGCGTTCCTCGGAGGATGGTGCAGGAGCTCCGACACTCGTATGGGGATCAGGCCCCGGTACGCGTCGACAGCGATGCTGAATACGTGGGATCGCCCCAGGCCGGTGGAAACCTCGAACGTGGATTCCCAGGAGATGATGCGCTGGTCGAGCAATACCTCGGGGACAAGCGGATTGAGCGATGCAGGCCCGTTGCCGAAGCGATTCGCGCAATGGGTGGATCGGCAGAATCGGTCGTCCGCGAAGGCGACGAGGTCGAGGACATCATCATGGCCACCGCGGACGAACTCGGTGCAGACGTGATTGTTGTCGGCGCACACGGGAAGCACGCTTTTCAGGGACTGCTCGGATCGACGGGTGCAAAGCTCGTCCGACGCTCCTCTGTCCCGGTGCTGGTGCTGCGCTAGCCCCTACCGAGCGACGCCACCTCGCGATCAAGTCGGGATCAGTTCGACCGAACCCGCTGGCACGATCTCCTCACGACGAGCCGCTGATGTCGGCCTAGAGGAACGGTGTCCAGGAATGGTGGGCTGTGCCACCGGCGGCAACATGCACCCAGTCGAACCGTCCTGGGGCAGCAGGCGCCCGCGTCAGAGTGAGGCCAGCCTGAGCAGGGGTTCTGCCACCCTTGCGAGTGTTACATCGTCGACAGGCAGCAACAACGTTGTCCCACTTGTGCTGGCCACCCTGGACCTTCGGGATGACGTGATCGATGTTCTCCGCAGACGCACCGCAGTACTGACATCGATGGCCATCTCGCAGAAACACTGCACGGCGGTTGAGCGGCATTGAACGGGAGTACGGAATTGGGACGTAGCGTCTCAGTCTCACAACCGCAGGGACATCGACCGTCGTCGTCCCGGCATGCCATGTCTCCCCTGCCGTGGCAACCGCCTCAGCTGTACCTCTGAGGACTAGCACGACGCCTCGACGAGCCGCTACCACCGAGAGCGGCTCGTTGCTGGCATTGAGGACGAGAGTTCTCACCACGGCACGGAGAGTACCAAACAGTCCCAGTGGTTCGGCCGCACACGGTCACATAGATCGTTTTCCACCGTTCGGCCGCCCCAACCGACTACCGTGAGGAATCAGACGACCACGTTTGGTACTGTCGGGCAGACAGCTACTGGAAGGCATCATGAGAATCGCGGGCTATGTGCGAGAGGTACCAGGCCATCAGCAGGCCGATACCGCGTTCGCCCAGAGTGAGCGGATCCGTCGATGGGTTCGCGACACCGGCAACGACCTCATCGCCGTGTGCGAGGACACCAAAGCGTCAACCTTCAATGACCGATCCGGATATGCGGCACTTGTTGAGATCGTCCGATCCGGGGGTGTCGATGCAGTCGTCGTCGGCACGATTTCGGCTCTCTCGGACGACAAGGTCCTGCAGGAGATAATGCTCGTCGATCTACGAGCGGAGGGCGTGACCGTCGTCTCCACTGAGGAGAAGGACCACGCCATCCTCGACACGTCAGTGGAAGATCACACGCGGATGGTCGTGCGGGACGTCGTCGCCAAGGTCACCGAGTACCGCGATGCCTACGGATTAGGCCGAGATGCTGCTGGGTCGGTCGAGGCAACGGACGCAACCGGTCCTCAACCCAGTCAAGATCCGGCAAACGTCGTGGTCGAACTCATCGCACCGACCGGCTGAGATTGTCGGCGACTACAGGCTGAGCGCAGCCCATGTTGCTCGCCCGAGCGCAAACGGGCGGCCAGCTCCAACAACGGCTGACCCAGCAGCCATGGTGCCGTCGACGTCCAACACGATCATCACGATATCGATGCCCTCGACTCTTCGGTCCTCGACCTCGACGACATGCGCTTCCGGGGACTTTGGCAACGCAAGACGTGCGGTTGCCCGAACGACAGCGTTCTCAACCCCACCCTCGGTGCTCGCTGCAACCCTGCGCTCGCTTCGACCATCGGAACTCGTGACGGTCACGACGATGCCTTCGCGCCCTTCAGCGACAGCCACGCTGTCGATTCGTGCGAGTTGGTCGATCTCATGCGTCACGGGTGACGGATCGGATGGTGGCTCTGGGGTGGGTTCGCTTGGAGGTGCATCAGCGACCTCCGATTCGGGTGCTGCCACGACAGGTGATTCCTCCACGCTGATTGCGTCGTCGGTTGTTGATTCAGGATCTTCCGGTGCCGGTTCGGTCAGGTCGATGACGGGATCGTCTTCAGACTCGTCAACTACCTCCTCAGCAAGCAACGCTACCGGCGATGGTGCGGGCTCAGACTCCGTCTGTGGCTCTGGATCCTCGATCGGCGCCACTTCTTCTGGTGCGAGGATGGACGGCACGGCGGCTTGAGCCGGCTCAGCGGATTCGACTCCGGACGGCTCGCCAGGCAGTCGGGTGTCGGTTCCAAGCCCATGCTCGGTCAACACGTGGCGAATAGCGCTCCCCACAGCCTGTTGATCGGCTCCCTCGGCGATCCGAATACGCAATCCCGCGGGTCGATCTCCGGAGCCTTCAACTTCGGCTCCCTCAACACCTGGAATGCTCAGCAGATCGTCTTGCAACGAATGCGAACTCACTTTTGCCTCCCCAGACCGTGCGCAAGTCAGGCCTGTCTCCTCCAGCGAAGATAGGAAAGGAGGTCGGCTTCATCAAGGGTCATATCTGATTGTCCATAGGCAGTAGTCACTCTCCACTGGATCAGCGTGCGATCTGCGATCGGCAGAAAAGGCGGTGATTTCCACCATTGCCGGGGTGCGAAGGCAAAAAGTGCACCGATGGCCGTTGGCCACAAAATCGGACGAACAAGCACAGCGAGGAGGGCAGAAGAGGACAACATCGTTCGCAAGGCTAGCCGTACGCCGATTTCGCACCGGCACCGACCGCGTTCCCGGAACCCATTGCTCGTCAGTTGGTTAAGGTTCCTTCACGTTCAGCGCGGCATGACAAGGAGGCACCGTGTCCCTGACGCCTGAAGAGCTGTCCTGGTTCGGCGACCAATACCAAGAGGTCACCGAGAACATTGAGCGTGTCATCCAGGGCAAACGCGAAACGATCGAGCTCGTCGTATCGAGCCTTGTTGCTGAGGGCCATGTTCTCATCGAGGACGTGCCAGGAGTCGGAAAGACCCTGCTGGCGAAAGCACTCGCTCGATCTATTGACTGCTCATTCCAGCGGGTGCAGTTCACCCCCGATCTCTTGCCTTCCGATGTCACCGGTGTGTCTGTGTGGAGCAGGGAGCAGAGCTCGTTCACCTTCCGAGCTGGCCCGGTGTTCGCCAACGTCGTGCTCGGTGATGAGATCAACCGTGCGAGCCCGAAGACGCAGGCAGCGCTCCTCGAAGCAATGGAAGAACGCCAAGTAACGGTTGACAGCGAGACGCATTCACTCGCCGAACCGTTCATCGTGATCGCGACGCAGAACCCCATTGAGCATGAGGGGACATACCCGCTTCCCGAAGCTCAGCTTGATCGCTTCATGATGCGGGTCACCATGGGGTATCCCGACCGCTCCAAGGAACTGGAGATGCTCGAAGCACACGGAGCCCGCTCAACCTTTGATGATCTCAAGGCGGTCGTGCACGCCGAAGACGTCGTTCGGATGTCTGAGATTGCACGTTCGGTCCACGTCGCAGATGTGTTGAGGGGCTACCTCATCGATATCGCAGAGGCAACTCGGTCGCATCCCGATGTGCTGCTCGGTGCGAGCCCTCGTGCCACGCTGTTCCTCCAACGTTCGGCCAGAGCAATTGCGGCCGCTGACGGCAGGGACTACGCATCGCCAGACGACGTGAAGACGGTGCTTGCACCTGTCCTGAACCACCGCCTGGTGCTGCGGCCAGATGCACAGATGCGTGGCACAACCGTGAGCGACATTCTTGACGAGGTACGGAGCACCGTTCCGGTGCCCGGAACAAGGGTTGCTCCCTGATGCCCACCACCAGGGGTTGGGCTGCCGTCGGTGCAGCATTTGCCCTCGGGGTCCTGTGGGCGGCCTTCGGAGAGGACTTGCTCCTCGCACTTGCCGTGTTTCTGATCGCTGCCGTTCTCGGTGGCCAGCTGTATGTCAGACTCGCAGCCCCGAGGCTCGCTCTCACCCGGACGATCAATCCAGAGCAACTCCACGATGGAGAACGCGCCTTGGTCGACATTGGCGTTGCGTCTCGTCGCCGCATCTACCGCGTATCGGTTGAGGACAGGGTGCATGGACTTGGTTCGGCAAGATTCGTCGCTGACCGAATTTCAGAAGGAGAGTCGATGGCAGGGCGCTACGAGGTCTTGTGCAGACCTCGAGGCGTATATCGAGTCGGCCCTGCAAGAGTTTCCATCGGCGATCCACTCGGATTCACCGAGTCGACTTCAATGTTTGGCGCTGCCGGAAGACTTGTCGTCTATCCGCGTGTCGAAGATCTCGAAGGCGTCCCGACCGGCAGGGGTCAGGACCAGACGATCAACACATCCCGGGCCGCGTTCTGGCACAGCGGAGGTGAAGACTTCTTCACGCTGCGTGAATACCACCAGGGCGATGACCTTCGAAAGGTCCACTGGCCTTCCTCAGCCCGCAGAGACGAGCTCATGATCAAGCAGCTGGAGATGCCATGGCAATCACGAGCGTTCATTGTGCTGGATCCTCGGGTCGAACCGCATGCCTCCTCGGAGAGTTTTGAACAAGCAGTTCGCGGTGCCGCATCTGCGCTTCGTCATCTCTATCGGTCCGGTTACACGCCAACGCTGTGGGCAGGACAAGGAAACGGCACCGTTGTCTCCAATACTGAGGCCTACCGAAAGGCCATGGAGGAGCTTGCAACCATTACCCCCGCACGCTCGATCGACCTCCGCCACCTGATCGGTCGCCTCCGTCGGTCTGGAATGGCTGGTGGGGTACTTGTGATGGTCACCGGTTCCGCCGACGAGGCCGACCTCGCCTCGTTCCAATTGCTCAGTCAGGACTTCTACAGAACCGTTGTACTTTCGGTAACCGATGATGACGATGACGCGATACTCGGATTTGCCCGGTTGGGCGCCCTGGTCGTGAGAACAGATGCGGGCGGCGTTTGGGCCGAACCGTGGAGAAACGCAATGGAGCACGGATGGTCTACCGCTACAGCTGGATAGCAGGAATAGCTGCGCTCGGGCTTGCCCTCTGGGAACTCTCGTTCCTGATGAGGGAGTCCAATACAGGGTTGCCATGGCCGATCGCTGTGCTCGTCGCAACCCTGCTCGGAGCAGGAATCACATGGACAACCATTGCCTACCGTGCCCACGCGGTCGTCATTGTGCTAGCAAACGTCATCGCCTTCATCCTTACCGCAGGGCTTCTCATCGCACCCGACACGCTGTGGCTGATCTTCCCCACCGCCGGTACATGGGATGCAGTCCTGCACGAACTCGACAGGGCGATGGAGATCATCCGCTACGGGGTCGAGCCCGTCAGACCAGTTCCGGGCCTCGTGATGATGCTTGCCGGGCTCTTCTGGATACTCGGATTCCTCCTTGTGGCGGGGCTTCTGAACAGCCGGCCATTTGTCGCAATCCTCACTCCACTGATCGTGGCACTCCAGTTCGTCATCATCGACCGCAAGCCCAAGGGCATCGGCCACCTTGCGGTGTTCGTCGGGATCGTTGCGTTGTGTCTTCTTGCGATCCGCATTGATGAGCGTGACTCCGGGGCGGGAAAGCTCCAGCGGGTCAACCCGACGAAGCGTCCAACAAAGCGACCATCCCCCGCGATCGGTCTACTGGTTCTCGGTACGGTGGCAGCCGCACTTCTTGTCGTGGGTCTTGCTGGTGATCAGGTCCCGAACAGCGGATTGGTGACGTGGCGCGAGCCCGCCGGGTTCTCTGACTCGTACTCCGGGTCTGCCTCCTACAACCCGTACACCCAGATCAGAGCTGGCCTGATCAATCAGACGAACACTCCCCTTTTCAGGGCAAGGATCGATGGGGACGTTCCAATTGATTCCGTGTCGTTCAGAACGGTCACGCTCGACGTCTACGCCGGAGGGCGATGGGGGACTTTCAACCGTGTGCAGCGCACGCCTCTCGACGAGAATCCGTTTGACGCTGAGACCCAGGTCTATCGAGGCGAAACCGTCCGCGTTGCAAGCGACATCGAAATCCTCGGACTCAAACAACCATGGATGCCCGCACCAGTCACACCCATTGCAGCCTTTGCGCGCGACGAGTCAGACGACTCCGCAATCCGCGTCCGAGGCCTGGATGGGACGCTCATTCTTCCGGGAGATGTCACGTATGAAGGCATGGTCTACTCGGTGCTCAGCGAGATGCCTCGCTACGACGGCCCAACCGTTGCTGCACTGACGCTGGCCGAGAATGGCGAGCTCAGCCCGTTGTTCCAGGCCGCCGCTGACGCCGGAGAGGAGATCGATCTCTTTGGCGGTGCACCCCCGCCGCTCGAACTCGAGAATGCCGAGTTCTGGCTGGAGTACCCACTCGACGAGCTTGGGTCGGCGTTCACGATCTATGCCGAAGACGTCGTCGGAAATGTTGAAACAAACTTTGAAAAGGCGCTGGTGCTCGAGAACTTCTTCCGCGACAGCGGCCAGTTTGTCTACAACACCGGCGTGCCACCAGGGAACGCAACCGACAACGTGATGGACTGGCTGACGGATGAGACGAATGCGTATGCCCGAAACGGCTACTGCGAGCAGTTCGCAACGGCGATGGCGCTGATGGCGAGGGCTGTCGGGGTTCCGTCGCGTGTCGTGCTCGGGTTCACCCCGGGAATCCCGATCAACGACGAGACAGTCCTAGTGACCGACAAGAACGCCCACAGCTGGGTCGAACTCTGGATTCCGTCCTACGGATGGATGAAGTTCGACCCAACACCAAGGAGCAACTTCTCGGATCCGACCGCAAACGAGCGACTGATTGCGGCGCTCGACTTCTCACCCGCAGACTTCCAGGATGACATCCCTGCACCAAGCTTTGCCGACACCGAGGGCGGCGGCGAGGTGTTCGATGATGGACGTTTTGACCCAACCGAACGATCGAATCCGAATGTGACGCCTGGTGCCGGTGGAAGCGACACCACGTCATCGGGATTCGAGCTTCCTTCCTGGGCGCCGTTTGCGATCTTCACATCTTTGATCGCTGCGATTGCGGTCGTCGCTGCCCCACTCACCCAGTGGTGGCGTCGGAGACGCCTCCGACGACGGTTGGAGCGCGGCGACATCTCAGCTGCGTGGGAAGACATCGTTGAGCGGCTTGTTGATCTCAAAGAGCCCGTCAGCGCCGCATCGACTCCGCTCGAGGCAGCAACCAATATCGACGAAGCGTTCGTCCCGCTCGCTGCGACCTACAACCGTGCGCTCTACGGCGAGGACGATGTCGATGGTGCCGTGACCACGCAGGCGACGCAGGCGCACGAGCGTGCACAGCAGCACCTCACGACCAGATACTCACGCGGCGAACGCATCAGGGCGACCTACCGTCCGACACGACTGTCCCGACACTGGAACAGCCTGCGCAACCGGTTCCGGAAGAACTGAGCTTCCAAGTCGGGCTGAGGACGGCGACGGCGTTTGCTCTGTCCATTCAGCCGATCGGCTATGCGGTGTCTGCGGCCTCGGCTCGGACGTCGTCCTCGACCCGCTTCAGCATGTCTCGGAAGCTCTCACGGTCGAGTTCGAATTTCGTGACATCGTCCTCGACATCTGCGGCGATCTCATCGATCTTGACAAAGAATGCAAGCTGACCTTGGCGCAATGCGTCAAGCAGTTCGGCATCGTCATGCGCAACGGCGAAGATCGACTGCCCATCCGTGACAAGCCTGACCTCGGAGAGGTGGCCCTCCATGTCGCCTGTTCGTCTGAGATAGTCCCACGCCCGGCGCACACGCTGGATCGAAAGACCGTTGTCGAGAAGGCTCTTGATGACCCGCAGTCCGACAAGATCGCGAAAACTGTAAATGCGCCTTCGGCCCGGCCGGCCGTCTGAAGTTTGGATGCTTGGTTCGAGAAGCCCGACCTTGTCCCAATACCGAAGTTGGTGTGGCGTGCAATCAGTCAACTCGCACGCCTGTGCGGCGGTGAAACCCTCCAAGACCCTTCTCCCTTGTACTCAGCAACGGACAAGATGCGGGTTGTCCGTAGTTCAAAATCTTTCAATCCCTGCCGTTCGGAGCTACTGCTCCACGTGGCAAGGAGCGGTCATCTTAGCCGTCTTTGCGCCAACGCCGCTGAAGGCGTTCAAGCATGTCGCCGGCGCCCGGAGACCCATGGAGCCGGGTCGCGCGAGCCGTAAGTGCCATCCACCCAGCGGAGGCCACCATGACCAAGAAACCGACGCCCGCGATCATCCATGATTGGGTAAACGATGCGAACATCACGACCGCCCCAGCAATGAACAACACGGCAGCGAGCCGCATCTTCCAACGATCCCGCCCGCTCCGGACGGCCTTGGAAACCATCTCTGCAAGCTTGGGATCGTCCTCGTACATCTGACGCTCGATCTCGTCGAGAATCTTCTGTTCGTGTTCGTTCAACGGCATGTCGTTCCCGTGGTCTGACGGGCAGTTCCTCAAACAGTATACCGCTCGTCACTTGTGCTGATGCATCGTTCATCGGACATTATCTGCACCGGCTATAGACGAAGGACTTCGACCGGTTCTTGGGCGCCTACGCTGGAACGATGAAGGTCATCCACTTGGTGCGTCATGGCGAAGTCGCCAATCCGAACCACGTCGTGTATGCAGATCTGCCGGGGTTCAGCCTTTCACCGAAGGGCGTGCTCCAGGCTCATCGCACGGGCAGGCATCTGCGCGAACAGCCCATCGACGCTGTCGTGTCCTCCCCTCTTCAACGAGCGCAGGAGACAGCAACAGCGATTGTGCGACACCACGATGTGCAGATCCAGTTGGACCAGAGGCTGATCGAGTCTGGGCAGTACCCGGAATGGACGGGGCTTCGGTGGGACGACGTGCACGATCGGTTCTCCGACCAGATTGGCACGTACCTCGCCGACGCAACGAAACTCGATGACGTCCAGGAGACAGTCGACGACATCGCTCGGCGCACCGCAGCGGCGGCACTCGAGATTCTGGACCAAGGCGCTTCAACAGTTGTCCTGGTCAGCCATCAGGATCCCGTGAACGCAGCCTTCCTCCACCTCAGCGGAGGAGACCTGTCGTCTCTTCGTATCGACCCCCCAGCCCACGCCTCTGTTGTCACGCTGCGAGGCGACCGGAGTGGATGGGCACACGTTGGGACCTGGGAACCAGACCAATAGGCCAGGATCTGTGGGTCATGGTGGAGCGTCAAAGCACAACAGGCCCTAGTCGCTACACTCTCGTGCACTCGTCCGGAAGTTGAAGCGTGGGCAGACGAACCCTGATACAGAGCACGATCCTGGTCCTCGTCGTATTTGGCGTGCTGTTGGTTGTCGGTTCGGCGAGAAGCTCAAGCCCCTCCGATTCAGTCCAGGAAGCCGGAAGAGCGCCCACCACTACGACCACGACTGAACCCCCTCCGGAAGGCGTTGTCGTCGTTCGGCTTTCCAACGGTGTCTTCCGGCCTGCGAACCTCGCGATCGATATCGAGGAAGTGCAGATCGTGCAGTGGATAAACGAAGACCCCCGTGAATATGTGATCGTCGGATCCGGAGGCATCTTCGAGTCTCCACCCCTCAACCAAGGCGATACGTTCGAGTTCGACTTCAGCACGTTGGACCCGGCAATTCACCGCTACAACGCGCTCATTGGCTTCCAACGGATTCCCGGCTCGGTCGATACTCGACCGGAGCAGTAGCCGCAGACAGCTGTGCGTCATCCGCACCTCGCGATTGGGGCAATCAGTGTCGTTCCCCCGCTACTCGCTTCGCTGGTGCTGTTAGCTGACCCCGACCCGATCGACATTTCTGCTGCTGCACTCATTGCCGTGGGATTGATGATTCTGTCTGTCGTCTCGCTGTCCGGCCTGCTCCTTGCTCGAGCACCTTGGGGCCGCTGGGGTCTTGCCATCTCCGTGGCTCTGTCAATGGTCTTCGCATCGGTATCAGACAGTCTCGTTGCGTATGTCATATATGGGGTCGGCCTCATCGCTCTGATAGGCCTGCTCGGCCCATGGCTTCAGCTTTGGGTTCGCCACCAACCCTCTGCAGAGGCACCGGGTGCTATACCGATCATCCTGACCTCGGTCGGTGCAGTCGCACCGTTGTACATCGGCGTGTGCGCTGCGGGCGGAGCGTCCGCAGTCCACTGGGTGCTGGCGGTCCTCGCCGTGCTGTGCTCAGTCGCATACGGGCGCGGCATCCGAGCTGGCCTGTGGATGTACCGGTTGGTGTGGCCCCTGGCCACCCTCGCAGCGGCATCGCAGACGAGTGCCCCTGGATCTGCAGCACTGATTCTTGGCGGTGCCGTCGTGACCGTGCTGGCCTGGACCCCAGCCGCACGCAGAACCACCACAATCATCACTCCCCCGCTTCCAGCCCCAGTCCGGCGTTCACCGTGAGCAGACAGTTCCGCTCGAGCGATGTTGTCGCAACAGTTGTCACCGTGCTGTTCGGAGGGATCACCGGTTGGCTCCTCGCCGAAACAATCGGAGCTGTCCTTGGTGCTGGCCTCGGAGCCGCATTCGGAGTGGTGGCTGGTAGGGCGAATGTGCGACCAGCGATCACAATGACGGTGTGGGTTGGCGCTATGGCCGGCGCGCTCGTAGGAGCAAGCATCGTCGAGACCATCTGCCTCCCGGACACGTGTCCAGCGATGGAGTCGACGGCGGCTGTCGTCACCGGTCTCGCTGCTCTCGTTGGCGTCGGCCTCGTTGCCGCGCTGGTTACGCGGTCATTTGACGAGTACTACGAACAACAGGAACCAACATCCCCGGACGAAGATCCGGGCAACTCCGCCTAGCTGTCGAGACGTTTGAAGATCAGGCTCACGTTGTGACCGCCGAAGCCGAAGCTGTTCGTCATCGCGGTCTCGATGTCCATCTTCCGAGGTTCGTTCGGTATGTAGTCAAGATCACATTCGGGATCAGGGTTTGCGTAGTTGATCGTCGCAGGAGCCACTTGATCTCGAATCGCAAGCAAACACGCCACAGACTCAATGGCACCGGCAGCTCCGAGAAGATGTCCCGTCATCGATTTCGTCGATGAGATCGGAGTCGTGTACGCGTCGTCACCGAACGCAAGCTTGATGGCTGCTGTCTCGGTCTTGTCATTCGCTGGCGTCGAGGTGCCGTGTGCATTGATGTAGCTGAGATCACCCGAGGCCATCCCCGCATGCTGCAAAGCCGCATCCATTGCTCTTGCGGCCCCAGCTCCACCTGGTCGCGGCAGCGTGATGTGATAGCCATCTGCGGACATTCCGTATCCGACCAGCTCGCCATAGATCTTTGCTCCACGTGCCTTTGCGTGCTCGTATTCCTCAAGGACCACAACGGCCGCACCTTCACCCATAACGAACCCGTCGCGTTCGGCGTCGAACGGTCTCGATGCGCCTGACGGATCGTCGTTGTTGGTGCTGAGCGCCCTGGCTTGGGCGAAGCCTCCGACCGCAAACCGAGTGATCGAAGCCTCACCGCCACCCGCCACCATTACATCGGCGGCCCCGCGCTTGATGACCTCTGCAGCATCACCTATTGCATTGGCCGATGCGGCGCACGCGGTGACCACCGTGGAGTTCGGGCCATAGAGGTGAAAGTCGATTGAAGCCATGCCGCCCGCCATATTCGAGATGATCATGGCAATCCCGGTTGGAGACATCCGGCCTGGGCCACGCTCCTTCAAGACCTCAAACTGAGCCTCAAAGGTCTCGACTCCTCCGATTCCGGTGCCCGCAAGGACGCCGGCACGGAGAGCTTCCGGATCGTCCTCTTCATATGACAATCCAGCGTCGTTCAGCGCCTCTTGAGTGGCAACCCAGAAGTATTGCGCGCTGGTATCCATCCGGCGCGCCTGGCGCTTTGGCATGTACTGCTCGACATCAAAGTCCTTGATCTCTGCAGCGATCTTTGTCGGGATATCTGAGACATCCACCTTGTCGATTCGGGACACTCCGGAACGGCCAGCAAGGATGTTCTCCCAGAACGGATCAACACCCGTGCCGAGAGCGGTGATCGCTCCGAGACCCGTCGCAACGACGCGACGTTCTGTCATCGTGAAGACCTATCCGTTGAGTTTCGATTCGACGAGAGTGACGGCTTCGCCAACCGTGGTGAGCTGCTCAGCTTCCTCGTCTGGGATCTGAACACCAAAGTTGTCCTCCAGAGCCATCAACAACTCGACAACACCAAGGGAGTCAACTTCGAGGTCTTCCTCGAACCGCGACTCGTTTGTGATGTTGTCGCCGTCAAGGCCGAGTTCCTCTACGAGGAGCTCCGTCATTTTGGACTCGATTTCTGCCCGTTCCATTGTTTCCCTTCCTGGGTCAGAGTGCCAGACCGCCGTCTACGACGATGGTCTGGCCGGTGACGTACGACGCCCCGCTGGAGGCAAGATAGCCAACGACGGATGCGACTTCCTCAGGAAGGCCAAGCCGCCCGAGGGAGATCTGTTCTGCGACACGCTCAGTGACGCCCTCACCGAGGGCATCGGTCATATCTGTTGCGATGAATCCTGGGGCAACCGCGTTGACCGTAATGCCCCTCGAACCGACTTCTTTGGCCATCGACTTGGTGAACCCGATGATGCCAGCCTTTGAAGCTGCATAGTTCGCCTGCCCTGGGTTACCAGACACGCCCGACACGGAACTGATGTTGATGATCCTCCCGCCCTTTGCGCGGATCATTCCCTTCAGAACAGCCTTCGTGCAGAGGAACACCGACCGAAGATTCGTCTCGATGACCCTGTCCCACTGATCGACACCCATCCGCAGCATGAGCCCGTCATCGGTAATGCCGGCATTGTTCACCAGCACGGTGATCGGACCCAACGATTGGACCACGGTTTCAACAAGGGAAGCGACAGCATCGGGATTCCCAACGTCGGCGGCGACAGCGATTGCTGATCCTCCCATGGCCTCGATTTCAGCGACGACATCGTCAGCCGCTGCGCTATTCGATGCGTAGTTGACCGCCACGGCATGTCCGGAGGATGCAAGCTTGAGGGCGATCGCCCTGCCGATTCCGCGAGAGCCTCCTGTCACAAGTGCTACATCGGTCATCCGTACAGCGCCTCGTGCTTGGAGACGAGCAGCTCAATGCCAGTCATCTCTGGCTCCGGCATCTCGTCGCTGATCGTGTTGATTGGATCAACTCTGTCACCCCATTGGATCGCCGTCGCACCCCAGGTGAGCCCGGCACCAAATGCAACCAGGATCAGTTTCGCTCCAGGTGTGACCGAACCGTCTTCGATCGCTTCAGCGAGGGCCATAGGAATCGTCGCAGCGGACGTGTTTCCGTACTTGTGGATGTTGATATAGACCTTTTCCTCTGGTGCCTTGATGCGTCGCCGTACTGCATCAATGATTCGAACGTTTGCTTGATGCGGGATCACCAGGTCAACTTCTTCGGCGTCCCATCCAGCGTTGGTGATCGCATCGATCGTCTCGTCACCCATGCGTTTCACGGCATTCTTGAAGATCTCTTGCCCATCCATGACGATGGCAAGCCGGGCCTCCTGACCGATGAACTCGGTGCCAAGACCGGTTGCGGTAAGCGCCTCCGCACCGTTCCCGTCCGCACCAAGGTGCATAGTGAGGACACCCTCGCCCTCTTCGCCCGGTTCAACAATTACCGCACCAGCACCGTCTCCGAAGAGAACCGAAGTCGACCGTTCCTCCAGATCGAGGTACGACGAGATTCGTTCCGAGCCGATAAGCAAGATCCGAGAAGCCGTTCCTGTTGCGATGAGACCGTGCGCCATCGACAGGCCATAGATGAACCCGGTGCAACCGGCGTTGATGTCACTCGCGGCAGAGTTCGTTGCACCGAGTTTTGCCTGCACGAGGCATGCGGCTGCGGGGATCTGCCTATCGGGGGTGCAGGTAGCAACAATGATGTAGTCCAAGTCCTCGGCGGTCAGCCCGGCAGCTGCGAGTGCCCGCTTTCCTGCGAGGGTCGCCATGTCGGAGTTGTTGAGATGCGAGACGCGACGTTCTTTGATGCCCGATCGCGAGGTGATCCACTCGTCGGACGTCTCGACAACGCTGGCAAGATCATCGTTGGTGACCACTGCTGGCGGGATGCACTTCCCCCAGCCGGTGATGGTTGCACTCTTCATTCGATGACCTCCCGTCGCTGCGTCATTCTACGGAAAGCTCCTCGGCCACGGTGCGGGCTTCAACCAGAGTCGACACCGTGTACACCGTTGCATCGGGGACGCTTCGTTTAGCGAGGCCTGCAGTGACGTCACCCGGCCCGATGTGGACAAACCCTTCGACACCAGCCTCGTGCATGTTCTGGAGGCTTGCAGCGAATCGGACTGGAGCAGTCAGCTGCTCGTCGAGAGTTGCACGAGGGTCATGGGTTACGGCAGCGGTCGCATTCGCAAACACAGCGGCTTGGGGATCGTCGAAGGTCGCATCGTTGAGTGCAACGGAGAGCCGATCCCGTGCCGGTTGCATAAACGGTGAATGGAAGCCAGCAGCAACATTGAGGATCACCGCTCTTCGCACACCAAGATCCCGAGCGTTCTCGCTCAGCCATGCCAGGTCTTCCGTTCCGCCGGCGACAACAATCTGTCCAGGCGCGTTGATGTTTGCGACATAGAGTTTGCCGCCAGCAGCACGACGCTCCGATGCGATGCGTTCGGCGGTCTCTTCATCGGCGCCGAGCAACGCAGCCATGCCGGAGCCATCCGTCGACCCGGCTTCGGCCATCGCCAGCCCTCGCTCGGCCACAAGTGCGAGACCCGAATCAAAGCTGAGCGCCTCAGCTGCAGTCAGCGCGGTGTACTCGCCGAGAGAGTGGCCGGCGAACGCAACTGGGCCTCCATCAACGACACCGCTGAACTCTGACCACAGCGCAAACGAAGTGACAAACAATGCTGGTTGTGCGTGCTGGGTTTCCGTAAGCACGTCTTCCGGCCCGTTCTCGATCAGTGCCGCAAGATCCCAACCCAAGATCTCAGAAGCTTCTTCGAAGACTCGCGGACGGTCGGTGCGGATATCTGGGCACATGCCAACCGATTGACTGCCCTGGCCAGGGAAGAGAACAGCATATTTCATGGTGATGAGATCCGTGGTCGGGGACGACGCCGCTCTGACCTCAGGAGGGCGCAGCAGGTTTCACTACTCAGAGGATGCTACGACGCCTTTGTCGGCCATGTACCGCCGGATATTGCGAACTGCTTGGGAGATCCGGTGCTCGTTCTCGACCAGGGCAAAGCGCACGAACTCATCCCCTGACGGCCCGAAACCGATGCCAGGGCTTACCGCCACAGCTGCGTCATCGAGAAGATCAAGCGCAAACTTCAGGCTGCCCATAGACCGAAGGGGCTCTGGGATTCGTGCCCACACGAACATCGTGGCGTCAGGCGCGTCAATGTGCCATCCCGCTCGGGTCAGCCCATCGATCAGCACATCCCTGCGAGTCTTGTATTCATCCACAACAACATCGATGTAGTCATCGTGTTCATTCAACGCAATGATCGATGCGATTTGGATCGGCTGGAACGTCCCGTAGTCCAGGTAGGACTTGAGCTGACCGAGCGCGGCAACAATTTCCGGATTGCCGACGACGAAACCGACTCGCCACCCAGCCATCGAGTGTGACTTTGACAGCGTGTACAGCTCCACGGCGACGTCCTTGGCACCTTCAACCTGGAGCAACGAGGGAGGCTGGTAGTCGTCGTACGCGATGTCGGCATACGCAAAGTCGTGCACG
>JBPCTY010000188.1:0-5332 GCA_051011415.1 Acidimicrobiia bacterium
CGAGGCCGAGCACCATCCGTCCGTCGGATACAAGATCCAGTGATGTGGTCGATTGTGCAACGAGTTGTGGTCGCCGTCGCGACATCGCTGCGACCATCGTGCCGATCGTGACCCGGTCCGTCGCCAGAGCGATCGCAGTCAGCGTCACGAAGGGGTCAGCGAATGGCGTTTGCGTCCGATTCCAGAGATGATCCCAAACGAATACACCACCCCAACCAGCTTTCTCGGCGAGGACGGCGACTTCCGTCACAACCTTTGGGTCGGCCAGTTCTTCGGACAATGAGATTGACAATCCCCAACGCACTGCGAGAGCCTCCACTCTTGTTGCCACGCGCTATTCAAGCCGAGACCAGTCTTCACCAATGCACTGTCCGGTGGCTGTATGCACAGCATGGTTCTGCTGTGGTTGCCTTGGCGCCGACAGTTGTCTATACATCTGGTGGTGAGATGCGCAGTCGTCAGTTCACCCGGTAGTGGGAAGGGCCAGATGAGGCTCAGCGACGCCGTTGACTCCGACATCGAGTGCGAGAAGTCGTCCATTGACGCCCGGATCTGCATGGCGTGCATGCGTTCCGCCACCACCAATCGATGTGACATACATCGTGCCAAGACCAGGTCCCCCAAACGCCGGTTTGGTCGGCTTATCGACAGGTACCTCGATGATTCGATCGACGGTTCCGGTCGGCGTGAGGCGTGCGATGGCAGATCCGAACACGCATGCAATCCAATAGCAGCCGTCTTCGTCGACTGTGCCACCGTCGGGAGCGCCCGGCAGATTCGAGAAGTCGGTGAGGATGCGCTGTCTGGTGCGGTCACCGGTGGCGTCGTCGTAGTCGTAGACCCAAACGGTCTTCGCAACAGAGTCCGCGTAATACATCGCGCCGCCGTCGGGAGAGAATGCGAGACCGTTTGGAACGCCTTGGCCCTCATCGATGACCGTCGAAGCGCCATCGACATCGATTCGAAAGAGATGGCCTGTCGATTCGGTGACAGCCTCATGCATCGTTCCCACCCAGAAGCGACCGCTACGATCGAGCGCCCCGTCGTTGAGTCGATGCTGCGGTCCCACGGGAGCAAGAGACATCCACGGAGACATATCACCCGAAGCCCATTCCATGATGCAGAGATCCCCTTCGGTCGCCACAAGGAGCTGCGCCGGATCGCTTGTGAGAGCAATGGAGCCCGGCCTGCCGTCCAGCGAGTGAGTTTCGACCTCGTCGGTGTCAGGGGTGAAGCGGCGAACTGCCCGACCGTCGATGTCGATGCTGTAGAGCGCTCGGACTCGTTCATCAAAAATGGGGCATTCACCGAGAAGATCGATATCGGTGCCGATGACGTCAATCATGACCAGACCAAGGGGGAGAGTTCCGATGCTTGAGGAAGGACACCGTACATGAGTGAGCGACTCGAAGGCAGCGTCGTGGTGGTGACGGGAGCAACTGGAATCGCTCGCGCCGCAGCCATCGGGTTCGCCGCGGAAGGCGCAGAGGTGTTCACCGTTTCCTTGGACGCAGAAGAGTGCGAGGCGCTTCATCGCGAGATAGAGCGAGCCGGTCCAGGTCACCATGCCTTTCGTCCAACGGACCTTCGCGTCGAAGCAGAGGTCGTGGGTGCTTTCGATGCCGCTCTGGAACGTTTCGGGCGGATCGACGGGCTCCTCGCCGTCGCCGGGGGAAGCGGCAGGCGGTTCGGCGACGGGCGCGTCGACGAGATATCTCTGGCCGCCTGGCAGTCGACGCTCGACCTCAACCTTACGACCACGTTCCTTTCCGTACGCGAGGCAGTTCGCGCAATGCGCGAAGCGAGCACCGGCGGATCGATTGCCGTCGTATCAAGCGTTCTCGCCGAGCACCCCTCGCCGGAGCGATTTGGGACACACGCGTATGCGGTTGCCAAGGCCGGACAGCTCGCGCTCGTGAAGACCGCAGCTGCGACCTATGCGCCCGAGGGAATACGCCTCAATGCAATTGCACCCGCGGTGGTTGCAACCCCGATGTCAGCACGTGCCCAAACCGATGAAGACGTGACGAGCTATGTCGAGCGAAAGCAGCCGCTGTCGAGCGGATTCCTGAAACCAGAGGCGGTTGTTGACGCGGCTACCTACTTGCTGTCCTCCGAAGCCGCTGCCGTTACGGGGCAGGTCATCGGCGTCGATGGCGGGTGGAGCGTCACAGAGGCACGGCTATGACGCGGATCGCCTTGCCACAGGCGGTGGTTGCGCAGCGGGTGATCGCCGTTGCCCGGAAGATCCCAGCTGATCGCATCGAGGACGTTGTCGACGTGCTCGCTGGATCCGGCGTTGGAGTGGTTGAAGTGACCCTCGATGCTCACGATGCGCTGGACGCGATTGCACGCGCTGTGGGAAGGGGGGTAACTGTTGGTGCTGGAACTGTGCGATCAGCCACTCAGGCCGTGCAAGCGATCGACGGAGGAGCCGGCTTCATTGTTTCCCCTCACACCGACCCGTTGATACTCGAATCTGCGTTGGAGCGTGGCGTTCCCGCACTTCCCGGAGCCCTCACCCCAACGGAAGTCTCGATCGCGTGGGACCTCGGAGCGAGTGCGGTGAAACTGTTCCCAGCAATGGTCGGTGGACCGGCATACCTGAAGACCCTTCGAGGGCCACTCGCCCACGTCGACTTTGTGCCGACGGGCGGCATCGATGCGGCCAATGCCGACGCCTATCTAGAGGCAGGAGCGATTGCGGTTGGCGTCGGCGGATGGCTCACCGGTGTCGAGGACCTCAACGAAATGTCACGCCGGGCAAGCCAACTGACTACGGCCGTGGCTCCGTAGCTTCTTTGCGTCGGTTGGTCGCACTCGGAATGGTTCCGGTGAGAAAAGCCGTGTCGGATGCGGCGGGCTCCGCCGCGGCAAGGGCTGCTCCCACCGCGCCCGCGGTCGATCCAAGTGTCGCCGCCACCACTGTCACCTTGTCTCGGGGCACCAGGGTGACTCGGGACCGCACCGACTCCTGGACCGCATCGATGAATCCCTGTCCGGCCTCGGCGCCACCTCCTCCGACGACAATGCGTTCTGGGCCGATCAGCGTCACGACGTTTGCGAGCCCAATCCCCAGGTACTCGATCGCGTCGTCGAGCGCCGCCTGTGCCTCTGGATCACCGCGCTTGGCTGCGGCGATAACGGCCTCAAAGCTCTCTTGGTTGGCTCTGGCAGCAACCGCTGGGGGACGGGTGAAGGCCTCGAGGCAGCCCGGATTTCCGCAGCCACACAAGTACCCGTCGTTGGCGAGTGTCTGGTGCCCGATCTCGCCACCGATACCAAATGCACCGAAGTGGAGCCGGCCGTTGATGAACAAGCCGCCTCCTACCCCCGTCCCAAGGGTGATGCAGGCAACGTTCTGACAGCCTGCGGCAGCACCAACCCTGGACTCTGCCAGGGTGAACGCACGGGCATCATTGATCAGGGTTGTTGGCAGACCGATTCCCTCGGCGAGCTCTGACCGCAAGGGAAAGCCCTCCCATGGGCCCGGGAGGTTGGTGAAGAAGACCACCTCTCCGGTTTCGAAGTTGAACAATCCTGGGACACCGACGCCAACGGCTTCGACTTTTCCGTGGCCTTCGATCATTTCCTGGCCAGCTGCGATCAATTGCTGAACCACAGAAGATGGTCCATCGGCCGCGGCGGAGGGACGAGTCGCGGTTGTCACGACCTCGATAGCGTCCGTCGACAGGTCGACGATTGCCGACTTGATGTTCGTGCCTCCAAGATCGAGGCCGAGGTACCTACTCATTGACACCGCTCACGGGGCGTTCTCGGTATCGCCGCTGTAGAGCATTGCATCAAATTCGTATCGATCCGCGGCGTACAGCGTTTGGGTGTGCTCAAGCGGAACCCCGTCCTGATCTGAGATGACGCGACGTTCGACAAGAACGACTCCAGTGGCATTGAGATCGAGGAGATCCCGCTCTCGCTTGGTTGCCTTCCTTGCGCTGACAGTGGCATGAGCCTTGGTGGGTGTGTGGCCCAACCCAATCATCACGGCGTGGAGAGAATCCTTGCCAAGGTCGGCCTCCAGCACCGCGCTGCAAACGGGGCTGATCATGGCCCGCTCGATTGCCATGGGCCTGTCGTCGGCGAATCGCAGACGCTCGAGAAGAACGGTGTCGTCGTCCGCGTGGATCGCAAGCGCTGTGGCATCTGTCGCCGAGGGTTTTGCCAGCGTGAACTCGAGTATCTCGGACGAAGCACGCAGGCCGCGCCGTTGCATGTTCTCAGTGAAGGACAAGGGCGATCCGAGGAAGCGGTGGATTCGTCGTGGTGCCCGAAAGGTCCCGTGTCCACGCTTCCGATACACGAGCCCTTCGTTCACAACGAGCTGAACCGCTTGCCGCGCGGTCATGCGCGAGACTCCGAACTCTGCACACAGATCCGCATCTGAAGGCATTCGAGCATCAGGCGGAGTGTCGTCCGCGACGCGACGAAGGTACTCAGCGATCTGTTCGTAGCGAGGTGTGTCGTCGTGCATTTCTGGTTCGCTCATCCTAGAGGGCGGTATCCGCTCCAGAGATTGACTTGTATAGACAACCGAGCGTAGTGTTGTCTATACATTTCGGCGAGTGGGTGGGCAGAGCATCGTGGAAGCGACGGAGTCATCGGGGCGCTGGATCGAGCGGGCGAGGACGGTCCTCGACTATCTCGAGGACACACAGATGCCGGCGATGTCAGAAGCTTCGCGTCTGTGTGCGGATGCCATTGCGGATGGCGGCTTGGTCCACCTCTTCGGAACGGGTCATTCCCGAATTCCCATCGAGGAGATGTTTCCGCGCTACGGGTCGTTTCCTGGATTTCATCCGATCGGCGAGTTGTCGATGTCGTTCCACACCCAGGTTGTCGGTGCAAATGGACAGAGACAGGCAATGTTCATTGAACGTGTCGAAGGTCTCGGAGAAGTGATCCTGTCCAACTTCTCCTATGGACCGAGTGACGTCTTTATGGTCTTCTCCGCAGGTGGGAGAAGTGCTGTGCCGATCGACGTGGCATCCGGAGCGAGGCGCCGAGGCCTCAAGGTCATCGCGGTCACCTCAGTCGAAGAGTCGATGGCAGGTAAGCCCACACACACGAGCGGCACTCGGCTTCTTGATCATGCAGATGTGCTCATCGATGCCGGAACACCGCCCGGCGATGCGCTGGTAGCGGTGCCTGGACTCGATACGCCGGTAGGTCCAGGTTCGACGCTTGCGTATGCAGCCATCGTCAACGAGATCAAGGTCCAGACCGCTGAGCGACTCGTCGCTCTCAATGCAATGCCGGCCGTTATCACCGCTGCCTCGGTCGTTGGTGCAGAGCAATCGACAGCCCTCTTCTCGGA
>JBPCTY010000189.1:0-3771 GCA_051011415.1 Acidimicrobiia bacterium
CTGACAGCACCATTGCCGGCATCGAGGCGATGGCCCCGGTTGTCGAGGCCTTGCACTCGCCCTGAGAGCTACTTCGTTTCGCGGACGATCTTGTAGATCGATCCTCCGTACGAGACCACGTACAGCTCCCCTGCGCCGTCGGTTCCGAAGGAGCTGATCACTGCAACCGTTCCGAGATCCCAATCGTGGTTGAGATGCCCAACCGCCGAGGTCCCCGACACGACAAAGCTTCGGATGAAACCGGAGATGAAGTCGCCGTAGAAGTATCGACCGGTCAACTCTGGCAACTCGGTGCCGTTGTAGACGTAGCCACCTGAGATCGACTGCCCTTCGCTGTGCGTGTACTCGTGAGCAGGGAGTGTCAAACCAGCGCCGCAGCTAGAACCGGACGGATAGCACAGCGATCCCTCCATCAGCTGCCAGCCGTAGTTCACACCCGCCGACGAGAGGGCAGCGATGTTGACCTCTTCTCTGCGGTCCTGGCCGACGTCTGCGCTCACGATCACGTTGTTCACCGGATCAATCGCCGTGCGCCAAGGGTTTCGCAAACCGATCGCCCAGATGCGGTCGTCACCGGCCTTTCCGATGTAGGGGTTGCCCGCAGCTGCGTTGTTTGGCGCCACCTTGTCGACATCCAGTCGCACTATCGAGCCAAGAAGATCGTTCGTATCTTGTGCTCGGTTGCCAGGTGAGCCTCCACCGTCGCCGAGCGAGATGTAGAGGAACCCATCTGGACCGAACTCGATCATGCCGCCGTTGTGGTTCGGCTCTGGCTGGTTGACGCTCAGCAGCGTCTGAACCGGAGTTGACGACGCCACATCGCCACCGCCAGCGGCGAAGTACTCGACCACTCGTGTGTCACCCGCGGTGTTCGTGTAGTGAACGAAGAAGCGACCGTTGGCCGCATAGTTCGGATGGAACGCCAGCCCGAGAAGTCCTCGCTCGTTGTTGGTCGACACGAGTGTCGACAGGTTCAGGAACGGTGTCGGAAGCGTGTTGCCGCCCTTGATGATCTTGATCCGTCCTGTCTTCTCCGCGACGAAGAGACGAGAGTCGCCAGCGGGAGCGTCGGCGAAGATCGGCTGATCGAAGCCGGACTCGACCAGTTCAAGAGTGATCGGCGGCACGGCATCAATATCGCCCCACTTGCCAGCGATCGGCAGCCATCCGCTTTGTCCGAACCCGAACTCGACCTCTGCGTTGCCCTGCGAATTCGTGTTCTTCAGATAGAACGTGTTGTTCGAAGGACGGAACACCCCCGGGGTGTCGACACCGTCGGCGTCCCAGTCACCTGCAACGAATCGGTCACCCGGGTTGCCAAAGTAGAAGGCCAGGTCGGCGATTCCCGTGGTGTTCGTCTGGCGCAGGTACGTGAACCCGCTGGAGGCTCGATACAACCCTGTCGTATCTGTGCCGTTGCCGTTGAAGTCGCCGTTGTACGGGACATCACCTGGGTTTCCGAAGTCGTAGTGGTAGTCGGCAGCACCGAGCCCGCCGCCGTCCTCACCAAGTTCATTGATCACATAGATGCGCGACTCAGAGGGCCGATAGATCGACACCGTGTCGCAGCCGTCGTTGTTGAAGTCGCCAGCGAGCGGCACATCGCCCGGGTTACCAAAGAAGAACTCAAGATCCGCGGGGCCCTGGGTGTTCGAGTTGCGCAGATAGACGAATCCGTCTGACTGCCGGTACAGGCCTGGGGTGTCAACGCCGTCGCAGTCCCAGTCGCCCGCAAACGGGTAGTCGCCAGGGTTGCCGTAGTAAAAGGTCGCGATAGATCCGTCGTCGGTACGGAGACGCCAGATTCCTGTTGCCGGGTCAACAAGGCCAACGGTGTCCGGGAGCGGTGGTGCGGCTGCTGGCAGGGGGAACAGGGGCACAACCATCAACGCTGCAATGGCGACGCCCAGGAGACGCGGGAAGCTGAATGTTGTTCTCATGGCGCTGATTGTGACACGGCTACGAAATTGCGTGAGAACCATCGTGTGACTATTTCACGTTGGCGCCTCAGGCGATCCGAACGTCCAGCGCCTCATATGCCTCGCGCAGCGAGGCTTCCACTGCATCGGGTGATGCGCCCTGCGCGAAGATGAAGCCGAGGTAGCGGTCGCCCTCGGGCAGTGGCACCACCGGCTTCCCGACAGGGATCGTCACATCAACTTCTGTCACTCCGGCAACCGCAGCAGCATCCGCAACACCGCCGATCTCCGCAAGCAGCCCTGCCCTGGGAATCGGAAGCATCATCACCCCAGTGGACGCAACCGCTGATTCCGTGCCAGACCCGGGCATCCCGAGCGCGCTGCGAATGATCAGCGCCTCAAGCGACTCGTTGAGCAAGCCGAAACTCAGCGCACGGCCGCACAACCCCCCGATCGACCGAGCAGCGATCTCTATGAGGACGGGCCCTTCTTCCGAGAGCCGCACTTCGGCGTGGATCGGCCCTGTCACCAACCCCAGCGCTCGCACAGCAAGCGCAACGATGTCGGCGATCGCATGTTGCGTCTCGTCATCGTGTCTCGATGGTGTAACGAACAGGGTTTCCTCGAAGAACGGCCCGACCATCGGGTCCGGTTTGTCGAGGATGGCCAACACCGTGAGGTGACCATCTGTTAGGAGTCCCTCCACGGCAACTTCCTCGCCAGCGACATACTCCTCAACCAGCAAAGTCGCCTCGGGGTCTCCCCCTTTGTGCTCAATGATCCGGCGGATGCGGCCATCAGCGAACTCGGCTTCATCTGGTGTGTCGACGCGAATCACGCCCATGCTTGCTGACAGCCCACGTGGTTTGACAACACACGGGTATCCGAGTTCGTTCGCGGCGGTGTGCGTATTCCTGCGCGCGGCCATGGCGAAGCGTGGTTGCCGCACGCCAGCGCTGTTCAGCAGCCCGCGCATGTGCGCCTTGTCCTTCGTCATCGACACCGCCGTGACCGGGTTGGTTTCGATCCCAAGTAGATGGCTTGCCATCGCCGCGATCACAACCCCTTTGTCGTCGCCGGCAATGACTGCATCGGGAGGAGGATTGAGGTGTGCGATGCGGGCTGCCGACCACTCCGGGCGCTCAAAGTCAACGTTGAGCGTGCGTGATCGCCCAAGGTCGGTCATGGGAACGCCGCCGTCAGAGGCGACGACCAAGTCCACTCGCAGCGAACGTGCCGCGCGTACAAAATCTGCCGATCGGTAGCTCTCGGCCGGCACAACGAGGCACACCATGGGGCGCTTCGACGTCTTGGGGGTCGATTCCTTATCATCGGTTGCGACGACATGTGGAAGGTGTGCGGTCATGACTGATGATTCTCGCATCATTTCAGTCACAGATTCTGCGTACAAGAAGGTCTACGCGATTGTGCAGCAGTCCTCAGACGAGGGCGAAGAGCTGGCACTCGTCATCGCAATCGCCGGGATCAACGGGTCCGAGTTCGGCTACGAGATGCACATGACTCGGGTCGAGAACCTCGAAGACGGCGATCACATCGAAAAGCACGGTGAGCTGACCATCGCGATTCCCGCTGCCTCAATCGAGAATCTGCGTGGTGCCGAGCTCGGCCTTTCCAAGAACCTTCTCAACCCTGGGCTCGCCATCGAGAACCCGAACTCTCCCTCCCCTGCGGTCCTGGGCAATGAGGGCCCGCCCCCAGACCTCGACAGCCCGGTCGCCGAACAGGTGCAGCACGTGATCACACACCAGATCAACCCAGCGGTTGCCAGCCACGGAGGCCAGGTCGAACTGGTCGCAGTTGAGGATGGCATCGCGTACGTGCGGTTGGGCGG
>JBPCTY010000190.1:0-2953 GCA_051011415.1 Acidimicrobiia bacterium
GAACCGCCCCCGATGTGCAAGACGAGACCGAAGATCAAGGAGCAGCAGGGCCCAGACGCTCCACATCAACACCCACAGACCGAACCCGACCCAACCCATACGGGCAATGACACCGACGTGCGAGTTATGCGGGTTCCGAAGTTTCACAGCACCCGACCCCGCAACGTTGTAGATCTCCCCCAAATCAGGGCCTGGTCCGTATCCGGTAATGGGGAACTCTGAGTTCACGTCGCCCAACACGTTCTTCCACAACTCAAGACGCCATTCCGTCGTGGACGTTTGCCTATGACCACCGGAACTGGGGTTGATAATGCTTGTGACGTTTTCCACGAACTGGTCGGCCGAGACCTCGCGATCGCCGAACAGCGCGACGCTTACCTGGCTCACCAAGGCCACGGATGCGATGATCGCGGCAATTCCGACAAGTGTGACCGTGAGATCAAAACGGTCGCGATTCAGGAAGATGAGGATCAGCACAATGCCGATCGCTCCGGCCACGAAACCGCCGCGGTTCTTCAATGAGACGAAAAGCAGCAGAGTCCCGCACGCAGCAGTGAGACCCATCCGCATGGTCGGCGTGTAAAACTTTGAGTCTCTGTCGACCAACCAAATGAATGCCAGACACATCACGGCTACCACACCCGAGTTGCCCGCACCATGGGAAAAGAACGAGACCTGAGAGTCGGGAACGATGATCGGTCCTGAGGAAAAGACCGAGTCCAGGGCGACAGCGATGAATAACCAGCCGACCAGCCATGGAAGAATGCGGCTGAAGCCGTACATCCAGCGACGAATCCGCTGCGGGTCGGAGATCAGCAAGAACAGTGTGAATACTGCAACTGCGCCGTAGTACCACAGGACAGAGTCCCGCACTGCGTCGAGACCGTATCCGATCCCGAGGAACACCAGCAGTGTGAACCCCCACCCCATGAACAGACCGAGCAACTTCAACGCGGGGCTCCTGCGAAGAGCGGCCAACAACTCGCTTGGCTGCGAGAACACGGCAACCGCCCCAAGCAATAGGACAACCTCGCCGATAAAGACCGGCAGTCCTGGGATGTGGATCCAGGCAAATCCGCGATCGAAGAACACATACCCAAGCAGACTCATGATCAGCGCCACTTCGAAGATTCGAACCGCACGTGGTTCTGTTATCGGTGCGGTTCTCAGTGTCGTCAGATCGTCCGATATCAATGGAGCGTCGTACTCGCCGGGTGTTGGCCGCTCGGGTGGCGCCTTCCGAAGATTGCGCGCCACGGTCCAGGCACCTGCGATACAGGCTGCGATGACGATCACGACCAGACCCCGTGCCATCACAGACGGGCCCAACACGTCGACCGCCTCTGCTCCGAAGAGCATCGATTCGATAACCACCGCTCCACCTCGGTTCGGATGCGGACGTCTCAAGAATGTCCGCGAACGGGTCGATGCTACCGTCGATTGCTCTGAAGGGCAGCCCGAATGTCGGGAAGCCGTGACGACACCGTCCCACAAATCCACCGCGGACCCGAAAGAATCATGGCCACACTCCCCGCTCGATCTCCTGTCGTCGGAATCTCTATCTCGACGACGTCGTACCAAGAAGTGCTTCAAGCGATAGACGAACGCCCCACCGACTCGGGCATGGTCGTCACCGTGTGCAACGTGCACTCCGTGATGTCCGCTCGCGGGGACGAGCAGCTGGGTGCAGTGATCAACGGATCCGAGATCGCTACGCCCGACGGGGTTCCCCTCGTCTGGGCTCTTCGCTGGACAACGCAACCCGACCAGACGCGTGTGTATGGCCCCGAACTCATGCGATCGGCTCTCGTCGACGCTGACGACCGGAACTGGAATCATTTTCTATATGGGTCTTCGCCCGAGACTCTTGACGCACTCACACAAGCAATCGCTTCGTTCGCTCCGGATGCCTCGATCGTCGGCAAGATTTCTCCTCCGTTTAGAGACCTGACCGACGAGGAGGAGGCCACCTTCTTGGGCGAGATTCGTGAGTCTGGCGCAGATGTTGTCTGGGTTGGGCTCGGCATGCCCAAGCAGGAGATGTGGATGGGCTCGGTGAAGGACCAGTTGCCCGGAATCGCCCTGGTAGGTGTCGGTGCTGCGTTCGATTTCCTGGCTGGAAACGTTAAGCAAGCACCTGAATGGATGCAGAACTCTGGTTTGGAGTGGGTCTATCGACTCATTCAGGAACCAAGGAGACTCTGGAAGCGCTACATTTGGAACAACCCGGCCTTCGTCGTGCTGCTCAGCCAACAACTAGTAGCCACAAGGGTTCTGGGCCGGCGCAAGACTTAATCCACAGCCATCAGCACACACGATCTGGGCGGCTACCGGCTGTATTTGAGTGGTTGCGCACGGTGGTCGGATGGAATACACTGCCAAACACGCATGCTGGTGCGTCAAGGGCTACACATGAGGGGGCAGAACGTCGATGTCTGCTGAGAAAAGTATTGCTGTCGTGGGGAGCGGCTACGTGGGAACCGTGGTTGCCGCGTGCCTCGCTGATCTCGGTCACCAGGTTGTCGGCGTCGAAGTGAACCCAGACAAGCTCGCATCGCTCAACAAAGGCGTGCCTCCCTTCTACGAAATGGGGCTAGAGGAACGTCTATCGGCTTCCGTCGATCAAGGTCGCCTCCGATTCACCGATGACTACGACAGTGCGATGGCCGAATCGGAAGTCGTCTTCCTTTGTGTCGACACTCCGCCGTCCGAAGACGGGCGGCCAAACATGTCTTCGGTCGAAGCCGCTGCGCGTTCCATCGGATCGGCGCTACACGAGCCCCACGTGATCGTGACAAAGAGCACGGTGCCGGTGGGAAGTGGCGACTGGTTGGAAACAACCATCGCATCGGCGCTACCAGACGATGCCGACCCCTCAATGATCTGCGTTGTATCGAACCCTGAGTTCTTGCGTGAAGGCGCGGCCGTCCACGACTTCCTTCATCCAGATCGT
>JBPCTY010000191.1:0-21972 GCA_051011415.1 Acidimicrobiia bacterium
GGTTTCGACATCGAGGCGGAATCCGGTGGTCACGGGATAGCGAATTCGATCGTTCGACGAATGGACGCCGTCGGAGGATCAGCCTCCATTCAATCTACTGAGGAGTTCGGCACCGAAGTAGAACTCATCTTGCCAACGGAGGCCTGATATGCCGACGGTGTTTCTCGTAGATGACCACGCCATTGCAAGGGCCGGCACCCGTGCCCTTCTCGCCGGGTTCGATGTAGTGGGTGAGGCGGCATCCGCCGCAGAAGCAGTGGAAGGAATTCTCGCAGCAAAGCCGGACGCTGCGCTCGTCGACGTACACATGGATCAGCGCCGAGATGGCGCACGGGTCGTGCAGGCTGTCAAGGAGGCCGATCCAGAAATTGTCTGCGTCGCGCTGAGCGTCTCTCAATCTAGAGGTGATGTCGTTGCGCTCTTCGCTGCCGGCGTCGATGGCTACCTCACAAAGCGCGTGTCGACGGAGGCTCTCTCAGCTGCGGTCTACGAGGCAATCGACGGAGGAAATCCTGTGTCACCTGAGGTCGCGCAGTACATGCTTGAGATCGATGATGTTGCGGGTCAGCTTGAGTTGATCGATCGCCTCACACCGCGAGAGCGCGAGGTCGTGATCCTCATCGCCCAGGGCTACACGTACCGTCAGTCGGCGTCGAAGCTCGGCATGAAGGTCAAGACCTTGGAGACCCATATGTCGCACATTTTTGAGAAGCTGGGTGTCGCGACTCGGGCCGAGCTCTCTTTCCTCGCATACGAAACCGACATGGTTGATCCCCGCGACGGGAGAGACTGAAGAGGCATCGGGATGTTCTCCGAGACCGCTGCCGGACGCCCAAGACTGAGGGTGGATTGCGTTCTGATCCATCAGATACCTTCACGCAATACCACGCAGATCTACCCAGTTGTAATCAGACATCGGTACTTGTACCGTTGTCCCCGACTACGGCTCAAGCTCGGGACGACCAAATGAAGAAGTTATGGCGAGGTTTGACAATTGCGGCAACACCGGCGAAGCCCCAACGACTCGCAGGGGGATCTTCGTCTCTTGCGAGCGACTTCTCGTCGGTACGTAAAGAGACTGAACCCCGGTGATCAAAACCCGACTCAAGACTGCGGCGTCCTTGCTGGCTCTCGCGACATTCGTTGCAACTGGGTGTACCGAATCGCCGGCGCCGGAGATCGATTTGAGCGGACTGCAGGCAATCGCAGACGCAGCGGGCGGGATCGTCGCTGTTGGGGACGCCGACGGGACACTCCACCTCGCGGCTGGCACGACAAGCTCGGGAGAGACTCTGGGCACCGAGGACGGGTTCATGTTGTGGAGTGCAACCAAGATGGTCACAGCCATCTCGGTTCTCACGATGGTCGACGATGGCCTCGTCTCGCTTGACGAGCCGGTTGAACAGTACGTCGACTTCCCAGTTCACTCAGACCTGACGCTGCGGCACCTGCTTCAGCACAAGAGCGGCATTCCGGACGTGGGTCCACATAGCTGCGGAACAGCTGAAGTCGCAGAGTTCATCAAGGATCAAGCTGCCAACCCTGCGACACAACCCGGCACGTCAGCGTCCTACTCAACACCAGGATTCAATCTCGTGGGCCTCGTCATTGAATCAGCGACCGGAATGCAAGCTCACGAGTATCAGCGAAAGGTCATCTTCGAGCCTCTTGGAATGACGTCGACCTACTACGCCGAGATCGAGGACGGGCCCCCTCTTTTCCACTCGGTTGACCGATGCGGAGGACCTCAACATGTAATCGGTACCGGTGGAGGCCTGGCCTCAACGGCGAAGGACATGGATCTGCTGCGCCGCAGCGCATTCGCCGGTGAACTGCTCACTGACGACAGCCGCGATCACTTCACAACCTACGAGTCCGAGGTGTTCGGTTTCCCTTACGCACTTGGCAACGCAACGGTGTCTAGCCCAGACGGACGCACCGTCCTCGGGCATTGGGGTACTGCTGGCTACGAAGCGGGTGCCTTCTACGAGCCCAGCACCGGCCGCACCATTGTGGTGCTGAAGACTCATGGCCTCTTCGAAGACACCCTCTGGGCTGCCCTCGACTGGTTCGAATCGGAGCTCACCCAGGAATGAACGTCGCATATCGCCGCGCGACATCATCGACCAACTGCTCGATTGCTCCGAACCAGCTATCCGTGCGCATAACGGAACATATACGTGGACCCAACGGACGTAAGCAATGTCGGATATGGGCCAAACGGGATCTGCTAGCTCTTCGAATACTGCCCGGTGAGGACGCCGTATCCGACTACTCGACCTTCGATGGCGTTGAGCACGGCGGATTTGTCTGCTCCTTCTTCGAGTCCGATCACTGAGTCAACTGCAAACACCTCGAGGGTGTAGATGCCGATGTCATCGCCCAGCGGGCACGGTGGTGCGTAGCCGAGTACTCCGAACAGCCCGGCACCGAGCGTGCCGATGTCGACGGCATCTTGCGGAATCTCGGAGTCGGGAGGCATATCAAACTGGACCCAATGAGTGAATTTGCCTCCCGGCACAGCGGCGACCATAACTACTGCAATTGACACTGTTGCGTCAGGAAGCCCTGCGATGTCGTACGACGGTTGGGTGCCATTACCGTCGCAGGTGAACTCGACTGGAATGCGTTCACCTTCTGCGTACGCAGGCGATGTGACCTCGATTGCAGAAGGTGGGGGGAACGTTGTCGTCGGAGGCAGCGTTGTCGTTGACGGCGGCAGTGTCGTGGTCGCTGTCGCAGGAGGCACCGTTGTCGTAGTAGTCGTCGAAGAGCTCGAAACCGAACTGCTCGATGAAGAGTCCTCGTCAGAAGCGTCACTCACACAACTGGCGAGACCGATACTCGCCAACACGACACACACGACAATACGGCGACGAATCGAGATGACCTCCGATGGGTTGCAGAAACCGTACTACCCCCTCAGACCCGCGCACAACAGCACATATGCGTGCCTCGGATTGACCGTCGATCAGAGGACTATGCGCTCGACGTCTCCCTGGCTCTCATGTCCAACCCTGCACATCCGCCGCTTGTTGGACCCAGGCCAGAAGATCAGGTGCCTTCGCTTCGTCGAGGGTTCTCAGCTTCACATATCGGCTCCGGTCGGTGTCTCCAAGGGGCGGTGGCGGATCGAAGTCCGCTCCTCCAAAGAACACGACATTCACGGAAACCTCGTATGGGACCAACTCCATGATCCAGCCAAGGTCTGGCAACCCGTAGTGGGCCTTCTTCCACTTCACGCCGTATTGAAGCCCTGCAATTTGCTCACAGAACAACGCATCAAGGTACTGAACGATCGGCAGCATTTCCGGCACGGCCCGGCCGAGGAGCCTCTCGATCTCGTCATGACTGTCCGATGGCACGGGTGGCTTCCGAGTCGAGTTCGGTTTACGCGGTGGTTTCGCCATTGACCGATCCCCTGTCCGAGCTTGCGGGCCTCAACGCTACCCGCCCGCAACGGCACATATGCGTGGATTGAAGGGCTCGGACAGATACCCGATATCGGGTGACGTTCTACCCCGCTCGGGGAAGATCGTCTGACGCAGCACGGGTGCGAACATCCTCGGGTTCGGTGGCTCCGAAGTACGCTGGAAGTGCGTTCAGGTAGGTGGTGTGACCGTCGATGATGGCCTCGACCGGTACATCAGCCCGAGTCTTCTGCTTCGCATAGATTTTAGCGGTCGGGCTGGCCGGATTTGAACCGGCGACCCCTGGTCCCCCAGACCAGTGCGCTGCCAGACTGCGCCACAGCCCGCTCTCAGGCGAGGTTACCGCTTGGGATTGATGTACCGATGAGGGGTCATCTGACCACATCGATCACAAAGTCCACGAGCCTGAATATCAGGTAGAGGGCACCGGCGAACACAAGAAGCAGAAAGCTCCACGGCCATCCTGGATCATCGGGACTATCGGACTCTTGAGCTTCCACCGGTTGGTCGGCGGACTCGAGGTCCTCGCTCATACGGGAGGAACGCCGTGACGACGCTCAGAGAAGCGTCTGTCCTTCCCGGATGCTGTCGAATAGCGACGGATGAGCTCCTCGCGGAGCGCCTCTGGCTCAATCACCGCATCGATGACTCCTTCGGCGGCAAGCCGGAGAAGATCTACGTCCTCGACATACTCGGCTCGCTTCTCCTCGATGAAGGCAGAACGTTCTGGTTCGTCAAGACCTTCGATGGTGTTGAAGTACACCGCATTGACGGCAGCCTCGGGCCCCATCACAGCGATCTCAGCTTCGGGCAGTGCGATCGTGGCCTCAGGGCGCAGACCCGGCCCGGAAAACGCGTACAAACCTGCCCCATAGGCCTTACGGACGATCACTGAGATCCGTGGGACTGTCGCCTCGGCCATGGCCGTGAGCATCTTGGCGCCGTGGCGGATGATCCCCTGCGACTCCACTTGGGTGCCGATCATGAATCCCGGAACATCGGCAAGGAACAGCAGCGGAATGTTGAAGGCATCACACAACCACATGAACCGCGCCGCTTTGTCGGCCGAGTCAACGAAGAGGACTCCGCCCAAGTGCATCGGCTGGGATGCGACGATTCCTATGGAGTGCCCGTCGAGACGGGCAAATCCGGTGATCAGTTCCTTTGCGTACAGCTCCTTGACAGGGAAGAAGCTGCCGTCATCAACCAATCCGTTGATGAAGTCGTGCATGTCGTACACGTCCTTGGCATCAGCGGGCAGGACTTCAGCAATATCAATGTCCGGGGTCGGTTCGGACGGTGCATATGCAATCGGGTGGACTCGATATGAGTCTGCGACATAGGAGAAGTAGTCCTTCGCCCACTCGATGGCTTCCTCATCGGATTGCACCATCGCGTCTCCGCAACCGGACACTTCGCAATGCACTCTGGCTCCGCCCATCTCCTCGAGCGTTGTCTCCTCGCCAACAACCATCTGGGCCATCCGGGGTGAGCCGAGATACATCGATGCGCGTCCTTCGACCATCACCACGACATCGCAGAACGAGGGAATGTATGCTCCGCCAGCCGCCGATGGTCCAAACAAGCAACAGATCTGCGGCACTCGACCAGAGAGCCGGATCTGGTTGTAGAAGATCTTCCCCGCTCCCCTGCGTCCGGGAAACAGTTCGACTTGGTCAGTGATCCGGGCACCTGCCGAATCCACGAGATAGAACACGGGCAAGACTTCGTCGTAGGCAGCCTCGAGCGCTCGAATCATCTTCTCGACAGTGACACGACCCCAAGAGCCGGCCTTCACCGTTGGATCGTTGGCGATGACCATCACCGGTCGGCCTTCGATCCGTGCTCTCCCCGTGACCACCCCGTCGGCCGCCAGCACTTCATCGTCGTTCCTGGCAAGAAGCCCGTCTTCAACAAACGAGTTGGCGTCCACGAGAAGGCTGATGCGGTCTCGGACGAACAGCTTTCCCTGGGCCGCCAACTTATCGTGGTAGCGCTCGGGGCCCCCGGTCAGCGAATTCTGGGTTGCGTCATGGAGACGGTCACTCATCAGTGGCGATTCCTGGTTCTGATTCGAATCGGTGTTCCTGTGAAGTCGTACTTGTCGCGAAGTCGGTTCTCGATGAACCGAATGTAGTCGGATCCGAGTTCACCCCCACGAACAAAGAGAACGAAGGTGGGGGGTTCCGTTTCCGCTTGAACGGCGTAGAGGATCTTGGGTCGCCGTCCTTTGCGGACTGGTGGAGGGTGTGCCTCCTGTAGCGCTCGCACGAGCCTGTTTACCTCGGGTGCGGGGACGTGCTTGCGGCGATTGTCCAATGCCTCCCGTATGTACTTCGGTAGTCGATGACTTCGTGCTCCGGTCATCGCTGACATCCGGATCAGCGGCGCCCAGTCGACGAACGCAAGGCGATCGGCCACAGAATCCTCTGTGTGCAGCCGTTGGTCTTCCGTCAGCTCGTCCCACTTGTTGAGTACCAACACCAGGCCAGTCCCTGACCGCTCGATCTCTTCTGCCAGACGCTGCTCCTGGTGGGTTGCACCTCGCTGGCCATCGATGACAAACAGCACGACATCGGCCTGACGGACAGTGTCGTGTGCCCGTAGGACGGCGTAGTAGTCGACATCGTCTGTGATCTTGGTTCTGCGCTTGATTCCTGCCGTGTCGATGACCTCAAAGAACTCGCCTTCGATATCGACGACAAGGTTGATGGGGTCACGGGTCGTTCCAGGAACATCGGACACCAAGACCCGTTCCTCTCCGGCCAGTCTGTTCAGGAGGGTGGACTTCCCGACGTTCGGTCGACCGATGATCGCAAGACTTGCAATGACGTCCGGATCGTCATCTTCTTCATCGATCTCCGGCAGTGCATCAACCAGGGCATCGAGAAAGTCGCCGGTGTTGCGTCCATGCAGCGCAGAGAGCGGGATCGGTGCTCCGAGACCGAGGCCCCAGAGATGGGTCAGCTCGGATTCGACTGCGGGCGAATCTGCCTTGTTTGCGGCCAAAAGGAACGGGACGCCGCTCTTTTGGAGGATGCGTGCGACTCCGATGTCGTCATCAGTGACGTCAGTCGTTGCGTCCGCGACGAACACGACCAGGTCTGCGCCCTTTACGGCGATCTCGGCTTGTTCCCTGATGTCTGCAACCAACTCTTCTTCAGGCCTCGCCTCCCAACCGCCGGTATCAACGATATGGAACGTGTGTCCAGCCCATTCGGCATCAAACTGGCGTCGGTCTCTTGTGACGCCGGCTTCCTCGTTGGTGACAGCCGCCTTGCGTCTGATGATCCGGTTCACGAGCGTGGACTTGCCAACGTTGGGTCGTCCAAGGATCACGACAACGGGTAGACGGCTCATCGCGCTGCTCCAACCAGACCAGAAGCAGTGGCAGGAGCCACCACAACCGGCGCGTTCGCCGCCGCAGCGACGTCGGCCAGACTCACGTCATCGATGAAACGGTCTCCCGAAAGAGCGACATCGGGGAGTACGTAAGTGCCGACGGGCTCGGTGTCCTCGGACAGCACACGGATGAGGTCCTCTCCGACCATGAGTCCCGCAACGGCCGTGTTCCCACCGAAGAACCGGTTTTTCACAGGGAGCAATCGCATCCGCTTGCCCGCGAGTGTCTCAAGGCGGTCAAGCACCGGTGCGAGGACACGCTCCCCGTATTCGCCTGTGAGCGCCACGACCGTCCCGTCTTCGGCATCAGGATCCGCCGTGGTATGCCGAGGTGCTCGGTACCCCTCGGCAGGTGCAGCGGGCATAGAACGCCACTCCCCCGTCACGATCGGATCGCTCGATGGTGTGCCTCGTTCCATGCGGTCAATTTCGTCGTAGAAGGCGCGCACCATGCCGATTCCGTTCTCGTGTTGGGCAAAGGCTTCGTAGTGACTCGTTGGAGGAACGTCGAGACGGGCGGTGACATACAGCTCGTCGGATGCTTGGAAGATTCTCCGACCGACAGCGTCTCTGGCTCGGTCCTGCCAGAAGTGGATGATCTCGAGATCGTGTGCTGCCTCCTGCGGAGTGTGGACACGCAGTTCCTCTTCCTTGTTGAACTGAGACAATCCGAGAGGCACGATCCCAAGCGTCGCCAGTTTCGGAAATCGCGTAATCGTCTCGGCAAGGGTGCGCTCCAACACAGGCCCATTGTTGATCTCCGGACACAACACGACTTGGCCATGAACAACCACGTCGTGCTCCAGCAGTGCAGAGAGCCAACGGAGGCTGGTTGCTCCCCGTGGGTTCCGCAGCATTTGACTGCGTACATCGGGATCGGTCGCATGGATTGACACGTACAGCGGCCCAAGCTTCTCCTCGATCACTCGGGAGAGATCGAGCTCAGTGAATCTGGTGAGTGTCGTGAAGTTGCCGTAGAGGAAGGACAATCGGTAGTCGTCGTCCTTGAGATACAGCGATCGACGCATCCCAGGCGGAAGCTGATAGATGAAGCAGAACGAGCAGTGGTTGTCGCACGTCTGAACGCGATCGAATATCGATGCGCTCAGACGCAAGCCGATCGGCGCACCCTCCGCCTTTTGAACAACTGTTGTGAAGGACGATCCGTCTCGCCGCATAGAGAACACCGGGTCCACATCGTCGACCAGCTGTTGGTATTCGATTACGTCATTTGGCACAACGCCATTGACGGAAAGCAGCTCATCGCCTGTGGCGAGGCCTGCGGTATCCGCGGGCGAACCCGCTTGTACCTCGAGAATCGTGGGAAGTGGCATGGCGCAGAAGCCTACCGGCGTCGCATCGCACACTCGATGGACGCTTCTAACCTCTCGGTTATGCCACAAAAGGTCCTTCTTGCAGAGCCGCGTGGATTCTGCGCGGGAGTAGAGATGGCGATCAAGGCCCTCACCTGGATGGTGAAGGTGTTCGAACCGCCGGTCTACTGCTATCACGAGATCGTTCACAACGCAGCAGTCGTCAACGCATTCGAGGCTGCGGGTGTTGTGTTTGTGGACGACATTGAGGAGGTCCCGCAAGGGCGCCCTGTCATGCTGTCGGCCCACGGGTCTGCCCCAGAGGTTGTTGCCTCGGCAGGTTCCCGAGCCGCCGTGATGGTCGATGCGGTGTGCCCTCTTGTGACGAAGGTGCATCATGAGGTCAAGCGAATGTCCAGCAAGGGTTACGACATCATCTATGTCGGCCACGAGGGCCACGACGAGGCGATCGGCGCTATCGCTGAGGCTCCCACTGCAGCACGCCTCGTTGACCCACGGGTCGGACTCGGCGATTTCGAGGCTGCTGATGAGGACAAGGTTGCCCTTCTCGCACAAACGACGCTCGGGCTGTACGAGTGGGAAGGCGTCCTTGAGGACGCCGAATCCAAGTATCCCGATCTCTGGACGGCAAGACGCTCTGACCTTTGCTACGCCACCACGAATCGTCAGGAAGCAATTCAACGCTTGGCAGACCAGTCCGACCTTTTGCTCGTCGTTGGCTCGGAAAACTCATCGAACACCCAAGCGCTTGTTCGCGTTGGGCGAAATGCCGGAGTTCCTGCCTACCGCGTGGACGGCCCCGCCGGGGTCGATCCGGCGTGGTTAGAGGGCGTGCACGTTGTCGGCGTAACGGCCGGAGCATCGGCACCGGATCAACGGGTGCGGGACGTCATAGACGCCGTCAACCCAAGTGACGGTGTGGAACTCGTCCGGGTTACGGAAGAGGATGAGTACTTCCCATTGCCGCCCCAACTGCGACGATTCATGCTCACCCTTCAGGCACTGGTCGAGGGATCTGTCGCATGCCAGAACCCAGGACAGCCGGGACCGATCGAACGAGACCGCGAGTTCTCTGCGACTGAGGCGCTGACCCTGTTGGGCGTGTGATCAAATAGCGGCGTCGCTGCGGCCGGCAATTGCCACTATGCGGCCTATGACCTCATCGATGGTCATCTCGCTCGTGTCGATCACGACAGCGTCACCTGCTGCTCGCATCGGTGAGGTCTCTCTGTTTGCGTCCGCTTCGTCCCTTGCACGGAGCGCTGCTGCAATTTCAGCCACCGACTGAGCAGAGGCCTCGTCATCCCCCGCACGTCGAGCGGCTCTCACCTCGGGACTTGCAGTTAGGAACACTTTGACAGGCGCATCGGGAAAGACCACCGTCCCAATATCTCTGCCTTCGACCACGGCATCACCGTTGTGGTCGGCAACCCAAGCCCGTTGAAGCTCCACGATTGCCTCCCGTACCTTCGGGTGTGCCGACACCGCACTCACCGTTCCTGTCACCTCGGCGCTGCGCACATCGGCAACGATGGACTCACCGTCAAGCATGATTCCGTTGCTCGAGTAGTCGATCGTCCGAAGCGAAAGCTCCTGAAGGATGGCTTCCTCGTTGCTGACGTCAACACCCGAACGGAGTACCACAAGCGTGGCGGCGCGATACGTCGAGCCGGTGTCGAGGTACGCCAGGCCCAGTTCGGCCGAAACCCCTTGAGAGACGGTGCTCTTCCCAACACCGCCGGGGCCGTCTATCGCTATAACCACAGGCCCTCCAGCGTTGAATAGAAACCGGGCCACGACACCGCGGCCACCTCAGCGTCCTCGATCGTTACAGCATCCGTGGCGACCGTCGCAGCGATGGCAGCCGCCATTGCAATCCTGTGGTCGTGATGCGTCGCAACCGTCCCACCACCGAGCATTCCCGTTCCGACGATATCGAACCCGTCCGGGGCGGCCTCAGCGCCACCATCGAGCGCACGAACCATGTCGACGACAGCGTCAATCCGATCGGACTCCTTGCCCCTCAGTTCAGCGGCATCCCTGACAGAGGTCAGACCCTCAGCGCAGCTCCCGAGTACCGCGACGAGGGGAAGCTCATCGAGGGCTGCTGCGACAAGATCGCCATCGACCGTTGTACCCACCAAACCGGCGCCGGTCACCGTGACGTCTCCGATGGGATCGCCACCGGTATCGCCTGTCACGTCGGCATCAACCTGTGCCCCCATTTGCTCCAAGATCTGAAGAAACCCGAGCCTCCCCGGGTTGAGCGACACCCGGGGTGTGGTGACAACGCTTCCTTCGTGAAGGGCTGCGCATGCCCACATGAATGCCGCTGACGACGGGTCGCCAGGTACTTCGTAAAGGCCTGCTGGAAGCGGACCCGGGTCGATGCGGAACCGAGTGTCTGTGACCCAAGATCCACGTCCGAGCGCCTCCAACCACCGTTCGGTGTGATCTCGGAACCCTGCCGGAGAGTCAATGGTTGAAGAACCGTCACCAGCAAGCGCACCCAACTCGAATGCCGTCCGCACCTGTGCAGATGCAATGGGCAGTTCTACGTCAGCGGCTCGAGCACCACTGGCACCGCCGACGTTCAGCGGAGCCGAGCCATTGGTTGGCTCGATGACCCCACCGATTGCTCGGAGCGGCTCCACAAGGCGGTTCATTGGCCTGTTGGACAACGATGCGTCACCAGTCAGCGTTGCCTCGACTGCGGATGTCGAGAGCGCTCCAGCGAGGAGACGCATAGTCGTACCGGAATTTCCACAGTCGAGCGCTTGGGCAGGCTGTGTCCAGGAATCGATCCCTTGGGAACGCAAACGATGCTCGCGACCGGCCTCACCCTCGATCTCGATACCGAGGTCGATGAGAATCGACGCGGTCGAGGCGATATCCTGGCCGGTGCCGAGTCCGCGTACGACGCTGTCACCTTCCGCCATGCCGGCAAAGATCAGCGCCCGATGAGACAGCGACTTGTCGCCAGGCACCGCCACTGAGGCTTCAAATCGTCCGCCAGAGCCACGGAGGACGAGGTCAGTCATGCGTGGCCTCCTGGCCGGCGATCTGATACAGAGAGCGAACCTCCTCGAGCGTCAGCGCACGATAGGTGCCGGGCGTGAGGCTTCGATCCGTGATCGTTCCGATCCGAACCCGCACAAGCGAGGAGATCGGCAAACCCAAAGCCTCGAACATTCTGCGGATCTCTCGCTTCTTGCCTTCTGTCATCACAAGTTCCACGATGCATCGATCCTTCGAACTCGTAACGACACGCGTGCTCTGTGCCTTGGCGAGGCCGTCATCAAGTTCAATGCCTTCCAGTAGCGGGGCCAAGTCCGAGTCTTTGAGCCGTCGAGGCACAAGCACGTGGTAGGTCTTGGGCACACCGTATCGGGGGTGGGTAACCGCATTTGCGAGAGAGCCTTCGTTTGTCATGAGGAGGAGGCCTTCACTGTGGAGATCTAGCCGACCCACTGGTCTCGTTACAGGTTCGGGGGGCACAAGATCCTTCACCGTGGGTCGACCCTGAGGGTCGGACATGGTCGAGACCACACCGGAAGGCTTGTAGAGCAGCCACGTCACGAACTCGGGATCGATGGGAAGCCTCACGCCGTCGACTTCGACCACGGAGTCCACGGACACTCGGTCACCGACGGAGGCGACTACTCCATCGACCGTGACTCTCTTCTGGCCGATCAGCACGTCAGCTTTCCGGCGCGAGGCGTAGCCGGTGCGTGAGATCAGTTTGTTGAGTCGTTCGATGATGGCTCCGCCCGCATCGGCATTTCGAGGGTCTCCATGATCTGCGCGGGCGGTACGTGGTCTGCCAACGGCGGGAGATCGCCGATTGATGCGAGACCCATCTTTTCAAGAAACAGGGCTGTTGTTCCGTAGAGGACAGCCTGGCCGGGTCCGGGGGCACGACCCACCTCGACAACGAGATCCCTTCGCTCGAGGGTCCGTATCGCTCTCTCGGAATCCACGCCGCGAATCTCCGTCACCTGTCCGCGAGAAACAGGCTGTTTGTAGGCGATGACCGCGAGCGTCTCAAGTGCGGCACTAGAGAGTCGGCGGACTCGATCGGTCGCTGCGAACCGTTCCAGGTACGGATGCATCTCGGGCGCCGTAAAGAGTCGCCAACCACCGGCGACCTCGTGAATCTCCAGCGCGTGTCCTTCTGCGTAATGCTCAGAGAGGGTGGCGATCGCATCTTCGATCGTCGTCCGTGGTTGTTCCGTAACTTCGGCAAGCTCCGCAGTCGTCACCACTTCCTCCGACACAAAGAGGATCGACTCGATGATGCGTTCGAGTTCGTTCACTCGCTCTCCTCCGCTGCGAGCAGCTCGTCAAATGGACGGTCAGCTCGTGAGCTGTCGTATCGAATCTGAATCGACGCTTCCGGATCATCCTGACTGACCCGGACAATCCCCCACCGTGCGAGCTCCAGTAACGCAAGGAAGTAGGCCACAACCTCAACATCGCGGCTGCAGTGTGCGACTACTTCCTCGAAGTCCGAAGTAACCACCGATGCCATCCTGCCCTGAAGATCAACCATTGCATCTTGCACCGAAGGAAGCTCCAGATCGAGATGGTCGAGGTCTGGGTCGTCCGATGGTGCGAGGAACGCTCGATCTGCAATTGCGGCCAGCCCATCCGCATCGACGGGAATGACGACGTCCGGAGCAGGCGGTTCAATTTCTGGGGGGAGGCCCACCATCCGTGGATGGGCATGACTACGAGCGTCGATACGGTGTTGTATCACTGCTGCCACATCTTTGAACGTGAGGCAGGCGAGAAGCCGTGACAGCAGGCGATCCCGCTCCTCGGCAAGTTCCAGCTCCTCGTCAAGATCGACTGGTTCATCGTCGGGGAGCAGGTGGCGAGCCTTCAACTGGATGAGGGTCGCAGCGATGAGAAGGAATTCGCTCGTGACTTCAAGATCGAGGTCACGCATGTCATCGATGAATGCGAGGTACTCAGTGACGATCTCGACCAGGCTGAGTTCGGTTATCTCCAACTGATGCGACGTGATCAGCTGCAGCAACAGATCGAGCGGTCCTTCGTAGACCCTTGTGCGTACCTCGAATGTCATCGGAGGCATGGTATTGGAGTCTCGTCCCGATGCCGTGCTTTACGGTCTACGCATCGTCCGCTTCCGCGAGCGTGGCCCACGATGCGGCATCGACACCGCTCGGAACAGCGCCCGGATGACACCGAGCGAAGGCAACGCTGAGCTCCCCCGCGCCAGCCTCTGCAAGCATGTCCGCGCCGATGCCACCGTGGTCCAGGTAGTCCCGCCATGCACCCCAGACAGGGAGCGATGTGTACGACCACACCGTTGCAAGTGACCGCTGATACGGGCCAAGATCAGACACGACCTTCCCGACATCGTGCAGCAGTGCCGCTTCGGTGACATCGCTGCCCCCCGCTGCCGATCGAGCGACATCGAGGGCATGACGTTGATCCGCTGGCGTCTGGGAGAAGAAGATGATGCCGAGCTCGGGCGTCAGGGAATCTGCGACTTCCTGCTGTTCACCAGGGGAAAGAGGCGTAGCGGTTATGTGACGGCCGAACCGCCGGGCGAGGTGAAACACTCAGCCTTCGGACTTGCAGTCCACGCACTTGACCGACATTGGCCTGAATTCCATGCGGGCAGCTCCGATGTCCTTCCCGCACGAATCACACACGCCGTAGGTTCCGTTGTCGACCTTGGCCAGCGCAGCGTCCACGTCGTCAAGCTGATGCTTGAGGTTCTCGATGATGCCCATCGTTTCTGTGCGTTCCGCTGTGGCAGCTGCCGCATCCGCAAATGCATCACCGAAGTCCATGTCGCCGGTGAGCTCACCCGACTCGTCTGAGCCAAGCTCCTCCAGTTGATGAAGCAGGCGCGCACGCTCAGCGTTCAGTGCTTCGGTAGCTTTGACATGGTCGACGGTTGTCATTTGTGCCTCCACGACGACAAACAGGGAGAAGAGTCCGCTGTTCGGTCGCCAAGGATACCGCTGCCGGCCTCGAAAACGTTGCTTGCTTCCCAACGACGCTGTGGTCAGGTGCCCCTCGGGTGGCTGGTCATCACAACCTCATAGAGATGCTCAGGACTGACCTTCGTGTACGTTTGCGTCGTGCTCAAACTTGCGTGCCCGAGAATCTCCTGCACCGATCGCAGGTCTGCCCCGCCTTCGACCATGTGAGTTGCGGCCGAGTGGCGAAGCACGTGGGGGGACAGCCGCGAGGGCTCGATCCGTGCAGAGGCCCCGTGCTTCTTCACCAATCGCCACACCGCCTGCCGTGATAGCTCGTTGCCTCTGGTCGATAGGAAGAGGGTCCCGGGGTCCGCACCTTGAAGACGCCACACCAACCGCACCGGTAGCCAATCATCGATGCTCTCGGCGGCATACGAACCGACTGGCACCAGCCGCTCTCGCTGTCCCTTCCCTGTCACCATTGCTGTCCTGGTCTCAGCGTCATAATCGTGTTGACCCAGTCCGCACAACTCGCTGACCCTGCAGCCCGTGGCATACAGGAACTCGAGGACAGCCTTGTCGCGCAGTCCAACAGCAGTCGACGTGTCGACGCTGTCAAGCAACGCCAGGACCTCTTCGATCGTTAGCGCTTTGGGAAGCGTTCGAGATCGTTGAGGCGCGTCGATTCCGGCCGTGGGATCGTCTTCGCGGAGCCCCTCAATCACGAGAAACCTCTGGTAGGCACGGATCGCCGCAAACTTTCGTGCGACCGATGCCTCCGCAAGGTCCAGCGACCGGAGTTCCTCGAGATATGTGCGGATCGAATCCTCAGTCGTCGTACCTGCGTCGCCGTCAACGAACGCAAAGAACTGAGCGAGATCTCTTTGGTAGGCCTTAGCTGTGTTCGCTGCGAGACCGCGTTCCGCCACAATAGAGGCTACGAACTCGGCGGTGTGGTCAGTCACTGCCACGAAGTTGATCGGCAAGGAGAATGCCCGTCACCGTCTTGGCGTCCGAAATCTCGCCGTCGAGAACCATACGTTTCGCCTCCAGGAACGGCATCCTCACGATCTCAGCCTCTTCCTCTTCCGCTCCGGCGGGGGCTTTCACACCTCGGGTGAGGTGCGAAGCGAGATATATCGCAATCTGTTCATCAGAGAAGCCGACTGCCGTCCAAATCGTGGACAGGTGCATGAGGTCATTCGCCACCCATCCGGTTTCCTCCTCGAGCTCACGATGTGCCGCATCCCTCGGATTCTCGGCTGGGTCGTCGAGTTTCCCAGCCGGAATCTCAAGCATCGACTCATCTGCCACTGCTCGATACTGACGCACAAGGAGTACGTCGTCATCAATCAGCGGCACAACTGCTGCCGCACCTGGATGCTCGACGACGACTCGCTCAACAGTGGCACCGGATGGAGTCCTGACCGAAAGTACAGACATCGAGAGGAATGCTGCACTCGCAACGTGCTCCGAACCGACGATAGCGAAGCCGTCGGGCGCAGATTGTTGCGACGTCAATGCGAGGCGTCTGATGCCACCGAAGTCGCGCTTGCTTCATGAAGCGCTTGCCGATGGACTTTGGCAGCAGCGATGAACCCATCGAAGAGGGGATGTGGAGTATCAGGTCGCGAAAGCAGTTCCGGATGTGCCTGAGTCGCGATGAAGTACGGATGGTCGGGAAGCTCGATGAATTCGACCAACCTGTCGTCTGGACTGACCCCTGACATGACCATGCCGGCAGCCTCGAGTTGCGACCGATACCGATTGTTCACTTCCCATCGGTGCCGATGACGCTCGTATACGACCTCTTCGCCATACAGAGTCCTGGCGAGTGAGCCCTCGGTGAGTTTTGCTGGATAGAGCCCAAGGCGCATTGTGCCGCCCTTGTCCGCGACATCCTTCTGGGTGTCCATCAGGTCGATCACGGGATCAGGACTCACCGGATCGAACTCAGATGAATGGGCATTGGCAATGCCGAGGCCATTCCGCGCATATTCGATCACCGCACACTGCAGGCCGAGGCACAGTCCAAGGAAGGGAATGCCGTGCTCGCGTGCGTGCCGAATAGCTGTGATCTTTCCTTCTACTCCACGGATTCCAAATCCACCGGGTACGAGTATTCCGTCGAGGTCCTCCAGATAGGACTCAGCAAGAAGGCCGTCGACGTCATCAGCAGGTATCCATCTGATGTTTGGTGCGACCCGCGAAGTGCGGCCGGCGTGGTTCAAAGATTCGACAACCGACAGGTAGGCGTCGGGCAAGTCAACATATTTGCCGACGATGCCGATATTCACTGAGCCCTCCGGCGACGTCATTTCGCCGACCATTGACTCCCACGACTCGAGATCAGCTGGAGGCGGATCGAGATTGAGTTCACGACACACCACTTCGTCGAGACCCTTTTCGTGAAGCGCCAGAGGCACGCCGTAGATGTTCGGCACGTCCACGGCATTGATCACGGCATCGGGTGCCACGTCACAAAAGAGGCTGATCTTCTTGCGGGCACTCTCGTCGACGGGGCGATCGGATCGCACCACGATGACCTCTGGCAGGATCCCCCTGCTGCGCAGCTCCGCGACAGAGTGTTGGGTCGGTTTGGTCTTCAGCTCTTCGGAGGTGTGCAGGTATGGCACAAGCGTGACGTGTATGTAGCACGTGTTGGCTTCGCCGACGTCCTTCCGTACCTGGCGGATCGCCTCCAAGAACGGAAGGGATTCGATATCGCCAACTGTTCCACCGACTTCGGTGATGACCACATCTACGTCGTCACGCTGTCCGAGCTTGCGGATGCGCGCCTTGATCTCGTTCGTTATGTGAGGAATGACCTGAACGGTCGCTCCGAGGTAGTCGCCACGCCGTTCCTTTCGGATCACCGACTGATAGATCGCACCTGTGGTGACGTTGGAATCGCGACTGAGCGACTCGCCGACAAATCGTTCGTAGTGGCCGAGGTCGAGATCGGTCTCTCCCCCGTCGTCGGTGACGTACACCTCGCCATGCTCGAACGGATTCATGGTTCCCGGGTCAACGTTGATGTAGGGGTCAAGCTTCTGCAGGACGACGCGGTATCCCCGAGCTTTGAGGAGTCGCCCCAAGGACGCCGAGGTGATGCCTTTGCCAAGGCTTGACGTCACCCCGCCGGTTACGAACACGTGCTTCGTCACGCTGCCCTCCACCTCGGAAGCTTGGATGTTAACAGCGGTCGCGTGTGGTCAAACAACCGTCACCGCGAACGTCCCGCGAGGGCAAGCAGCTCGCTTGCATGCTCCTGGCCCTTGGCTGAATCGGATAGCCCCGCAAGCATGCGCGACAGCTCCACAACTCTGGATTCGCTGTCGAGGACTTCTACCTGCGCCACGGCTCCTTCTCTTTGTACGGCGAGATGCAGGTCGGCGAAGGCCGCGACCTGTGGAAGGTGGGACACGCAAATCACTTGGTGTGATTTCGAGAGCGCTGCAAGCTTCTCTCCCATCGCCAGCGCAGTCGCTCCGCCTACACCTGCGTCGACCTCATCGAAGGCGATCACGGAAACGTCGTCGGTCCCGGCAGCGAGCGTCAATGCGAGTACGAGTCTGCTCAGCTCGCCCCCGGATGCAACGGAACTTGCGGGACCCGGCATCAGCGATGCATCGGATGCGAACAGCAACACCGGCCGGTCCGCACCGGCAGACGAAGGGACACCGTCTTCGACGTTGATCTTCACCACAGGAGAGCTGAAGCCGAGATCTGCCAGATGACGTTGTGTCTCCACGGCAAGGACGTTGGCCACGTCCTGACGCACCACCCTGAGTCGGGCACCAGCCTCGATCACCGCCGCTTCCGAGGCCTCGAATCGAGCCTCTATGTCCTCAGCTGACACCAGAAGTCGACTCATGCGCGCATCCCGCTCCGCAGCGTCCAGCCCAAAGGCGAGCACTTCTTCGACTGTCGAACCGTACTTTCGCTTCAACGCGTTGATCGTTGCCTTGCGCTCTTCAAGTTCCGCCAGATGTTGAGGATCGGCGTTGATCTCGGCACCGAGCATTGCGACTTGCCCTGCGACTTCTGCAAGAGAGACTGCAACGCCTGACAATCCGTCATACAGATCGGTGAATCGGTCATCCATCTCCGCAGCTCTTCGCAGCGCAGCGAGTGCTGAATCCAGACTCACACCAGCCCCATCGTCACCCATGGCGGCGAGGGCAACGCCGATGTCCTCCACGATGGAATCGGCGTTACGTGCGCTCAACAGTGCTGCAGCCAGGTCTTCTTCTTGGCCCTCCTCGAGGCCTGCTTGTGCAATCTCCTCGGCCTGGAAACGTGCAGTGTCGCGATCTCGCTCAAGCGTCCGTTGGTCATTGCCGATCTCGTCCCGTTCACCGATGATCGCTTGGTGCGCTCGCCACGCTGCCTGATACGTATCGACGGTGGAACGGTCGACGAGGCTCGCATCAATCAGTGACCGCATGCCCTTGGAAGTTGTGATCGCGAGCTGATCGTGTTGTCCAACGATGGAAACCCTTGACCCCAATAGGTCGGCAAGCCTGCCAGCGGAGGCCGCAATATCGTCGACGTACGCGCGAGACCGTGCCTCAGTGATGGACCGTCGTACGACGACTTCGTCCCCATCCACGTTGAACCGTGCAGCCACCTCGCAGTCTTCGTCGAGCGGCCCGATGTACCCCTTCTTGGCGGTGTCACCTCGAAGAAGACGCAACGCACCGAACATCAAGGTCTTTCCGGTGCCGGTTTCACCCGTAATCACTGTCAATCCGGGGGTGAGACCGATCGCTGCGCTTTCGATCAACCCGAGGTTTCGGGCTGTGATCTCCTCAAGCATTATTGAGTCCGAATTGCTCTCGAACAGCTTGTGGGAACGGATGCCGATCGAGGCTCGCAAACTTCACTCGATGGTCGCTCCGACGCACGGTCACAGAGCCGCCCGGTGGGACGGTCGCAAATTCCGTTCCGTCGACGTTGATTCTGGCCGGCCGATCGGTCTCGACAACGATGTCGACCACGGCATCAGGGGCAAGCACGACTGGACGCGTCAGGAGACTGTGCGGTGCAATTGGAGTCACCACCAGTGCGTCAAGGGAAGGATCCACCACGGGTCCACCGGCAGAAAGCGAGTATGCGGTTGAGCCGAGCGGTGTCGCCACGATGATTCCGTCAGTGCGGTAGGTCGCGAGGGGCCTCGCATTGACAGCGACCTCAACCTCGATGATCCGCTGGCTGATGACCTTCTCGACGACGACGTCGTTGATCGCCATTGCCGAGACGTCATCAACGGAGACCTCAAGCACGCTGTGTTCGCGGATCGACATTTCGTTCCGCGCAACAGCTCGTGACAAGTCTCCGATTTCTGCGACCTCGAACTCCGCCAGGTAGCCGACCCTCCCGACGTTGACGCCACACACAGGAATGTCGGCAGAGATCGCGGTTGACGCCGCGGCGAGGACAGTGCCATCACCGCCGACGGCGATCAACAGGTCGGGTTCGTTCGCATGGTCGCTCACGACGCCGTGCGTTTCGAGCGCTGCCGTGAGCTTGGCCGCGACAGCGGCTGCTTCTGGCTTGTCTTCCCGCGTGACGATATGAACGTTCTTCACGAAGCTTCCTCGACCACGGAGTCGATGTCCAACGCTACGACCACCTGGGGTCCGGTGGTGAAGTGTCCGACAAACTCCTTGTTGCCTTGCGTTCCTGAGATCGACGATACCGCGAGACCATGACATCCAAGTCCTTCTGACGCCAGCGCCTCTGTCACGGCGACAAGCACGTCTCTCCACACTTCGGGATCGCGCACGATTCCACCCTTTCCCACGCGCTCCTTACCGGCTTCGAACTGCGGCTTGATAAGGAGGATCCAGTCTGTCCCCGTGTCCCCAAGGGCCCTCAGCGCGTGGGCGACGGTCTGAAGTGAGATGAAGGACAGATCTGCGACAACCACGTCGAATGGGGCACCCAATGCGTTGATGTCGGCAAGTCGAATGTTGGTCCGCTCCACCACCGTGACCCTGTCGTCCTCGCGCAGCGACCAATCAATCTGCCCATATCCGACGTCCACCGCAACAACCGACTCGGCACCGCGTTGCAGCAGACAATCAGTAAAGCCCCCCGTCGACGCGCCGACATCGACGGCTTCCCGGTCTTTGGTTTCGACGCCGAAGAGGTCGAGAGCGCCATCCAGCTTCCGTCCGGCGCGACTAACGAAAGGTTCCGGTGGGGCGACAACGTGCAGTGCTTCGTCCGGTGCCACCATCGTTGCGGCCTTCGGGGAAGGGTTTGTGCCCACACGTACCAGCCCTGCGTCGATCGCACGTTGCGCTTCGGTGCGGGAACGAACGAGTTTTCGCCGGACAAGTTCGGCGTCCAGCCGTCGTCTGGTCAGCTTGAGGTCCCGTCATTGAGAGACGACTGATCCAGATCATCGCCGAGCGCGTCCGCGAGTGTTTCTGCGATCTCGGGAGCCTCGGCTGGATCTGCCTTCTCCAAGGCGCTCTGTAGCTCGGTGGCGTTCAGGGCTTCAGTGTGTTCGGAGTCTGTCATTGCTCCATTATCCCAACACGACAGCTCATCGCGTCGCTTTTCCGAGAATCGCTGGTAGGTCGGCGACACTGTTCAGCACCGCATCTGGGGTCCATTTCGCTGGGACAACGTCGGCGGCTGACGTCACACCCGTCATCACAAGCGCAGACCTCCAGCCGCGATCAATCGCCATAGCGAGGTCTGTATCGGGCCGGTCCCCAACCATCCACACATCGTCCCCTTGGATATGTTCACCGACGGCGGCCGAGAACACCTGGGTTGGTTTACCGCAGATGATCGGTTGGGTATCAGCTGCGATCTCTACCGCTCCGACAACAGTCCCAGCCCCTGGCTCGAGTCCAGTGGGTGTGGGGAACGTGGGATCCAAGTTGGTGCCGATGAAGGTGGCACCGCGGCGAATAGCGCTGGCCGCGACGCTTATGGATGAATAGGTGAGGTTGCGGTCCAGCCCGACGATGATCGCTTCTGCCTCGCTTGCGTCGACAATCGAAATGCCGCGCACTGCAAGTTCGATCCGAACTGCATCGGGACCAACCACGTACGCCGACGAGTGCTCCAGCGAGCAGACTTGTGCTGCAACCGCTGCCGAGGTGACAACTGCCGTGGGATCGATCGAGAATCCAGTGCGTTGCTCGATGTGCTCCGCGACGAGATCGGCAGTCTTCGTTGAATTGTTGGTGGCGTACACAAGGTGCCACCCCGCCGATCGAAGCTGAGTCAACGCATCAGCGACACCGGGAACTCCGGCTTCGCCGCGATAGAGAACGCCATCGAGATCGAGAACAACAGTCCCGTCAGCAGTCATTAGCCGACGCGGTCCGAGAAATGGGAGATGACCGATGCCAGGAACTCTGTCGTGAGGCGAACGGATTGTTTGGAAACTCGCTCGTCGGCGCCATGAAACATCGCGAGCATCTCAGGGAAAGTGACGCTGTCGTCAAATAGTCCGACGCCGTAAGAAGGTATCCCGCGCTCCCTGAAGAACCTCGCATCTGTCGTCACCGGTGTGAGCGTTGGTGCGAGAGAGCGTGTTCCAATGTGTTGTTCTGCTGCGTCTGCCATGGCTTCCCACATTGGGCCGTTCGGCGGTGAACCGTTCGCCGACATTTCGAGGATGGGGACAACGTCCAGTTGATCGAATAGATCCGGCCCAAGAACCTTGCGTAGGTGATCGTCAATGTCATCGGCGTCTTGCCCTGGAAGCATGCGTACATCCACATCGCCTTGGGATGCAGCAGGAACCACATTGGACTTCGATCCGCCCGTCACAACGTTTGGCGAGAACGTGAGGTGTGTACATGCGTGTATCCA
>JBPCTY010000192.1:0-37745 GCA_051011415.1 Acidimicrobiia bacterium
GCGAGCATCCGTTCGTGCCCCCGCACCAATATCGGTCCCAATCATTGCTGACGCGGCAATGGCATACGAGTCGAGCACAAACGACAGGAAGAGCCACACCTGCATCGCAATCTGATGCGCTGCCACATCGACGGTAGAAATCCGCGAAGCAGCAACGGTGGTCGCCGTGATCGCCACCAGAAGCGCGGCGCTACGAATCATCATCGGCCATCCCGCTCCCAGGATCTTTTTGATGCCGAGAGATCCGAGATTGCCGATCTTGCGTGTTATTCCGAGCTTGGTGCGTTGCGTTCCGTACATGAGAACCAGGAACCACACCGCGGCCACGACTTGAGCGACCACCGTTGCCCACGCTGCCCCAGCTACGCCAAGGTCGAAGCCAAAGATCAGAATTGGGTCGAGTACAAGGTTCACGGCGTTCATTCCTCCCGCTACCCACAGAGGTGTCCGTGTGTCTGAGTGGCCGCGGAAGACACCGTGACCGACCATCGCGACGAGCATCGCTGGCAGGGCGAGGAATCGAATCTGCAAGTAGGTCGTGGCTTCTGCCGCAACCTCGGGCTCCGCACCGAATGCACCCACGATGGCCGGAGATGCGAACGCTGCCAGCCCCGCGACGACGACCCCCATCGCAAATGTCACCAATACGGCGCCCGACGAAATCGATCCCGCCCGTTGAAGGTCGCCCCGGCCGACCTCGCCGGCAACAAGCGGTGTGATCGTCGCGTGAACGAAATTGAAGATCGAGAACAATGCCGCAAAGACTGCCGATGCAATGGCGAGCGCAGCTAGTGACACCGTGCCAAGCCGTCCGACCCATGCCGTGTCAACGATCGAGACCAGAGGATCCATCGCAAGCGTTACCAGGGCTGGGAGCGCCAGCGCAGCGATTGCCTTGTCGCGTGGGCCCCGGCGAAAGGCCGTCACGAACGCACTCAAGAAGGGCGGACCGCCTTCGGTTCGAACATGCAACGATCGGCCAACGGACACTCCCAGCACCGGGGTTTCTTTGCGTCGCACACATCGCGGCCGAATTGGATGAATCGCATTGAGACGCTCGCCCAGTCCTTCTTGAGATACAGGGCCATCAACTCCTGTTCGATCTTCACTGGGTCGCTGCTGTCGGTGATGCCAAGCCGGTTGGTGACGCGCTTGACATGTGTGTCCACCGCGATCGCCGGAATGTCCCACACCTCAGCAAGAACGACTGATGCGGTCTTGCGCCCGACGCCCCTCAGCTTCACAAGCTCATCGAGGTCCTGTGGCACGACCCCGTCGTATCGGTCAACAAGATCACCGGCGAGCGCAATGATGCTCTTTGTCTTCTGCCGGTAGTAGCCGGTGGAGTAGATGATCTTCTCGACATCCTCCGGATTCGCCGCTGCGAGTTCATCCGGTGTGCGGTAGGTCGCAAGGAGCTCAGGCACCACCTTGTTGACGTTCTCATCCGTGGTTTGTGCAGAGAGAACCGTTGCTACGAGGAGTTGCCAAGCGTCTTCGTAGTCAAGTGCGGTCGACATTTCGGGATACAACTTCTTCAGTCTTCGAAGAATGACCCGTGCGTTTCGCTTCTCATCGGATGTCGGAGCTGGAGGCTGCTTCATGGGCTGCGATGGTACCGGCGGTAGGGTCGGCTGATGGATGTAGCCATCGACATTGCTGCGCGTGGAACCGTGACCGATGGATTCGTTGCGGTGGATCACTTCCTCAATCATCGTGTCGAGCCCGACATTCTTGGAGGAGTCGGCGAGCGCTTTGGACACGAGGCCACTGCAAACGGGGCGACCCTCATCCTCACCGCCGAAGCCTCGGGAATTCCGATCGGCGTTGCAACCGCATCAGCCGCGGCGCTGCCCCTTGTCTATGCAAAGAAGTTCTCGTCCAGGCCAAAAGAACCGTTTGAGAGCCGGGTCGTGCCGTCGACAACGAGAGGCGAACACACTTGGCTCGCCGTCGACCGGTCGCTCCTGACGCCTGCCGATTGCATCCTGATCGTGGACGATGTCCTGGCAACCGGGGCCGCAGTCAACTCCCTTGTCGCTATCGCCGCATCCTGCGGAGCTGCTGTGGCCGCAGTGTGCTGCGTCATTGAGAAGACATGGATGAACGGTGCGGACGAGTCCCGCCGCCTGGACCTCCGTGTTGTCTCGCTCGTTTCGGTAGCGTCACCCAATGGCCACCTGCAGCCGACCGTCGTATGAAGTGAGAGAGACACGGTGACGATCGACCTCGACCACATCCGCGAGCTCAGACGACGCTACGACGCCTGTTTCGGCTGTGGACTCGACAATGCACTTGGCCTTCAGCTCGATGGCTTCGAACTCGCCGACGACGGAGCAGTTACGGCTCCGTTCGAGCCTCGTGCCGAGTATGCCGGCTTCGAAGAAACGCTCCACGGCGGGATCGTCGCAACTGCCCTCGACGAGATCTCGGCTTGGTCAGCAATGCTCAGCCACAGAGTTCTCGTGTTCACCGCGACCCTCGATCTGCGTTACCGAGCACAGGCGAGGTCCACGAGCGTGTTCACGATGCGGGGTCTGGTTGAGGAGAAGCGAGGCAGACGCCTCAAGATCCTCGGTCAGATGATCGATGGGGATGCCGTCGTCGCAGAGTCGAGAGGGTTGTTCGTCGTTGCGGAGGACTTCACCGCTGCGCTGGACTCTCCGAACGAGTGATGGGCTCGGCTATGACCCAGCGATCACGATAAGCAGACCGATTCCAACGTACAGCACGCCTCCCATGACCTGCCAGAATGCTCTTGGGTTGGCCTCCGGTCGAAGACCCTTCGCCAAGCGGTCGTGCGGGTCCGCCTTTGGCTTCGTGCCCCAGGTCTCCTCCACCTCGCTCTGCGGCTCGTCGGCTCGTCTGGTGCCGAACAACGCACCGACAGCGCCGATCCCGAGATTCGTGTAGCCGCCGCCAGTTGCACCCCCAGCGAGCAGCAGCACAACTCCATAGAGGATGATTGTGTAGCCAATCGCGGAGGCGAACCCGATGTCAGCAATAAGGAAGAAGATGAAGCCGACGACCACCGACCCCGCAAGGCCCACGCCAAACACTGCGGCATAATCCGGCATCCGCTCGCGGAGCGGTAGCACCGCATCTTCGTCTTGGTAGTCGTCCTCGAATTGGTCCACGATGCAGCAGGCTAATCCAGCACGACGTCTGGCAAGGTCAGCTGAGCCTGATCTCTGCGTCGTTCTCTTGTCCGTGGAGTATTCGGAGACACAGCGCGATCCCTCCCCCAATGATCACGGCAGCAAACCCAAGCAGCACTGCGAGTTCCGCGATCGTGAAGGCGGAGGTCGTGCAGGTCCCGAGGCCGTCGGGACACAATCCCAAGCCCGATCCGCCAGCAACGAGATCGACAAGTACCACCGCGGGAACGGCGAGCAACAAGGCGCCAATAGCGATGAGCACACCGAGAAGGAATCGCACGAAGACCATGCCCGCAGCGTACCGATATACGTAAATTGCCGAGGTACCAGACCATGTGTACGGTCGCATCACAGGAGACGATTCGTGACTCAACCGCGTGCATCAGCACCCCCGTTCTACACCGAAGCATTCACCGAGGATGAGCAGCAGACGCTGGCTCCCTACTTCACGAATCTGGACTCTCCGATCTTCGCAATTCAGGGGCTCCCCGAGGTCGTCAAGGGTGCCTTGTTCGCTCGCTACAGCCGCTCGCCGAAGTCGGTTCGTCGGCTGTTTCTCGACGAATTCGCGTCTCAGCCTGACGTCGCGATCCAAACCATCGCTCAGCAGGTCGACGAGGACGGCCTCGTTGGCACAGAGCGCGCAGAGCAGCTCTATGACCGGGTGTTCACACAGTACGGAGACGATTCGGTCGCCCAACTAGGTGGCGCACATCTCGCAGTGGAACAGGCGTCCAACATCCTCACGAAGGTTCTCGAGTGGGGACGACTTGCGTCCTATCTCGAGCAATCGACCAGGTACATCTTCTACGACCAGCGTCTTGGTGATCGGTTTCGTTACCAGATTCCGTCCGAGATCGGCCGATCAGATCTGGGTGCCCGCTACGTCACAGAGATGGATGCCATGTTCGATACCTACAGCGAGGTCGTGGCTCAACTCGTGACCTATTACGAAACGTTGTATCCCCAGCAAGAGGGGGACTCCTCCTTTGTGTGGCGGTCGACGATTCGCGCCAAAGCATGCGACGACGCTCGTGGACTTCTTCCAGCGTCAACGACATCGAACGTTGGCATCTTTGGCTCCGGCCAGGCCTACGAGGCGCTCCTTCTCCGGATGGCCGCACATCCGCTCGAGGAAGTGCAGTGGTTTGGGGATCAAATGCTGAGTGAGCTGCGGCAGGTGATTCCCTCGTTTATGAAGCGCGTCGACGTGCCCGATCGCGGAGGTGCGTGGAGCAGCTATCTCGCAGCGAACGCGGATGCGGTCGGACGTATCGCTGCAAGGCTCCCCGCGAATGCGGACCCGGCGCCTGAAGTGACCTTGGTCGAGTTCGACCCCCACGGAGAACGGAAGGTTGCTGCGGCAGCCCTCTACGCAGCTTCACCCCTTCCCGACACACAGATTCGTGAAGCAGTCGCCGCCATGTCGGAGGCTGAAATAGATGAGATATTCGATGCGTATGTCGGCAACAGGACGAACAGACGACACAAGCCCGGTCGCGCGATGGAGCAAATCTTCTATCGATTCGATGTGTTGTGCGACTACGGCATATTCAGGGATCTGCAGCGGCACCGGATGATGACCTTGGAGTGGCAGGAACTGACCCCAGCCAACGGATACATCACGCCCGAAGCCGTCGTCGACATCGGTGCGTCACAGGCGTGGGCGGACTCGATGGAGCGAATGGCGGGGCTGTATGACGTCATCGCCCAATCGACATCTCCAAGCGTGGCCCAATACGTCGTTCCCTTTGCGAACAACGTTCGTTTCTACATGAACATGAACGCACGAGAGGCGTTCCACATGCTCGAGCTCCGCACACAACAAGGCGGCCACCCCGACTACAGACGTGTGTGCCAGACCATGCACAATCAGATTCGTGACATCGCTGGGCATCGGCGGATCGCCGCTGCGATGAGCTATGTGGACCATGACAACTACGAACTCGCCCGCATCGAGTCAGAACGCCGGGCTGCTGCAAAGCGCATAGCTCTGGGACTCGAAGAGCCGTCAGCCTGACAGCGGTATTCGAAGCACCAGCTGGCCTTCTTCGACGGTCCACGAAGCTGATGCAACAAGCGTGTAGTCCATGAAGTCCTTCTCAGCGGCCTCGATGAAGATCTTCCGAGCTTCTCCCTCGAGCGGAGGTACGCCTCGCTCCTTCACCGCAGTTGCGCGATCGCTGAACCGCTGAAGAAACTCGTCCATATCTAGCTGTGCCACGTGCTCTCCTCATTTGGTGTAGTCGGCCAGCGTAGGCCAGCTCACGGTCGACTGGAACTAGCCTCCCGACCATGGCCGACACCGAACTCATCTTCGTATCTGGCAAGGGCGGAACTGGGAAGTCTGCTCTGACCGCAGCGTTGGCCCTCGACAGAGCCCGACGTGGTCATTCCGTGCTTGCCGTTGACATGGGTGCGAGCCTTGGTCTCGGTACGCATCTCAGGGAACCAGTCCTCAGCTATCAGCCGAAGGAGGTCCGCCCTGGCCTGTTTGCAATGACGATCGAACGATCGACTGCACTCGATGAGTATCTGAAGCTTCAGCTCAGAGTTCCTCAGGGTGCACCTACAAGGCAGCTGGCAGCGGCCCTCGGGGTCCTCGCGGACACTGCACCAGGTGTGAGGGAGATCATCAGCATCGGCAAGCCGGTCCACGAGACATGGAAGGGAACATGGGACACCGTGGTGGTTGACGCCCCGTCGCTGGGACAGTTCCAGTCGTATCTTCGTGCGCCGACGACGATCGCTGAACTCGTACCGACCGGGAATGTCAAGAGACAGGCCACGAAGCTCCAAGCGACAGTCCTTGATCCGGATGTGACCTCGATCGTTCTTGTAGCCACACCAGCCGAGCTCCCCGTCAATGAGACCAACGAAGCGATCGAGGCCATCGCCGTGGAAGGCCTCAGCCCGCCCCCAACTGTGGTCGTCAACAGACTCCTCCCAAAGAGCGGGATGCAGAAGACCGACCTCGATCTTCTCGGTAGCGGACCAGTGTTTGAAGCGGCCGCGCTCCAGGTCTCAATGGAGACGGAGCAGGAGTCGTGGTGCAACGCCCTCCCCCACGATTACACGCTGCCGTTTCTCCGCGGGATCCTGACGCCGGAGGAAGTTGCCGTGCAGCTCGCCGATGCGATTGCGGGTATGTGATGACGGACACGATCATCGTCACGGGCGCCGGCGGCGTCGGCAAGACCACTCTGTCTGCAGCGATCGCCTCCGTCAAGGCTTCGCAGGGAGCGAGGACCCTTGTGCTGACGATCGATCCGGCGCGGAGGCTTGCAGACGCCCTCGGGCTCGAAGCGCTCGGTCACGAGCCACAGCCCGTCAACGGTCATCCAGACATGTTCGCTGCGATGCTCGACGTTTCCGCTTCATGGGAAGCGATCATTCACAGGTACGCCGAACCCGAGGTCGGTGACCGGCTTCTCGTCAACCCTTACTTCCGTGCCATTGCCGACCGATTTCCCGCGGCGCAGGCGTATGCGGCAGGCGAACGAATGGCGGAGTACATCGAAGGAAAGCGATTTGATGTACTCGTCGTTGATACACCCCCATCCGGAGGAGGTATCGACTTCTTCCGCGCTCCGGCAACGACAGGGGACCTGGTATCGGGCAAGCTGTTGAAGTGGTTGACCGGATCGCACCTACCCGGCCGATCGGTCCTCTATCGCTTCACCGCCAAGCCCATGCTGCGAATGGCAGACACCGTGCTTGGAGGACCAATGCTGTCCGATGTGGCTGACTTTCTCCTCGATCTGCGGACAATGTATGACACGCTATCGAAGCGATCGAAGACGATCGAGAGGTACCTCAGAGAGGCACGCACGGTCATCGCGACGACGGCGGACCCGACGCCGATTCACGAGACTCGACGGTTCTTTCGCGAACTCGAGGGAATCGAAATCCGACCTTCGGACATCGTGTTCAACCGGACATTGCCGTCCTCGTGGATCGCTGCCGCTGATACCCCAATCCGGGGCGTCCCCGATGCGGAACTCCGTGCGATCGCCAAAGCAAATCTGCGTGCGTGGGCCGGCGAGGCTCGTCGACAAGGCGACGCCATCGACGAACTAACCGCCCGATATCAGATCAATGTCGCAAGAGTGCCGTGGGTCACGCCGTCACCCTCCACTGTCGACGAGCTGGCAGACCTCGTGACGGACTCCGGCCTCACTCTGTAGCGGTCTAGAACACGCTGGTCGGACCGAGCAGCTCCCGGAGTTCGGCGAAGAGTCCGGAACGTGGATCGACACGATGCTCCTGACCGATCCGTAGGACCTTTTCTCCAGCATCGCCATGCATGTGGATATAGACCGGCGCTGTACCGGGATGATTGGTGAGCACGGTTTTGAGCTTTGCTACCACTGTTGGCGACAGCCTCGAAGCGGACACTCTCACTCGCACGCTTTGGTCTGCGCTCAGGTCTGGCTCGGTCATGCTTTGGGCGATGAATTTCACATCATCACCACGGTGGTCCACTCGCCCGCGGACAACGACGACTGCGTCCTCCCTGATCATCGGTCCAAAGTCGGACACGGTCTTGGGGAATGCAACGGCTTCCACGCTGCCTTGAAGATCCTCGATGGTGAAGTAGACCATCGGGTCACCCTTTCGCGTGTATCTCCGATTCACCGCGCTGACGACTCCCGCAACAGTGGCCTGGCTCCGGTCTTCCTTGTCCCACAGACCAGGCACAGGGGTGTCGGTCATGGTTGAAAGCGCCTTCTCCAGCCCAAGGAGTGGATGATCTGAGATGTACAGGCCAAGCATTTCCTTCTCGAATGCGAGACGAACCTTCTTGTCCCACTCGTGCTCTGGCACCTCGTGATCGACAACTCCGGAGGTGTCGTCGACACCGCCGAACAAGCTGTACTGACCAGCCTCCTCGGCCTTTCGCCGATCCACCGTCGCATCAATGACCCCGTACGCAACCTCGAGGAGGCCGCGACGTGAGTAATCCATTGAGTCGAATGCGCCGCCCTTGATCATTGACTCGATGGTCCTCTTGTTCAGAACGCTGACGTCAACGCGTTCGATGAAGTCGAAGAACGACTCGTAGGGGCCATGTGCATCTCGTTCGGCCACGATCAGGTCGGTGACGGCCTCGCCAACATTTCGCACTGCGCTGAGGCCGAAGATGATTTCACCATCGTGGCCGAGGAAGTCTCGCTCGGACACGTTGACCCCTGGCACCAGAACCGGAATACCCATCATGCGGCACTCGTGTAGGTACGCGGCCGTCTTGTCCTTGTCCTTCTTGACCGCGGTGAGCAATGCAGCCATGTACTCGGACGGGTAGTGAGCCTTGAGCCAAGCGGTCTGATATGCCACCAGCGCATACGCAGCCGAGTGGCTCTTGTTGAATCCGTAGCCAGCGAAGTGCTCGATGAAGCCAAACAGCTCGGTCCCGAGCTTCTCGTCGTATCCGCTCGCCACACAGCCGGCAACGAACTTCTCTTGCTGCTCCTTCATCACCGCGGGGATCTTCTTGCCCATGGCCTTGCGAAGACTGTCGGCATCCGCCATCGAGAAGCCTGCGATGGCCTGCGCCGTCTGCATCACTTGCTCTTGGAAGACCATGATCCCGTATGTGTCGGACAGAACGGTTTCAAGATCGGGATGGGGGTATTCCACCTCGGCTTTGCCGTTCTTACGATCGGCGTACTCGAGATGCATCCCTGCGCCGAGTGGGCCGGGGCGGTACAGGGCGTTGAGTGCAATGAGGTGCTCGAATCGATCAGGACCAAGGTTGCGCATGAGCGCTCGCATTGGCCCACCCTCGAACTGGAAGACTCCTATCGAGTCACCTCTTCGGAGCATTTCGAACACAGCGTCGTCCTCAAGATCGACGTTGTCGATGTCTGGACGAATCCCCGTGTTGCGTTCGATCAGCTCAAGCGCGCGCTCGATGGTTGCGAGGTTGCGAAGACCGAGGAAGTCCATCTTCAGGAGTCCGAGTGCCTCGACCCCATGCATCTCGTACTGGGTGACAACTTCTGCTCCCTCGCCCTTCTGCTGGGTCGGGACGATGTTGGTGAGCGGTTCGGGTGAGATAACCACCGCGGCAGCATGAATGGAGTCTTGCCTGCGGAGACCCTCAAGACCCCTCGCCGTCGAGAGAATCTCCTGCGCTCCATCCATCGTGTCGAGCAGGTCTCTCAGACCGGAGGCAGCGGAGTAGTGGTCCCGCTCCGCGCTGGTGGCTTCGGCGCCAGGGGGCGTAAGACATTGGTCGATCGTCGCATCTTTGCCAAGAATCGCCGGGGGCATCGCCTTTGCGAGCTGGTCACCAGTCGAATAGGGGTAGTCGAGCACACGCGCAGCGTCGCGGATCGCTTGCTTTCCCTTGATGGTCGAGAACGTGATGATCTGTGCGACGTGGTCTGATCCGTACTTTTCAGCCGAGTACTTGATCATTTCCGCTCGGTAGCGCTCATCGAAGTCCATATCGATGTCTGGCATTTCTCTGCGGCCGGGGTTCAGGAACCGTTCGAAGATGAGTCCGTACGCGATCGGGTCCAAATCGGTGATCGAAAGGCAATATGCCACGATCGAACCCGCTGCAGAACCGCGACCGGGTCCAGTCCGGATTCCCTGCCTGGCGGCGTGGACAATCAGGTCCCAGACAATCAGGAAATAGGCGTTGAAACCCATATCGGCGATAACACCGAGTTCGTAGTCAATCCGGTCTCTCGTCTCGTTGTCGAGCGTTCCGTATCTCGCCGTCGCACCCTCCATCACGAGGTGTCGTAGGTAGGTCTCTTCGTTGAATCCGTCTGGCACCGGAAACTGTGGAAGCAGCGGATTTCCGAACTCGATGTCGACGTGTGCCCTCTCAGCGATCCACAACGTGTTGTCACACGCATCGGGGTACTCGTCGTGTGGAAAGAGCGCACGCATCTGGGCGGCTGATTTGATGTAGAACTCGTCAGAGTGAAATTTGAAGCGCTTTTCTTCTGACTTCGACGAACCGGTCTGAATGCACAGGAGAGCATCGTGGGCGTCTGCCTCGTCGGCACGGGTGTAGTGGGAATCGTTTGCAGCGAGCAATGGGGCGTCGATGCGTCGCCCGATGTCGAGCAGATCGGACATGATCTTTCGCTGTGCTGGGATGCCATGGTCCTGCAGCTCGATGAAGAAGTTGTCACGTCCAAAGATGTCCTGATACATGCCTGCTGCCTCGAGCGCAGCCTCGAAGTCCCTGTCTTGACCACGTTGATCGTCGTCAGCGGATTCGTCGACGCCGAGCAGCTGGGGCACATGTCCACCGAGGCACCCGGTTGTCGCAATCAGACCTCCCGAGTATTGCGTCAGCAGCTCGGCGTCCATGCGAGGCTTGTAGTAGTAACCATCCTCGTAAGCGGATGACGCGAGCTTCATGAGGTTGCGATAGCCAGTCTCGTTCTCAGCAAGAAGTGTCATGTGATAGCGAACATCGTCCCGGCGTGCAGGCCGATCGAAACGGCTCCCCGGTGTGACGTACGCCTCGATTCCGATGATCGGGTTTATGCCCTCAGCACTCGCGGCCTTGACGAAATCGACCACGCCGTAGAGCACTCCGTGATCCGTAATCGCTACCGCTGGCTGGTTGTCGGCCTTGACCGCCTTGACGAGATCCTTGACGCGAGCTGCCCCGTCAAGCATCGAGAATTCGGTATGCACATGGAGATGAGCGAAGCTGTCGGCCAACCGAATCCCGATCGTTGAATCACATGCATGTAAGCATGCCGACGAGGCTTCCGCACCCCGCCGCTGTGGTGTCGTGTTTCAGCCCAGATTCGCCTGATTCCGAGTACAGACGATGACCTAATGTTACGGCGATACCGCTCGTCGCAGCGGCACCATCAAGGTTCGTAGGGCCACAAGGAGGACTCGTGGGAGTCATCGGTGTACTCACCGCTGGGGGCGATTGCCCGGGGTTGAACGCGGTCATTCGCGGTGTCGTCGCCAGGGCAGAGGAGCGAGGCTCCGAGGTCGTCGGCATTCAGGACGGCTGGGAGGGCTTGATCCACGATCGCACCATCCCACTTGACCGCGAAGCCGTACGCGGCATCCTCGGGCGGGGCGGCACGATGCTCGGTACCTCCCGCATGGACCCGTATGTCCACGGTGAGGGGTTGGTGTCCTGCAGTCCAACGATTTCGCGGAACGGCATCGACAAGCTGATCGTGATCGGCGGTGACGGAACGTTGCGCTCAGCAATGCAGCTCGCCGATGAAGGCCTTGCAGTCATCGGCGTGCCAAAGACGATCGACAACGACATTTGTGGCACAGACACCACGTTTGGGTTCGCAACGGCCGTCCAGATCGCCACCGAAGCGATAGACCGCCTTGCGACCACAGCTGAGGCACACAACCGCGTGATCGTCGTTGAGGTAATGGGCCGAACCAAGGGTTGGATCGCGACCCACGCAGGAATCGCTGGCGGTGCCGACTACATCCTCATCCCAGAGGTTCCAGCGGACATGGACGACCTGGTCGACACCTTGCGGGCACGGCACCGCGCCGGCCACCGGTATTCGATCGTCGTGGCCGCTGAAGGCATCACTCCCCCGGAGGGATATGAACCTGTGGAGAACAAGACCGACGCATTCGGATTTGAGCGTCTTGGAGGCGTGGGCTATCAAGTCGCCAACGCGATAGAGGATCGAACACAGTTCGAGACACGGGTCTCGGTGCTCGGCCACATCCAGCGAGGTGGTACCCCAGTCGCATCTGACCGAGTCCTTGCAACCAGCCTTGGCGTAGCCGCGGCTGACCTTGCGGTCGACGGCGAGTCAAATGTGATGGCTGCGGTACGCGGAACTGAAATCGTGGGTGTGCCGCTGGTAGAGGCGACGAGCGGAATCCGCGGTGTCCCCGATGAGCTCTACGCCACGGCGCGCACACTCTTTGGCTGAGGCCCACAGCGCCCGATCCTGACGGCCACCGACCGCATCGGTACGGTGATGTCGTGACGTCCTTCACCTCGAGCAGAGAACGGAAGCTGTGGATCGCTCTCGTCTTGGTTCTGCTCGGCATCTTCCTGACACTCGGTGTCGCAAACACGCTGGCCGAGGAGCTTCGGAATCGCGAGCTCTTCGACATGCTGTTCGTCGTTGGCTTCCTGCTTCTATTGGGTGCGGTTGCAACGCAAGGCTTCACCAGGCGGCCGGGCATTGCGGAACTCGGCATCGTCGCAGGCATCGCTGGCGTGTACCTCATGGTCGTCGCCAGGATCGGAATCCCTGAGGAAAGAACCCACCTGTTTGAGTACAGCTTGGTCGCGCTTCTGATCTATCTAGCGCTCGCCGAGCGTCGGAGCAACGGTGGATCGGCACCACTGCCATGGCTCACGGCAATCGTGGTCACGGCGGCGATCGGGTTGCTCGACGAACTCATCCAGTGGATACTCCCCGGCCGGACCTTCGACTACAGAGATGTCGGATTCAATGCGCTTGCAGGTCTCATGGCCGTTGCCGGTGTGGTCGGTGTCGCCTGGGCGGCTCGAAGGTTCGCTACTCGCGAGTGAGGTCCCGTCAGCTATCGCGTGCCCATGGGCGGGGCCTTCTTCGGTGCCTTCTTCTTCGACGTCACCGTCGCGATCGGTTCGGCTGTCTTGAGTTCATCGAAAGACGAAAGAAGCGCTTGACCCAATCTGGTTGGATCGTCGATCAGCGTTCGATCCATGTTGATGCCGATGTCAATCCTGCCATTCAACGAGAACATGGCGACACCCGCCCCGTGGCTCTCCCACAATGGCACGAGCGGGTACGTCGCAAGCATCTGTGAGCCAGCCATGTACAGCGGAAATTGTGGTCCGGGCACGTTGGTCACGGTCATGTTGAATGGCTTCATCCGCGATGCGAGCCGTGCACCGAGAGACACGATCGTTGCTGGTGCGCCGGTCGACACCTGCACCAGTGTTGAAGCCCCGAGCGCATGATCCCTCTCTTTGAGGTTCTTCGTCTCACCGGCAACAGCCGCGAGGCGACCTGCGGGGTCCGGCTCGGCGATCGGCAGGGCGAGCAGCCACATTGCCACTTTGTTGCCCAGGGTCCCCTGCTCACTCTTGGTCCGCACTGAGACCGGTGCCATGACGCGGAACTCGGTTTCGACGAGCTCTTCCTGTGTGACCGATCCCTCTTCCATCAGGTAGTTGCGTACACCGCCTGCAACGACCGCAAGCATCACGTCGTTCACGGTCGCATCGTGGGTGTTCTTGACCGCCTTGACCTCATCGAGAGGGAGATCGATCCAATCGAACCACCGTGCACCGCCGATAGGCCCGTTGAGCGGGGTTCGGCCTGTACGCGTGAGCCATCCGCTCGACAGCGATGCGCCCATTGCCCGGAACTTGCGGCTCCAGTCGGCAAACACACCCTCGGCATCGGCCACCAGGGCAGATATGTCCCCCACGCCGGCAATGAACTGGCTGATTGTGCGTGAAATCTCCTGCACTGCGAGCTCGGTTCCGTTTGGTGCTGGCCTGGCTATCCACGGCTCAACCTCTTCGATTGTGAAATCGGGGCTGAAGTCGAGGATGACTGCCATGAGGTCAATGCCAGACATCCCATCGATCATGCAGTGATGAATCTTGGTCACCACCGCAAAGCCACCATCCTCGAGACCCTCGACGACGAACAGCTCCCATAGCGGCCGCGTGCGGTCAAGCTGCTGGGACATCAGCCGTCCGACGAGTGACTTCAATTGATCCGTGGTCCCAGGGTTCGGGAGTGCAATGTGGCGCACGTGATAGCCGATGTGGAAGTGTTCGTCATCTACCCAGACCGGATGCCCCTCGAGCGGCACCGTCGCAAGCCGCTGGCGATATCGGGGGATTGAGTCGAGCCTTGACTCGATGAGATTGCGGATCGTGTCGATGTCCACGCCATCGTCACCTGTGGTTGGCCCAGGACCGAAGATCGCGACAGCTCCGACATGCATGTGGGTCGATCGTCCCTCAAGCGCCAAGAACGAGGCATCGAGGTTCGACAGCCTCTCGTAGTGCACGCTCATATCATTCCTCCGCCAACGTCTGTGAGCTCGCCGTGATCCGGATCGCCGAGACTATCGAGACTATCGACGAGATCATTGGGGAGAGGCGACGTCACGTCAATCGCTTTTCCGGACTCTGGGTGGGCGAAAGCAAGCTGGCGGGCGTGCAGCCATGGTCGTCCCGGGTCGGCCTTCGTTCCCGCCTTGCCATAGGCGCGATCACCGATGATCGGATGATCAATCGCCCGCATATGAACTCTGATCTGGTGCGTCCGCCCGGTCTCAAGTGATACCGATGCGAGCGAAACCGACTCCTTATCCCAGATGGCGAGCCTCCGATAGTGCGTGATCGCGGATCGTCCACCTCGTTCGACTCGCATGCGCGTTGAGTTCCGCGAATCACGTCCGATGGGCGCATCGATCGTGCCATTTGTGCTGTCGAGCGACCCATCGACCAGGGACAGATACCGTCGGTCAACCTGTCTCTGCCTGATCATCTCGCTGAGCGCCGCATAGGCGTCGTGCGTCCGTGCGACGACAAGGAGACCGGAAGTGTCCCGGTCAAGGCGGTGCACGATCCCCCACCGCCCTTCCTGGCCGACGCCGCGAATCTCGGGATATTGAGCGATCAAACCGTGAACGAGCGTCCCGGTCGACCTGGGAGAGGTCGGGTGGACGACAACGCCGATCGGCTTATCGACAATCAGCAGCGCATCGTCGGCGTGCACCGTTTCGAACGGCACTTCAGCATCCGGTTCGAGCCTCACGTCGACTTCAGGCATATGCACATCCAGGCGGGTGCCGCTGGAAAGCTTGTCCGACGGCTGAACCGGCGAGCCATCCACACAGGCATCGCCGGCATCGATCACGGCACGAGCAACGGACCGGGACACATCGAGCGTCACAGCGACAATTCGATCGGCTCGGTCTCTATCGAGATCGATCGGCACCACCACCGTGTGGTCGGTCATCGACGCTTCACAAAGGTCACGATCAACAACAGGATCACACCCGCGTTGATTGCCATATCCGCAATATTGAAGGTAGGAAAGAACGAGAAGTCGATGAAGTCGACGACCGCGCCATCCAGCCAAGACGTACCGCGAAACACGCGATCGATCAGGTTTCCGACCGCACCGCCAAGCACAAGGCCGAGTGCGATCGCTTCGACCTTTCGACTTGCGTCACCTAGCACGACGACAATCACACCAACCACGCCAAAAGCGACGATGGCGATCAGCGGGCCAGAGTTCGTGAGAATCGAGAACGATGCACCCGTGTTGAACGTCAGCCTGAACTGGAAGAAATCCTCGATCACCACGATCGGGCCGTCAGCGAGCGCGTTGACCGCCCACCACTTCGTGAGCTGATCGAGCAGAACGACAGCCGCAGCAACGATGAACGCTGCGGCTCGATTACTCAGATGCGATTTGCTGCTTCCACCGTCGTCGTCGCGTACGGCAGGGCTTCCAGCCTCGCCACCGGTATCGGGTCCCCCGTCACTTCGCATATTCCGTACAGGCCCTTCTCCATGCGGTCTTGCGCGTGGTTCACCCTGTCAAGCAGGTCTCTGGCGTTTTGCACCATCGCGAGATCCATCTCGAGTTCGACTTCGATGGCTCCCCCATCGACGTTGTCGGGATCTGCACTTCTGTCGGCCGAACCCTCGGAGAGCTTGCTCTCTTCGCGTTCGCGTTCATGACTCGTGATGATCGCCTCGAGACGCTCACGCTCCGCGTCGAGCTTACGGTCGAGCCGCTCGAGGGTTGTCTTTGAAAGTTCTCTGGCCACGCGTTTGACCTCCTGGCTGGACCGAGAATCTAGTAGCCGTACGGGATTGTTTGAAGAACTTCGCCTCAGACGGGCGTCACAACGACGCTTGGGGACGGATCGATCCAGGATGACCTACGGTTGATGTGTGCCTGACGCCATCCGTCCCTTCTCCCACGGTGTGATCATCGATGTTCTCGTGGTGCCCAATGCTCGACGATCAGAGGTGGTTGGCAGGCATGGCGATCGCATCAAGGTGCGTCTTGCGAGTCCTCCGGAGCGAAACAAGGCAAATGACGAGCTGCTCACACTGCTGAAGCGCACATTCGGGGTGCGCACCGCGAGGATCACTGCGGGCCGGACACATCGTTGGAAGACCATCGAGATGGAAGGAACCACTGTCGAGGGCGTTACGACCGTGATTCGGGGCTGATCCAACAGCTGTCGTTGCGCACGTCTCGTGTGTCGTCGGTCCCCCTGACCGGCCGGAGAAGTCCGACTTCTCAACGCATCTGTCTGATACGCTTTCCAAACGCATTGACGAGGGCACGGTCTTCGGTCGAATGTAGGTTCAGCGAGCTGGGGTTGGTGGAAGCCCGGTACCTACATCGCAGATCATCGCCTCTGAGCAGCGGGAAGAAACCATACGGTCTAGAACCCGCCGGTCGACGCACGAGACGCGCAAATGGAGCGGCTGGCGCTTGCCAGCAAGCCGGGTGGTACCGCGGGTCCCCCGTCCCGGCACCGAAAGGTGACGAGACGAGGACAGCCGTGAGCAACGAGACCCCATTCCCCAAAGTCAATGCATCAGTTGACTTTCCTGCGCTGGATGCCCGCGTCCTCGACTTCTGGGACTCGATTGATGCATTCAGTCGCTCCATCGAACTTCGCAGCGCTGACTCTGAGTACACCTTCTACGACGGACCCCCATTTGCAACGGGGTCGCCCCACTACGGCCACATCCTTCAGGGCGTGGTTAAGGACATCGTTCCAAGGTATTGGACCATGCGGGGACACCGGGTCGAGCGACGGTTCGGCTGGGACACCCACGGCCTCCCCGTAGAGATGGAGGTCGAGAAGCAGCTCAAAGTCTCTGGACCACGTGAGATCCAAGCGCTCGGCGTCGATGTCTTCAACGAGGCCTGCCGGACCATGGTCAACCACACCACCGAAGACTGGTACGACATCACCCGAAGGATGGGACGATGGGTGGACTTCGAGGACGACTACAAGACCATGGACGTCGACTTCATGGAGAGCGTCTGGTGGGTCTTCGGTCAGCTCTGGGACAAGGGTCTCGTGTACCTCGACTACAAGGTGCTGCCGTACTCGTACGGTGCAACCACACCCCTCTCGAATTTCGAGGCAAACCTGGACTACAGGGATGTCGACGATCCCGCGATCACCGTTGCTGTGACCGTGCTCGACGGCTCCGGCCCTGCGGCAGCAGGAGACCGGCTGCTGTTCTGGACAACGACCCCATGGACCGTGCCGTCCAACCTCGGCATCTCTGTTGGCGCAGAGATCGAATACAGCAGAGTTGCACACGACGGTGGCGTCTACTGGGTCGCGGCCGATCTGGTCGACGAGGTATTCCAGGAAGACGCCACGGTGATCGGAAGTGCTCCAGGCGCGGATCTCGTCGGCACGCGCTACGCGCCAGCGTTCGACTATTTCGCTGAGAAAGCCGAGGAGGGCGCGTTTGTCGTACTCACCTCCGAAGACGTGGTGACCTCTGAAGGGACCGGCCTGGTCCACATGGCTCCGGCTTTCGGTGAGGCAGACTTTCTCGCATTTCAGAATGCGGGAATCGACCTCATCGTCGATCCAGTCGATGCGGAAGCACGCTTCACCGACGAGGTGCCCGATGTTGCCGGGCTGAACGTCAAGGAAGCCGATGCCAAGCTCATGGATCTTCTCAAGGAGTCCGGCCACCTCTTCCATCGAACGCAGATCAACCACTCGTATCCGTTCTGTTGGAGGACCGAGACACCACTGATCTACAAGGCGGTGCCGACGTGGTATGTCGCCGTCGAGACCTTCCGGGACCGGATGGTCGAGGTCAACCAGGACATCCGGTGGGTCCCAGAGGCGATCGGTGCCAACAGGATGGGGAACTGGCTTGAGGGTGCAAGGGATTGGGCGATCAGTCGAAACCGATACTGGGGATCGGCGATTCCGGTGTGGGTCTGCGACGAGTGCGAAGAAATGCGTGCGATCTCGAGCCGGGATGAACTTCATCAGGTTTCTGGAGTCATGCTCGACGACCTTCACAAGCACTTCGTCGACGAGGTGACGTGGAGCTGTGACACGTGTGCAGGCACGATGACAAGAGTGCCGGAGGTGCTTGATTGCTGGTTCGAGTCGGGATCCATGCCATTTGCCCAGATCCACTACCCGTTTGAGAACAAGCAACGGTTCGAGGAGCGGTATCCGGCAGATTTCATTGCTGAGGGGCTCGACCAGACACGAGGATGGTTCTACACCCTCCTCGTGCTTGCGACCGCCGTGCGGGACGAGGCACCTTTCCAAAACTGCGTCGTAACGGGAATGATCCTGGCCGAGGACGGCAGGAAGATGTCGAAGTCGCTGAAGAACTATCCCGATCCGTCGCATGTTCTCGACGACTTCGGGGCAGATGCGCTTCGGGCATATCTCATCAACTCACCCGTCGTCCGAGGCGAGCCTCTCCGATTCTCCGAAACCGGCGTTCGCGAAGTCGTGCGCACGGTCCTGCTGCCCCTTTGGAATTCGTACTCATTCTTCACCACCTACGCCCAGGCAGACGGGGTCTCATCGGAGGATCTCGAGGGTGCGCCTGCCCTTGAGGACCGTCCGGAAATCGACCGGTGGGTCATGTCGGTTCTCCAGAGCCTCATTGCCGACGTCAACACGGAGATGGAGGCCTACCGGTTGTACTCAGTCATTCCGCCGGTAATCAATTTCGTTGGAGATCTGACCAACTGGTACATCAGACGAAGCAGGAGGCGTTTCTGGGCTCATAGAGGAGCCGGCGACGACGCCGACAAGATGGCCGCGTTCGCAACGCTCCACGAGGTTCTGACCACGTTTGCTGCAGTTGCAGCACCAATTCTCCCGTTTGTGACAGAGGAGATCTATCAGGGCCTTGTTCGATCTATCGACCCTGGCGCAGCCGAGAGCATTCACCACGTCGACTACCCACTGGCAGACGCATCCGCGATCGACACCGATCTTGAACAGGCGATGGAGGTCATCCGTACGGTCGTCAACCTCGGCCGGGGGTTGAGAAAGCGCCACGACCTACGCGTACGCCAACCGCTTCGCTCGGTAACGGTCGTCACGAGGGACCTCGGTGTACAGGAGGCAGTAGCAGCGCACACATCGCTGCTCGCCGAGGAGCTCAACGTTCACACGATCGAGGTCCACAGCAACGAGGAGGGCCTGGTTGACCTGGAGGCGAAGGCCAACTTCAAGGAACTCGGTCCGCGGTACGGCAAGCAGATGAAGGACGTTGCGGCCGCAATTTCGACCCTCGATCACGACACGATCGTCACGGCGCTCGATGGCGAGATGGTCACAGTCGGCGGATTCGAACTCGGCAGTACGGACCTCATCGTCAGCCGCATCCCGAGAGGTGGGACTGTTGTCGCAACTGAGGGCAACCTCTCCGTCGCTCTCGATACCGACCTCGATGACGATCTGATCGTCGAGGGAGTTGCGAGAGAGGTAATCAACCGGCTCCAGTCATCGAGGAGGGACGCAGCGCTCGACGTCACCGAACGTGTGGAAGTCGTGTGGGCGTCAAGCGACCCGAGCGTCCGGTCCGCGATGGCGGTCCACGGAGCAACAATCGCCTCGGAAGTTCTCGCAGCTTCGTTGGTCGAAGGCGAGGCCGAAGGCGCTGCGGTCGATCTTGGAGGACCGACGATCGTCTTCGACATCACTCCGGCAACCAGCGTCAACTAGTGCCCGCACCCCGATGGCTTGCGCGTTTCAACCGGCGGTACCTGAACGCGAGGGAGATTCGCGGCGGGAGTCGACCGGTGCTGACCCACGTCGGAAGAGCCTCGGGAACGATGCATGAAACACCGCTTGAGGTTGTCGAGACCAGCGATGGCTTTCTGGTGCTCTTGGTGTACGGCCCGGAATCAGACTGGGTGAAGAACACCCTTGCGGCTGGGACGGCAACCGTACGGATCAAGGATGAACACATCGCCGTTGGAAACCCACGCGTGGTGGAACTGTCGAAGGTCAACCATCTACTGCCCGATGGAGCCGGACGCACACCATCATTCATGAACGTGACACAGTGTCTCCAGATGGACCGAATCTAGATCCGAGATCTATCCCGACAGGACGGGTTCGCTAGGCGAGCACCGCGATCAGCACCTGGACGCCAACGATCAGGATCAGGGGTGACAAGTCAAGGGACGCTCCGCCGACCCGAACCGAAGGCACAACCGCCCTTATGGGTTTGAGGATCGGTTCGATCATCCTCGAGAGAAGCCGGTATGCCTTTGCTATCGGATGATCGAATGTCACTCTCCCGAACACAACGATGTACGACAGGACGATCCAGGCGATCAGCAGCAACGAAAACAGCTGCAACAGCGAAATGATGAAGCTCACGTCAGCGAGTTGTGCCGTACAGACCCAGTGCTGACAGCCGCTCCTGTTCCGCAATACCGAGGGTGACACCCGATGGGGACACCAGAATCACACCCTGTGCCGTCTTTGACATCTTTCCGTCAAGTGCGTATGTCAGTCCAGAGGCAAAGTCGACGATGCGTCGCACCATCTCTGGCTCTGTCGACCGAAGGTCGAGCACGACACTCCGCCCACCTCGAATTGCGTCGGCGAGAGTCTGGGCATCGGAGAAGTTTCTTGCAACGATGATCTGGCTCTCGGGCTCGGATCGCCTCACAGGCTGGGAGGTCACGGAGTCACTTGTTGGGTGGACATAGAGACCGGCTTCTGCATGTTCGCGCTCCGATGACATCTGTCGCCGTGTTGACGGCGGCGGCTCGACTCGGCGCCCGGACACACCAGCACCTGGAGGACGTACGCTGGACCCCGATCCACCGTTTTGGGGCGGCGGAGGTGGCGCTTCCGTAGGGACGCCAGTGACGGACACGACGTCCGTCGTGGATGCGTCGGCGGAATCTGGCTGTTGCTCATCCTCGTCTACCAGCCCAAGGTAGAAGAGCGTCTTGTTCCACAGTGATGCCATGTGACGGTCCTGTCCTCAACCCTCTGCTCTGATGCTCATGCAAAGATAGCCCTTCCGACGCGAACCATCGTTGCACCTTCCTCAATGGCTATCTCCAGATCGTTGGTCATCCCCATCGAGCACACGTCGACCGCGGGATCCGTTGAGCCGAGTCGATCCCTGATATCCCGAAGTTGGGCAAAGAATGGCCGCACATCTTCTGGATCTTCTCGCTGCGGGGGAATCGCCATCACGCCGACAACGGCAACGCCGAGCGATTGCAAGCCAGCAAAGGCCTCGTCGGCCTCATTCGGTGCAAACCCAGACTTTTGGGGCTCTTCGCCAAGATTGAACTGGATGAGCACAGGTGCATCCGTGTTGCTGGTCCACTTGTTTGCGAGGCGGAGTCGATCCATGGAATGAAGCAGCGTCACATGCTCACCAACATACGCTGCCTTCCGAGATTGAAGGGGACCGACAAAGTGCCACTGGATGTCGTCGGGAAGATCCGACCCCATCCTCGCCCGCAGCCCTTGCTCCCGATTCTCGGCAAACACTCGCTGCCCTGCGTCATAGACAGCCATCACGTCGTCATCCGAGCGGTTCTTCGACACGACGACAAGTGTCACATCCTCTCGAGGACGACCCGCTCTGTCGCAGGCCTCACCGATGCGATGCTGCACCCTCTCAAGACCTACGTGCGCCATGCGACCATGACCTGCCTGAGAGGCGACCCATCTCTGCGATGGGAAGCAAACGTCAGGTCGTCCTTCGTGCACATATCGATCGTCTCGACCTCAAGCCCGTCGAGTTGGGCGGAGGCGGCTGCGCCGAGATCAGCAGCCTGCGTTTCGGCTGTCGTGCTGCCGGCGAACCCGCCAAGGCTTTCGATCACTTCATCCCCGACCTCGTAGCAGCACACGCCGATGTGCGGCCCAATCGTTGCTGCAAATGGCGTGTCCCCAAGATCTCGCATCGCCTGACGGGCGCTACCTATGACCCCAGCTGCCAGTCCACGCCATCCGGCATGGACCACACCGATCGACCCGGCGCCAGCAATGGCTATGGGAACGCAATCTGCCGTGGCGATAGCCAAAGGGAGGCCGATCTGCTCTGTCACTATCCCGTCCGCGTTGCCAAGCGGCCCCGGGCCGGTTGCGACCTCCACGTGACCGCCATGGACCTGGGATACGGTGGCCCAATCGGCAGAAATGCCAAGGTCGGTCGACCACCGTCGGCGGACGTCTGGTTCGCTTCGCCCGTCTCCGTCAGCTTGTGTTCCGAAGACAACTCCGGGGATCAGCCCGGACCGGATCATCCCTGGACGAAGCCTGGAATGTCCATCTCGTCTGTGCCATCACCCTCGTCGAACGGGGGCGCCTCGTCGTCAAGCAGGGATGGACGCGGTCGAGGAGTGCCCGGTGACGGCTGAGCGGAGAAACCGCCTCGGCGATCTCGATCGAAACCAGCAGCTATCACAGTCACCCTGATCTCGTCGCCGAGCGTCTCATCAATGATCGACCCGAAGATGATGTTGGCATCGGCGTCGGAGTGATCGCTGATCAGTGAGGCGGCCGTGTTCACTTCATGAAGTGTCAGATCCTTGGGACCGGCGATCGAGAGCAGCACGCCTCGTGCGCCCTCCATGGACGTCTCGAGCAATGGACTCGAGATGGCCTTCTCTGCCGCTTGCTGTGCGCGGCTGTCGCCCGTGGACGTCCCGATGCCCATCACCGCAGAACCTGCATCCGACATCACTGTCTTGACATCCGCAAAGTCGACGTTGATCAAGCCCGGAGTTGTGATCAGCTCGGTAATGCCTCTTACGCCGGAGGTAAGTACCTCATCAGCCATCCGGAATGCTTCGGTGACTGCGGTCGACTCGTCTGCGATCTCAAGAAGACGTTCGTTCGGGATGATGATCAAGGTGTCGACTGCCGCCTTGAGCGATTGGATGCCCTGCTCAGCTTGGACGGATCGTCGACGGCCTTCAAACCCGAAGGGGCGAGTCACGACACCAACGGTGAGAGCGCCGAGACCTCTTGCGACCTCTGCAACGACCGGCGCGGCTCCGGTTCCGGTGCCACCCCCCTCACCAGCAGTGATGAACACCATGTCAGCGCCGTTGAGCGCATCCTCGATCTCATCGCGATGCTCCTCGGCTGCCTCGCGGCCAACCTCTGGGTTGGCACCCGCTCCGAGACCTCGAGTGGCATCGCGTCCGATATCGAGCTTCACATCTGCATCGGACATGAGCAAAGCTTGTGCGTCGGTGTTGACCGCGATGAATTCGACGCCGCCAACTCCCATATCGATCATGCGGTTCACGGCGTTCACGCCGCCACCGCCGACTCCGACCACCTTGATCACAGCGAGGTAGGTGCTCGGCGGTCTGCCTGTTTCCGTCGTCATTGGGTCATCCCTCCCGAAGACTGTGGGAAAACCATAGCCTGCGGGTTGAGGTAGGTGTAGACCCTATTCCTCAGTCTCTACCTGAGGTTGAGGGTTGGAGACGGCAGGGCGGGTTGGAGCGATCAGGTCAATGTTCACGCCAGGTTCAAGATCTTGGCTGAGAAGCTCTGCAAGCACCGTCGCCTTGGCATACAGATCGACCGGTCGTCCGAGCCGAACGAGGTGACCCGAAACTTCAGCGAAGAGGCCACCATCGACGGCCGTCATCACGACTCCCGACCTGAGTTCCGGTGATAGAACCGTCACGAACTCGACAGCGCCGAGCACCATGGTGTCCGTGGACGTCTCCCCCACCTCCACGGATCCCAGATCGATTTCGACCGATGCTGAGTCTCCTGAGGGCGCGGCCGTTGATTCAAGGACGGCGCCCGATGCCGAAACGAGATACCACTCGAATCCTCGACGCACGGGCGAAACGGGCTCATGCTCGACCACATCAACGACAACTGTCCCTGGCCACACAACCGTCACACTGGCCGTGTCGACCCATGCGTCGGCTTCAACCGCATCGGCAATGGCAGCCGCTCGGATGTCGATCGTCGGCGTTCCAACGCCCATCGCCAACCGGTCGACATACATTGCGGGGTCAGACATGGAAGCCCCGGTTATCTCAACCTCTGACACCGAGAGGACCGGACTGCGGACGAGCCACAACCCGCCGACGATGGCCAGGACAGCGACGAGCACAATCAGAACCGTCCTTAGACGCTTTCGGGCACGATCCTCTGAGACTCCTTTGCGGCGTTGAGCCAACCGCTCATCCATCATCGTCACGATGCATCGTCCTCGTCGAAGGATCCAAGGAATCGAATCTCAGGTTCGAGATGCACGCCTGTCTCAGCGGCGACGGTGGTCTGTAGGTGGTGCACGAACTGGAAGATATCGGAGGCATCCGCATCTTTGGTGGCAACCAGGAAGTTCGCATGGATGTTCGACACGGAGACCGGGCCAAATGAGGTGCCCTTGAGACCCAGGCCGTCGATGAGTTCTCCGGCAGTTTGGTCCTCAGGGTTCTTGAACACGCTTCCCGCGTTGAGCGTTCCGCCGGGTTGGTTGTCCTTCCGCCACCGGGTGATTTCGCGAAGCGTCTGCGCCGAAACCTCGGGGTCGACGGGTGTGGTGTTGAAACTTGCCTGGACAACGACGTCGTCATCGGTGAGGTTGCTGCGTCGGTAGGACAGCCCGAGCGACGTCACCTCTCGTCGAACGACCTCTCGGTTTGCCAGGCTGAAGATCGTCGCATAGCGAAGCACCTCGGCAGTGTCAGAGCCATGCCCGCCGGCGTTCATCCGAACCGCTCCCCCGATTGACCCAGGAATCCCTACGTAGAACTCGAGACCGGCTCTTCCCTCAGCCGAGGCTGCTCGAGCAACGACGGGCAGCGCCGCACCGCCCCCAGCGATGACCGTGCCGTCGACTCGAACGTCGACTCCAGAGAATCCGCGACCGAGCCGTATGACGAGTCCATCAATTCCTGCGTCCGAGATCACGACATTGCTACCTCGGCCAAGCACCACGATCGGCATGCCATCTGGCGTGGCCTCAACTACCGATCGAAGTTCTTCGAGCCCGTCCGGCTCAACGAAGTAGCGAGCGGACCCTCCCACCTTGTACGTGGTCATGGGAGCGAGCGGCGTATCCAGCTGCACCGATGCGTGGGCTATCACGGCGACGCTCCAAGCGAGGCGGCAATTGGTCCAGCGGTCGAGGTGATGTCCCCTGCACCGAGCAGCAGGATTGTGTCACCGGGTTGCGCAGCGGCGGTCACCTGTGGCGCCACATCTGCAATTCGTGGGACATAGCGAGTCTCGGCTCCGGCGGCCTCTGCAGCCTGTGCCACCAACCTGCCGGAGACGCCGATGATGGGTCGTTCGCCGGCTGCATATACATCGGTCACAAATACCTGGTCGGCGAGAGCAAGCGGCCCGCCAAAGTCCGGGCCAAGATCTGCAGTGCGCGAATAGCGATGTGGCTGGAAGACAGCGATCACCCGCCCATCGGTTCCGAGGCGTGCGGCCTCGATGGTTGCAGCCACCTCCGTGGGATGGTGCGCATAGTCATCGACGACCGTGACGCCATCGACCTCGGCGCGGATCTCGTATCGCCTGCGCACCCCGGAGAACGAAGACAGTGCTGTCGCAGCTGGCTCCAGGTCGAATCCGGATTCTGCGAGCATCGCAAGGACGCCGGCCGCGTTCGATGCAAGATGCAGACCTGGCTTGGGCAACGCAACGCCGACCTCGGACGTCTGCCCGGTGAGGGTGAATTGCACGCCACCACCTTCGTGATGCGCATCCGTGATTCTCCAATCAGCCCCTTCTTCGAATCCGTATGTGGTGATCTCAGTGCGTTGTGCCAGGCGACGGACGCCGGCATCATCGATGCAGCCCACTCGGGGTCCGTCTACTCGTGCAACGACCTGCGCAAACGCGTCTTCAAGTGCGGCAACCGTGCCGTAGTGGTCGAGATGGTCCGCCTCGATGTTGGTTACCAGGATCGACTGGAGATCCAAGTGGCGGAACGTCCCAAACGCCTCGTCAGCTTCCAGGATGAATGGGCTCGTGGTATCACCGACGTGCGACCCCGTGTTGAGTCGTGCGATTTGTCCACCGACCATGAACGACGGATCGATGCCGGATCCTCGAAGCGCAGCGACAGCAAGGGCCGATGAAGTTGTCTTTCCGTGGGTTCCTGCCAACCCGAGCGCGGTGTTCGCCTTTGTTAATGCTGCGAGGAGTGCAGGCCGCATCCAGACCGGCACACCTGCCTCGTGTGCGGCAACGACTTCAGGATCCGTGTCGGGCACGGCTGATGAGCAGACCACTAGGCCCGCATCGATCACCCGCGATGGCCGGTGACCAATCCATGTTTCGACACCGACGTCTGAAAGCGAGTCCAGCATGATGCCGGGTTTGACGTCCGATCCTGTGACCGTGTGGCCAAGCTGGCTGAGGATCTTTGCCAGACCGGACATTCCAGCGCCACCGGCACCGATGATGTGCACACGTTCGGGAAGGTTCGCCGGATCACGCATCAGCAGCCTCAACAATCGTGTCAACCATGATGGTTGTCGCAAGCTTGTGATCGACAGACGCCTCGGCCGACCGCATCGCCCCAATGCGTAAGTCGTCGCCGACGAGTTCGCGCACGACCGCTGCGACCTGTGCGGGCGTCGTTTGCTCCACAACTATTGCACCACCGGCGGCCACGGCGTCCTGTGCATTGAGGGCTTGATATCCGCCTCCGGCGGGAAGCGGTACAACGACCGCAGGCGTTCGGGTGGCTTGAACCTCGGAAACGGTGAGGGCACCGCCTCTGGTCATCACGACGTCGGAGGCCGCGTACAGGTCAGCAATATCGTCCTCAAATGCGTATGGCAGCCAATCGTCTACATCCGAGGATCGGTGAGCAATGTCTTCGTAGTGGTCTCTACCCGTGATGTGGAGGATTGTGAAGCCGCGTTCGGATCCAACAAGGTCGTCAACAACACTGTTGAGAAACGAAGCGCCAAGGCTCCCGCCGACCACACCAAGAACCTTGGCATCAGCGGCAATGCCATATCGGCGCCGGGCAGTTCCACGCCGCTCATCGCGATCAAATCCTGCGATGTCTGAACGGAGCGGGCTCCCTATCACCTTGGCGCTTGGGAGTTTTTGCTTGGCTGGCGCAAAGGCCACGTACATCTCGGACGCTCTTCGGGCAATCATTCGGTTGGCGACTCCAGGCACTGCATTGGCCTCGTGCACGATGAGCGGGATCTTGGCTTTCGATGCGGCCAGCGCTGCAGGACCTGCGATGTAGCCACCGAAGACAACCATCACCGAGACGTCGTCGGTGCGGATCCTTTCGACGATCACGTCTCGTGCCTTCTTGACCTTGAGTGGCAGCGTCACGTTGTCCTTGGACAGGCTGCGACGAATCCCATGGATTTCAACGCCGACAAATGGATACCCGGCCGCTGGAACGGTTGTTGCTTCCATTCGATCTCCGCCAAAGAACACGATGTCATCATGACTGAAACCGCGCTGCCGGAGCCCATCGGCAACGGCCAATGCAGGGAACACGTGACCGCCTGTGCCGGCGGCAGCAACGCCAATCTTCACGATGTCGCCTCTGGCTGCTCATCCGATGCCCGACTGATGTTGAGGAGCACACCGATGGCGAAGAGGTTGACCAGCATCGCGTTTCCACCGTTTGAAATGAACGGAAGAGGCACACCAGTGATCGGCAGGACCGCAACGACCCCTCCGATGTTGACCAGTGCCTGGATCGTGAGCCAGGAGACGATGCCGATGGCAAGGAGCCTGCCGTACCCACCAGGAGCTCTGAAGGCGATTGAAACACCGACCGCCGCGAGCAGGGCGAAGAGTGTCACGACAATGGCGGCGCCTGCAAACCCTGTCTCCTCGCCGATGATGGCGAAAATGAAATCGGTGTGGGCATTTGGCAGCCATGACCACCGGGCTCGACTCTGACCGAGCCCAACACCGAATAGTCCGCCGGTCCCGAGTGCGACCATGCTCTGCACAGCCTGGAGGCCTGACCCCTGTGCGTTGGCAAACGGATCCATGAAGCCAAGCAGTCTCGCCTTTCGGTAGTCGGCCGACATAGCAAGAGCGGTCATCGCAAGAGCTCCCGTCGCTCCCAGGGCAAATACAAACCGGAGTGGCACAGTTGAGGCTGCAAGCATCACGAAGGCCGGTACAACGATGAGCAGGAGGTTCCCAAAGTCGGGTTGCGCCAGGAGCAACAGTGCTGCAGAGCCGAGGATCGCGATCACCGGAGCAATGACGTGCCCGAGCGAGTCGAGAAGATCCCCCTTCTTGGTGAGCGCTGCGGCCAGAAGTGACAATGCGGAGAACTTGGCGAACTCTGCAACCTGGATCGTGATCGGTCCCACCTCGATCCAGCGAGTTGCGCCTCCCCTTGTGTCACCGACGACCACCGTGACGACAAGCCCTACGACCGTTGCGGCGTACAGAGGCAAGGCGATCCGCTGCCAGAACGTGAAGGGAACGAACGATGCGACCACGAGCGCTCCAAGACCGAGGCCAACCCACATGAGCTGTCGGGTGAACAGTTCGAACTGGTCGCTTGACGCTTTGATCGAGATCACAGACGAGGCCGACAACATCGCGCCAAGACCAATGGTCAGCAGCATCGCAACGATGACCATCAGGAAGACAGATCGTTTCGCTCCAGCCGACCGGAGCTTCAGCCTCGTTCGGGGATGCGTCTTGGCCCTGGGTCTGGCTGCCGTGTCTGTCATGCTGCCTCCCCCAGGTGAGTGCGCACGAGCTGCTTGAACACGTCTCCGCGTTCTTCGTACGACGAGAACTCGTCAAAGCTTGCGCATCCGGGCGAAAGGAGAACGGTGTCGCCTGGCTCAGCAACGGCGATGCCCTCAGCGACCGCTTCACGCATTGACGGCACTTCGGCTCCTGGCATGCCAGCCAGCACCGCAATGTCGCGGCCCGACTCGCCAAATGGAACGATGGTTCGCACGTTCGGTGCGCTGACGATCGGGGAAAGATCGAGACCTTTGTTCCGCCCTCCGGCGAGAAGCACGACGGAGTTGTACGCACCTGACGCAGCGACCGATGCGCTGGGGTTGGTCGCCTTTGAGTCGTTCACAAACGAAACATCGTTGATCGCACCGACCAGCTCGCGCCGATGCGGGCCTGGCGCGAATTCGTTCAGAACACGCTGAACGGCTTCCACCGATGCACCCAAGGAGAATGCAAGCGTCGCTGCTACCACGAGATCGAATCGATACGTCGGATCGCTCGACGCACAGGTGAGCCGATGACCGTCTATCACCAGAACGTCTCCATCGACACCGTTGCCGCCCTCGGGAAGACGGGTACCGGAACAAGGAACCCCGACGCCGGGACTGGATCGCGCAATCTCGGATACCGCAGCATCGTCCGCGTTGTAGACCGCACGTGCGCCCGGTGCGAGGTCGTCGAAGATCCGTGCCTTCGCGTCGGCGTATCGATCCATCGAGCCGTGCCAATCGAGGTGATCTGGGGCCAGATTCAAGAGAGCGACTGCCGTAGCTGGCAACGACCCGAAGAAGCGGAGTTGGTATGACGACAGTTCGAGCACGAGGCAATCGATGCGCCGGGATCCATCAGCTGCAAGGGACGAAAGAGGGAGGCCCACGTTGCCGGCTGCGACGGCTCTGATTCCGGATGCCACCAGCATCTCGGCGGTGACCTCTGTCACCGTCGTCTTCCCGTTTGTACCGGTGACCGCCACGCACGGGGCATCGATGCGACGAAGCCCAAAGCTTGCCTCGGTCTCGATTGGAACGCCCTGCGCTAGAGCATCGCTCAACGGTGGCACTCGGTCAGAGAACCATGGAGACGTCACCACTGCATCAACATCCGTGAGGGTGTTCTGATCCCACATCGAGTCTGCGACCGTCACCAAACCGACGAGACCATCTGGCGCACCGGGGTTCTCTGCATCAAACAGCGTGACTTGGTCCCCCTCGTTCAACGCCGTCCGAGCGACATCGGCGAGCCCACGAAGCGAGGAACCGAGGATCAGGGTTCTCATGGCACTATCGACGAGGGATCGCCGACCCAGTCCGCATAGAAGAGTCCGACACCGACGGCGACCATGATTCCAGACAAAATCCAGAACCTGATGATGACTGTTGTTTCTGGCCACCCGAGGAGTTCGAAGTGATGGTGGATCGGTGCCATTCGAAATATGCGGCGACCAAACGCCCTGAAGGAGACAACCTGCATGATCACCGATACGGTCTCCATCACGTAGAGACCGCCAAGAATGATCAGAAGAAGCTGTGTGTTGGTGAGAAGCGCCAGCGCTGCCATCGCACCACCGATCGCATGCGAACCGGTGTCGCCCATGATGATCTTGGCGGGTGCGGCGTTCCACCAAAGGAATGCAAGCGCCGCACCGAGCACGGCCGCTGAATACACCGCAAGGTCAAGCGCACCATCAACGTGGTAGAAGTCCGGATTTCTCGACTGCCAGAAGGCGATCAGAACAAAGGCCCCGAAGACGAGTGCACTCGATCCTGCAACCAACCCGTCGAGACCATCCGTGAGATTCACGCCGTTTGCGGTTGCCGTCAGCATGAACAACACCAACAAGAAGAACAGCACTGGTCCGAGATCGATCCCGAGCGGTCTGACAAACGACAATTCGGTGCTTACCCCAGCCTCAACCGCTCCCCAAGCGAACACCGCAGCTATCACAAGCTGACCGGCGAACTTCCATCTCTTCGACAGTCCTTCGTTCCGCTTCCGCGCGTATTTGGCAAAGTCGTCCGCAAACCCGATCAGACCCATACCGACGAGTGCAAACAGCGCGAGCACGGCCTTGTCGTCCATTGGCTGCGACGAGAAGCCAAAGCCCTCGCCAAACGTGAAGAACTTGAAGTGCGCAGCGACATACCCGAGCACCGCACCACCGATGATCACGATCCCACCCATTGTTGGGACACCCTGCTTGTGCATGTGCCCTTCGACCTCGGATTGGATGAACTGTCCGATGTTGCGACTGCGGAGATAGCGAATCGCGAGCGGCGTCACGAGGATGACAATGGTGAACGCGACCGCGGATGAGAGGAGGAGTGAGATCATGTGGTGGCTTCTTCAATGAGGGCGAGTGCGAGCCGTTCGAGACCTGCGGAACGAGACGCTTTCACCAACACGACATCTCCTGGCTCCAAGATGTCGTGCAGGGTATCTGCAGCCTCCTCCAAATCCGTGGCATTGCGAACAAGCTGCGGTGCACCGAGGCCATATCCGTGGTCAGGGCCGATGACGACGACAGCGTCGAGGCCTACCTCAGTCGCCACTTCTCCCATTTTCCGATGCTCGTCCTCGCACACACTCCCGAGTTCGGCCATCGGTCCAAGAACGGCGATCCTGCGCCCTCCATCCATGTCGGCGAGCGTCGCCAAAGCGGATGCGACGGACTGAGGATTGGCGTTGTACGAGTCGTTGACCACGGTGAAGGACCCTCTATGGATGTCCATCCGCCACGCCGAACCGGTGGCATGTTCCATTCCCGAAATGAACGACTCGATGTCAAGACCGAGGGAAACGGCAGCACCTACTGCCGCGGCAGCATTCGATGCCTGGTGACTTCCGGCGACTGACAGCGACACCGGGTACGACCGTCCATCCGCCATCAGATCGAACGATGGGTATCCCTCACCGTTCATGGACACGGCTCCAATACGAATCTGCGCGTGCGGTCCAGCACCAAAAGTGATCGTGCCCGGATTCTGGGTGCGGTGGAGACGACTCTCGTCGTCTGGGAGCACGGCTGTTCCTTCGCTGTGCAGCATCTCAACGAGCTCGTACTTGGCATCTGCAAGAATTTCTGTCGAACCGAACGTCTCGAGATGTACGACACCGAGGTTCGTCACCACTGCAACGTCGGGGCGCACAGCCTTCGCTAGTGAAGCAATATGACCTCTGCCTCTCGACCCGACCTCCACAACCACGGCCGTCGCATCGTTCGGTGTCGCCAGAATCGTCAGGGGCACTCCGATCTCGTTGTTGAACGATCGGGGGGAGGCCCAGGAGTCACGCATTCCGGCAGCAATGAGGTCTTTCGTCGAAGTCTTGCCTGCTGATCCGGTGATCGCGACTACGGGGGCGCTGATTTCGGAGCGACGCTTCGCAGCGAGCGACAAGAGAGCGTCCAACGTTGATGCAACCTCGACTCTCGGAACTGCATCGCAGCCAGCTACTTCCTCGACGAGGACCGCAGTGGCTCCGCCATCAATCGCGTTCGAGGTGAAGCTGTGACCGTCGAACGTCTCTCCGACCAATGCCACGAACAATGCACCGTCAAGCACGTCTCTGGTGTCCGTGTTCACGCTCGACACGCTGAGCGAGCCATCGCCAACAAGACGGCCCCCGACCGCATCTGTGATCTCTTGCAGCGTCCAGCCAAGATCGATTGGTGGGGTCACGCGAGCCTCCGACGAAGGGCTTCTCCGGCGACATCGACGTCATCAAACGGCAACACGACTCCGTCGATCTCCTGCCCCTGCTCGTGCCCTTTGCCGAGCACCATCACGATGTCTCCCGGCTGCGCCATCTCAATGGCATGCGTGATTGCCGCCTTGCGGTCAAGGATCGTTGCTACCTCGCCCCGGGGGTTCAGATCGGCGCCAGCCCGTACATCGGTCGCGATCCGGTCAGGATCTTCGCTTCGTGGATTGTCGGTTGTGACGATCGTGTAGTCAGCGAGCCGAGACGCTGATGCCCCCATCAGTTCACGCTTGTCTGCATCTCTATCTCCGCCGGCACCTACCAAGGCGACAACTGAACCCTGAGCAATGTCGCGTACAGCTGCAAGTGCGGCCGACACAGCATCAGGTGTGTGTGCGTAGTCCACGATCACGGTGAAGTCGCCGCTGTGGGGCACAATCTCCATGCGACCTCGAACACCGTCGATCGTCGACAGACCTGCGGCAATGTCGTTGAGGTCTATGCCATCGGCAAGCAGCAAGCCTGCGGCCACCAGTGCGTTGGATACGTTGAAGCGTCCGACGAGTGGCAACACGACCGAGACCTCCTCATCCAGAGTTGTCATGCGAAATGAGGTTCCGGCGTTGGTGAGGCTGACGTGTGACGCCGAGATATCAGCAGAGGGGTCCAAGCCGACCGTGACGACCTGTACAGAGACCATTTCTTTCAGACGCGCTCCCCACGGATCGTCGGTGTTGATCACCGCAAGCCCCGTTCGGTTCTCCGAGAACATCTCCGTCTTCGAGGCGAAGTACGACTCCATGTCACCGTGGAAGTCCAGATGATCCTGCGTCAGGTTCGTGAACCCCGCCGCAGTGAACGAAATAGCGTCGGCACGGTGGAGTTCCAGCGCATGGCTCGATACCTCCATCGCAACACTCGTCACTCCCCTGTCGCGCATGATCCCGAGCAGCCGTTGAAGATCCGAGGATTCAGGGGTCGTCCGCGCGAGCGAATACACATCGCCGTCGATCTGCGCCCCAAGTGTGCCGATCACACCGTGTGAGCGACCAATATGGCGCCAGACCGCCTCGCACAGGTGCGCAACGGTCGTCTTGCCGTTCGTGCCGGTCACGCCGAGGATCGAGAGATCCTCATCGGGTCGGCCATGAATCTCTCTTGCAACCGGGGCCATGGCGGCTCTGGAATCCGCAACGACGATCTGCGGGAGGTCGGACAGCTGTGTCTCCTCGACAACCGCCGCAGTCGCCCCCGCTGCCGCGGCTGCCGCCAGATACCGGTGCCCATCGAATCGGGATCCCCGGATGGCGACGAAGACCGCGCCGTTGGACACCTCAGATGAGTCGTGTGTTGCATCGATGGCGACAACGGAACCGTCGCCGCCGAATGCAGCACCGTCAACAGCCGCAACGATCTCGGCAAGTGTCGCAGGCATCGCCTACTCCTTGTTCGGGGCAACGCCCAGCTGATGGAGTGCGTTCTGCGTGACCTGTGCGAACACGGGAGCTGCAGACGCACCTCCGTTGCGCAGGTCTGCGCCATCTTCGAGGAATCCGTAGGGAGTGTCGAGAACGACAACAACGACAATCTTTGGATCATCAAGCGGCGCCATGCCGATGAAAGATGCAAAGGTGTCCTCGGTGTACCGCTGCTTCTCGACGTCGAACTTGAAGCTTGATCCGGTCTTTCCCCCGGCCGTGTAATCCGTCATCTGGGCACGATGTCCGGTGCCATCTTCCTTCTCGACCACCCGTCCCAACATGTTGCGCATCGCGTTCGCTGTGTCCGGCGACAGCACCTGGCGTGTCCGAGGCTTGGTCACGATGCGAGTGCCATCAGACTGGATGATTTCGGATACGAGATGCGGCTCGGTCCACACGCCATCGTTCGCAAATGTCGAATAGACCGCAGCCATCTGGAGCGGAGTTGTCCCAACCGCATACCCGATCGCGATTGAGGACCCACTTGTCGCAGTCCACCGGTTGGTCGGGTTGAGCTCACCGTGTCTCTCTCCAGCGACGTCGAGACCCGAGGGTGATCCGAGTCCGAACTGGCCGAGATACTCGTAGTGAAGATCGTTTCCAAGCCTGCGTTGAATCTCAATCGACCCAACATTGGATGAGCGCTTGACCACGTCTGCAACAGACATCCAAGAAGGATTGATCCCGATGTCCTCGTACTCGAACTCATGCACAACGACCGATGGCGGAGTGTCGATCTTCGTGTCTGGAGTGACGATGTCTTCCTCGAGCGCGGCCGCGACAGTCACGGCCTTCAGAGTCGAGCCGGGCTCGTAGATGTCGGCGACAGCTCGATTCCTCAGCACCTCAGGCGTGATCTCTGCCCGCGCGTTGAGATCGAGTCCTGGCCAGCTCGCCATTGCAAGGATGGCGCCTGTCTCTGGATCCATCGCCACGATCGACCCGCCGATCGCTCCGGTCGTCTGAATGGCCCTTCGGAGACCCTGTTCAGCGGCAAACTGCACTTCTCGGTCGATGGTTGTGACGATGTCGGCACCTGCCACGGCCGGCTCGAGGAGGACCTCGCCTTGTGGGATGACCCTTCCATTTGGGTCCCGCTCGACAATCAGCCGGCCAGGATCACCTTGAAGTTCCGAGTCATAGGTCCGTTCGAGACCCTCAAGCCCAGAGTGGTCTTCGTAGGTGGTGAGACCGATGACCTGTGCGGCGACATGCCCTGACGGGTACACACGCAACGCCTGCTCCCGATAGAACACTCCGACAATGTCGTTGTCGTCTACGGCGTCTTTGATTTCATCCTTGCGTTCAGTGGACACGCGCATCGCGATCTCGGCATACCGCCGGCCGTTCGCCTGCCCCTGCACAAGGGTCTCCTCAAGCTCCTCCCACGAGGAGTCGGCATACGCTGCGAGCACCGCTGCGGTCGAGGCCGGATCGTCAAGCAACATTGGGTCGACCACGACGTTCCAACCATCGATCGTCATCGCAAGTTCAACGCCGTCGCGGTCATAGATCGTTCCACGTCTGGCTTCGATTGGCTCTTCTCTGATGCGCTGATCGAATCCGACCGACGCCAGTGCGACGGCTCTCGACCCCTGGAGATCGAACAGCCGATAGCCGATGCCGGCCCAGGCCAGAATGAACGCAAGACCTACGACGAGTAGTCGTAGGTCTCCACGGTTCCAGATCTTTGGCTTCATGCCCGAACACCTCGTTCGGATGAGCAGTAGATCCAGCCGCCAGCGTTCGGCCAGTTCTCCATCGGTTCTCCGTTCTAGATTCTGTCGTCGTTCCCGGTCATGGCTGTCCAGGGAGTGCGTTCAAAGGTTGTTCCACGTGGGAGTCTGCAGCTGGCTTGATTCCCGTCACCGTGATCGCAAGCCGTTCATCGGGATACGTCAACCCGATTCGTTGCGCCTCGGATGAGATGCGGAGCGGGTCCTGAAGCTGGGCAATCTCGAGTTTGAGATCGAGTTGCTTGCTCTCTTCGAGGGTGATCTCCCTCTCGAGCCTGTCCAGCTCAAATGCGTTGCGGTCGAGGGCGATACGCAGATAGATCATCGCGAAGAACAGAGCAACCGCAAGCATCGCAAAGAAGATGAGCGGGATGACCCGCGGCCCACGCACGGGCCCAGACCGTGCGCGGAGCCTGGTTCTGGAATTCGGTATTGCCTGTGAAGTCATGACGCCCTCTTCTCAACGACGCGCATCACTGCACTTCTGGCGCGAGGATTGGTCTCGATCTCCTGGGCGGATGGCTTCTGTGCCTTCCTGGTAAGCGGGATCACGTCTGGATCAGCTCCGCAGGCGCATATCGGAAGATCGGGCGGGCATTCGCACGCACGGGCGTGCTTCTTGAAGGCCTGCTTCACGATGCGATCCTCGAGTGAGTGGTAGGCGATCACGATGAAACGTCCGCCTGGGGCGAGTCGCTCGATACCGATTTCGACGGCTTCTGAGACTCCGGCGAGCTCATCGTTGACTGCGATGCGAAGCGCTTGGAATGTCTTGCGAGCAGGGTGCTTGCCCCGTCTCGCAGCGGCGGGAACTGCTCTCGCCACACAGTCCGCAAGCTCCGCGGTTGAAGCGAATGGCTGCTCATCAACGATCGCAGTCGCGATACGTCGAGCGAATCGCTCGTCGCCGTACCGGGAGAGGATGCGTGTGAGCTCGGCAACGTCACTATCGGCGATGAGTTCGGCGGCAGTTCGATCAGCATCTCGTCCCATTCGCATGTCGACGGGTCCTGCGGAGTGGTATGAGAACCCACGTCCGGCCTCGTCGAGTTGATGCGACGAGACGCCGAGGTCAAGGAGGACGCCCTGGACTTGGGCTGGGAAGCGTCCACCGTCAAGGATCCGGTCAAGGTGCCGGTAATTGCCCTCGACAACCGTGAGCCTTTCGTCTGCCCCTGCTTGAGCGAGAGCATCCGGGTCGCGGTCGATACCGACAACATGAGCGAGTGGAAAACGACGAAGGATTGCATGGCTATGCCCGCCTCCGCCGAATGTTCCATCGACGATCCAGCCCTCCGAAGCGGGCTCGAGCCAACCAAGGGTCTCGTCGAGCATCACCGGCTGGTGGTAGCTGTTGTGTGAAGTGGGCTGATCCATGGTCAGTCCCCCGGAGCGCTGGCGCCAAGATGGAAGCGGGCGGAGTAAGGGGCCTCGCAATTGGCATCCGGGGGACTGACCGCGGGCCAGCCCAGGTTGTTTCGTTGCACGTCATATGCCGTCCTCCGACAGCACCTCTTCGATATCTGCGTAGTAATCGTCGGCTTCGGTGGCGATCGTCTGCCATGTCTCGGTATCCCAGATCTCGATGCGATCCGCTACGCCGACAACCGTGACGTCCTTGGTGAGCCCCGCGTACTGGCGGAGCGGCTCGGGTACCTGACAACGACCCGACCGGTCGAGTGCCTGGTCCGAGGCCGAGGCGAAGAAGGAGCGTGAATAGTTCCGAGCCCGTCGATCTGTGCGGGGAAGCTTGAGCACCTGGCTTGCCTCCTCGTCCCACCGGTCCGTCGGGAAGACGTACAAGCACCGCTCCTGCCCTTTGGTGAGCACGCAGCCGCCCGCCAAGCCCACGCGGAACTTGGACGGCATCACAACTCGACCCTTCTCGTCGAGCGAGTGGCTGTACTCCCCTAGGAACATGTTGCGGTGTCTCCATCATCTCAGACATCTCCCACGGCGGCCCACTA
>JBPCTY010000193.1:0-15765 GCA_051011415.1 Acidimicrobiia bacterium
ACATCGGCATCTAGGCCACTGGTTCTTGCACCCTCGGCGAATAGTGCCGCCTCGGTCTCCAGCACATCGATGTGCTCTGTGATTTCCACTGGGGCCTCCCGACGCTCGACGAATCAATTACTGCAACTTGCAGTAGTCAATGTACTGAATATTGCAGTAAAGTCAAGTGATGCCTCCGAAGATGACGACTTCCTCATATGCGGTCCTCGCTCTTCTCGACTTGAAGCCGTGGACCGGTTACGAATTGACCAATCAGGCCCAGCGCAGCCTCCGGTACGCCTGGCCCAAATCCGAACGGTTGCTGTACTCAGAACCCAAGAGGCTTGTCGAGCGCGGGTATGCAACGGTCCACCAGGAGGACCGCGGCAACAGATCACGAAACGTCTACACGATCACCGAAGAAGGTCGAGAAGCTCTGTCCGACTGGACCGGAACTCGAACCCAACCACCCCGACTCGAGGTGGAGGCACTCCTGAGGCTGCTCTTTGCAGACCACGGTTCAAAAGCCGAGCTTCTCACCGCGCTCGATCAGTTTGAGCACGACATCGGCGAGCACCACCAAGCGATCGTGGAGCTCATGGGTTCATACCTCGAGGGTGGCCACCCGTTTCCACAACGAACCCATCTCTCCGTGTTATTCGCGACCTTCCAGATCGAAACCTTCAAATCGATGGAACGGTGGATCGATTTCGCACGCGGCGAGATCGACGCCTGGCCATCCACGAAGGATCTGGGGATGACCGAGCGCACTGAGGAGCTCGCCCGCCTGCTCGGCAACGACCAATCACCGTTGGACACCTAAAGACCCGAAGGAGCCAACGAACCGACCCGTCACTCAGCAATCGTTCGGTCTGTGCGTGTATGTTTGAAACTACGCACAGTGGGAGCGTCTCTTGACAGCTACCGAACGCAATATTCCTCTCCGACGTGCTCTTCTCCGGGCCATTCTTGCCGTCGCTGTCATCGTCATCACACTCACCGTGATGCTGTGGCTTCGGGAGGGTGACAACCCGGCCGTATCGTTCATGAGCGTCATGCTGATGCTGAGCGGCAGCATGAGCCTCCTCGATATCGGAACCAGGCACACCGAAACACAGGTCGTGGTTACTGCAGTGTCCTATGCGAGGCTCGTAATCCTCGCTGTGGTGATGGCAACCACCATGGACTTCATCCTTCGACACCGACTGCCCATGCTCTACACGAGGAGAAGCAAGCGAATGAACAACCACGTCATCCTATGTGGCCTCGGGCAGGTCGGCTATCGGGTCCTACTCGAGCTCCAACGATTCGACACCGAGGTCACCGTCGTCGAGCCCCGATCTGACGGACCCTTCATCGCTCTTGCCACTGATATGGGGATTCCGATCTTGTTCGACGACGCACGCAACCCTGACGTTCTCGTGAAGGCGGGCCTCGATCGCGCTCGCGCTGTGGTCGCGTGCACCGACGACGACCTTACGAACGTAGAGATTGCGATCGATGCACGCGAGATCAGGCCAGACATACGGGTCGTCCTTCGGATGTTCGATCAGCGGCTCGCCGGGAAGATCGTCGCGAGCTTTGACATCGAGCTCGCCTTTAGTGCATCGGCTCTCGCCGCTCCGGCGTTTGCTGCTGCAGCAGTCGACCCAAGCGTACGCGACACGTTCTATGTAGCCGAGATGCTCTATGTGCACTCGTCGTTCTTCGTCCCCGAGGGTTCGACCCTCTGTAGCCAGACAGTGTGGGACCTCTGGGGCAAATATGACGTCAACACAATCGGCTTCACCGATATGGGCGAGAACATCTCCCGCAACCCAGGGCCTGGCACATCGATCCCTGACCGAACCACGATTGCAGTCGTAGGACCGTACGAGCAAATCCAGCGGCTGCAAGTCGAGCACGGGATTATCGACTCTGCCGCCCTGGTTCACCACGACGACACCGCGATGAGCAACCCTGTGAGATACATGACTCCTTCGGCGTATCTCGACCCTGGCCGCTAGAGCCATCGCAGACGCGACAAACGGCCCCCGCCCGGCTTGGAGGGGGCCGCTTGTTGAAGTGCTATCCGACTACGAAGCGTCCGAATCGTCTGTGCCGTCCGAGGATCCGTCGTTTGCCGAATCGTCGCCGGCTTCGAGTGCTTCCGCTGGAACCACGCCGCCATCGACAGCCTGGGCAACAACTGCGTTGCCGTCTGCGTCTACTGCAGCGATCGTGTCTGATGTGATCGCAGCAACGTTGCCGTCCTCATCGGTTGCAGCTACACCAGCGACCTCCCTTGCAACAACGGTTCCGTCTTCGCCGATGGCTGTTGCCGTGGCACGGCCCGCAACGACATCTCCGTCGGTCGCCGCAACAAAGTCCATTGCGGCGTCATCGGTGGATGCAGATCCGTACACAGCTGCTCCGTCCTCGGTCTCAAGCGTGCCAATGACCCCGGCTGCATCCGCGCCAAGGGTTGCCTCAGCGAGGTTGTCGTAGCCCTTGATGACCTCGGCCATCTGGCTCACCCAGGTGTTGTCCACGATCGCGATAAAAGCGGATGACCCTGGTTCGAGGTTGTTGGCAGCCTCCTGAAGCTCAGGGTTCTCAAGCGCCATCTGTGCAAGCTTTGCTGACCCAGCTCCCACACCGGCTCCCAAGGCAGCGGCAGCGATGATCGAGGGTGGAAACAGAAGTCCGACAGCTCCACCAATGAGGGCACCAACACCAAGGCCCTTCTTTACCGTTGGCAGCGATTCCTGCTTGACCGTTGTGTTGCCTTCTGAATCCTTCACGAGGGTTGCAGCATCGATCACGTGGACGACGTTCGACTTGTCCATCGCTCGCAGGGCGTCGGCGGCGGCGCCGGCGCCTTCCTCGGTGCCGTATACGGCAAACATCAACTCGTAGTTCTCGACCTTGTCACTCATTGCTCACTCCTCCAAGAGTCATGCGGCTACAGCGGATTGTATGTGCGGTCCGGGGCCCCACATCCTTCGGTCTACACCGTCGTCGACGCCTGATATCGACGACCGCCCCACCCGCTACTGGTCCAAGATGCAAAGTCAGCGAGTATCCCGAGTCCAAGAATGATCCAATCAAACCAGCTGACTCCGCCCGGGAACACTGCGACGTACATGAGCGTGGTCCAGGGGACGAAAATGAAGCCAACAAGGGGGACGAGGAAGTTCGAGAATGCAGCCTGCCATCGTGCGTTGTCGATGATCCACCACACAAGAACCGCGAATCTCGGCCCAACCAACACCATCGAAGCGAACAAACAGCACATAGAACTCCCTCCCATCCGAATGTACCGCACATTCCTATGCCATGTCGTGCGGAATAGCGCTCACTGTGCTGCGTTTCGAACAGCATGAACGACGCACTCAACGATCATCGCTCACGCAAAGACCGCTTCTTTGCCGAACACGAGCAGTCCCCCATCCGCCACGAGGATCGAGCAGCCTTTTCGGGCCTTGCCTATTTCGATCCGGACGACTCTCTCAGGTGGACTGTGACGGTCGACGAAACACCGCCGGAGCCAGTCACCATCGCAACGACGACTGGCGATCAGCGCACATATCAGCGGGTAGCAACCGCCACCGTAGAGCTCAATGGAGTCGACACCATTCTTGCTTTGTACTCAAGTGGGCATCCGGGCTACTTCATGCCGTTCAAAGACGCCACCTCCGGCAAGGAGTCCTACGGGGCGGGCAGATATCTCGATCTCGAACCAAATTCTGACGGCACCGTCACGATCGACTTCAACTACGCCTACGCACCCTTTTGCGCATACAACGACATGTACTCGTGCGCACTACCCCCCGCAGAAAACTGGCTTGACGTACCGATCAGGGCCGGAGAACGAAATCCAGCAATGTGATCGAACTGCTGCTCCCTCGCACCGACGCCGGGGTAGCCGTTCAGTTGGTGCTCTGGCTGGTGCTGACTGCGGTCGCAGTGGTACTTCTCCGACATCATCGTGACTGGCGTCTTCTCGTAATCGGCGTCAGCCTCTTCGGCCTCGGCCTTATGGCCGTGCGGGCCATTCACTGAGGGAGTAGCGTGCCAAACGTGTTCGACTTCACAGGTGCACCGGTCCCGATCCGCGAGGACCTTCGGTACGCATACATCTCGGTCTGGTCTCACTTCTCCAGACCAGGCCCAACACTGACAGGCGCGCAACGGATAGAAGTCCTCGCAGCCGGTCGAGCCGACCAAACCGCCGAGCGATCATCGTCGATCGGATTGTCGCCGGACCTGGGGAGACTTGCAGACGAGCTCTACCACCGCCCAGCCGCCGTCGACGAATCCGTCGTCCGAGCAGCGGCCGATGTGGATGGCGATGCGATGACGGTCGAGACCATCAGCGTCATCTCGATGCTCTCTTCGATCGATGGCACCCATCGCGCACTTGGCGCAACCCTCGAACCCCTCCCGGATCCACAAGACGGGCTGCCAACCAAGCGCATCGCCGAGGGGCTGAAGCGACGCCGCACCCACATACCGGTGCCTCCCGGCCCGATTCCGTTCGTGCTCGACCTGCTGCCTGACGAGGGCGCAGCGTTTCAATCGCTGTTCGGCCCGCAGTACATGACCGGCTACGAGATGATGATGGACGACTTCAAGCGATTCCCCACGGGCCTCAACCGTGCACAGATCGAGATCGTGTCGTCCCGCACATCGATCATCAACGAATGCTTCTACTGAACGCTGTCCCATGTCGGCATGCTCCGTGCGAGCGCCAGCGTATTCGAATACGATTTGGACGTCAGGGGCCTCACCGACCCGACCATCGACACCGGGGTACAAGGTGGATTTGAGCTCATCGCATTGGTCGATTCAGTCCTAGGCACATCAAACGACAATCCGGACAACGCAAGCGAGGCAGTCGTCGACGCTTTGGACGAAGCCTCGCTGCTCGATGCCGCCTCGGTCTTCGGCAACTTCGAGATGATGAATCGTGTGGCGGAGGCATCGGGAATCCCGATCCCAAAGCAGGCAATCGAACGTCACCAGGGCACGATCGACGAACTCAACGTAGGCCACTTCAACAAGTCGTGACGCGCCGACGCCGCACCCGGAGGTGCGGCGTCTCGCAACCTGTGAGCCTCAGACGGGGAGGACCTCCTCGGCATATACAGGATCTGACTGAACGTTGTCTCTCGACTTCGGTGTCACGAGAACCAACAGACTTGGGAGCACCAGAAGTGCCACTGCGAGCGACAGCACAATCATCACCGCGGTGAGCGTGCCGAAGGTGGCAAAGATCGGTGCAGGCGCCATGGCCATCACGAGAAACCCGAGTACCGACGTCAGCGCCGAAAGCACGAGTGCACCACCGGTGCCGGTCCCGGTGCGACGAACAGCATCGAGCCGACTTCCGCCCTCTCCAAGCTCCTCTCGATATCGAGCTGTGAAGTGCGTTGAAAAGTCGATGCCAACACCCACAGCGATGGCTGCGATGGTTGCAGTGACAACATTCACTGTGTAGCCGAACGTTGCCATGAAGGCGTAAACACCCACAACAACCAAGCCGATCGGCAGAACCGAAACAACGGCAAACCGAACCGACCGCAGCATTGCCACCGAAATGATGAGCGCAAGTGCGAGAGCAAGCGGCAGCGACACGAGCATTGACCGGGTAAACGAATCCATGCTGTGGAACTGAGCAATCACCTCACCAGACACCGAAGCAGTGAGACCTGGAGCCTGTGCCTCGAGATCCGTTGCCACCTGTGTCAGCGTCTCTTCCACAGGAATGATCACCGTGCGATCGGTGAAGCTTCCCACCTGGATCACGATTGCGGTGACCTGGCTGTCGCCGCGATCGACGAACACTTCGGGCACCTCATCGGCGCTCAAGGCGATCTCGCCTGTCTCGGTCATGACACCGTTGATTGCGATGTGTCGGTAGATCGCTGAGACTGCAGCTTTGGTGTCGGGAAGACCGTTTCCATCCGTGTCTGTCAATGACGGGCCTGTCTCCTCGATGACTGCTGCAGCCGGCGATGCCATCGTCATTCGCACCAGATCCGCAGCATGGAGACCAAACAGGACGTCACCTTCGGTGTTACGTCCGAACTCAGCGTCACTTGCACCAACTTCCACAACCGCACGATCAATCGCTGCGAGATTGGACGGCTCGGTCAGATCACCCTCGATGTAGATGAAGGACGAACCTTCTCCGCTCGACGGGAAGTGCTCACCAACCCGCTCGATCGAGACTGCAAAATCGGTATCTCCGGATAGGAAGTCCTCGATCTTGAAGCCGGACTCAACACTCGTAGCCTTCGCCAGTCCAAGCACTGCCACAACGATCACAACCGGGATGGTGATGACTCGCCACTTCGCAAGCATCGCGACCACGACCCCCGCACCGGAGAGACCGTGTGCGACGCCGACGTGGCCGTGCACAAGTTCGCGCCCACGCTCGGCAGCCCGCTTGTTTCTGCGTCGGGTGATGAGCGATGGGACCGCGATCATCGACAAGACGAAGATCACGAGCAACGCTGCACCAACGGTTGGCATAACGGCACTCAGCGCTACGGCGAGACCACCGACGACTGCCATTGCCAGCGTTCCAAAGGCATATCCGTACTTTGAGAGACCCTTAACCGGATCATCACCGACGAACCGCTCCAGACCGACCGTGATCCGTGGCCCGAGTTGCCCGAGCAGCAGATACGCCCATACGAGCGACACAGCTGCACCGATTCCGAACTGGATGATCGCCTCCGTACCGGAAGCGGCATTTGCCATGAATGCGGCAACCGATGACGTCACAGCGAGAAGCATTGCTGTGAAGACCGCCGTCATCCCGAATGGGTATGCCTTCTTCACGTTGAGGTCTTGCTCGACCTGGCCTTCACGGACCCGGCCGACGCCATGGATGTAGAAGTCGACCCCGAAGCTGATCATCGCGATCGGCACAATGAACGCAAGGAGCAGAGAGCCCATCTTGAGGCCAAGGAGGGCGGACGTCCCGTAGTAGGCGAGCGCAGTCGCTGAGAGCCCAGCACCCACGACAACTGCTGACCAATAGGACCTGTGCACAAACGCAACCAGGATGATGATCAGAGCGACCGCAAGAAAGATGAATGGAGCGGATGCCATCGATGCTTCTTCAAATGTTGAGTCGACGTCGATCGCTACGCCCATCGATGTCGTGTGTTGTGCGTCCTGCTGCAGATCGGACTGAACGGTTCGTAGCCATCCCTCTTCTGCGCCAACGTCATCGAACGCTGCTGAGTCGTACACGACCTGTGCAGTGAAGGCGGGTGACGTCCAACCGCCAGGCCCGTTGACCGCGGCCTCCGACAGCGTGAACCGAAACTCTGAAAACGGCGAGCCTTCAGCCAGGGCGACCTGCAGTGCTGCAGCGACCTGCTGTTCAGTTGATGCGGCGATTCCTTCCGGCTGGAGCATCAGGTCGACCACGTCGGCGATCGAGATCAAGCCGGGCGTCGTAACGCCTGTGTCGGGGTCGTAACGCTCGACAAGGTGCTCGGCATGGACCGCGTTGGAACGTACATCGTCCGAGAGCTTGACCCACTCGGTCAACGCGCTCTTTGTGAGAACGTTCTCCCCTCGAACTCCTGCCTCTACGAGCCATGTGGCTCCTGCAACGGTTGATTCACCGGTGAGCGTGGCGTCTGCTTCCTCGAGGGTGGTGTAGATCTCACCTTCGGGATCAAACGTAGGTTCGTCTTGATTTGCAATCATCGGTCCTGCGACGCCAAGACCAACTGCAAGGACCAATGCGAATGCGGCGACCCACCGCACGTGATCGCCGATCCACCTGTACACCCTGAATGTTCGAGTGTCTTCCATGGGTTTCTCCTCCCTCAGACGCCAAACGGCGTTCCTTCTGAGCGACAAGATGCGGGAATCGAGGTCACCTTCCTATCGGGTATGCGCCCCGTTGTTCCCTGAAACCCCCACATCAACCATCAGGCGTATCCCCTAGGGGTTGACCGGGGGTCGAGCAGGGGCATTGACTATCGGGGGTCCATGTCGCATGGCATCCAGCAATCCGCGAGAATCCGAATCGACGAGAAAGGACCGCATGACCGATTCGGGTATTGAGAACCTGCTCCAGGAGGACCGCACCTTTCCTCCCTCCGAAGCGTTCTCCGCACAAGCGAACGCACAGCCAGAGCTGTTCGAAGAGGCCGACGACGACTTCGAGGCGTACTGGATGCGCCAAGCACTCGAGCGAATCGACTGGTACACCGAACCGACCGTCGGTCTGGACGACTCAAACGCTCCATTCTTCAAGTGGTTTGGTGATGGCGAACTGAACATCTCGCACAACTGCCTTGATCGGCACCTCGCCAGCGGAGGCGACAAGGTTGCCTACCACTGGGTGGGCGAGCCGGGCGACACGCGAACAATCACCTATCAGCAGCTTTCGGACGAGGTCAACCGGTTTGCAAACGGTCTGCGTTCGCTCGGCGTCGAAAAGGGCGATCGGGTAGCCATCTACATGGGAATGGTTCCTGAGCTTGCCGTGGCGATGCTCGCATGTGCCCGCATCGGAGCACCCCACTCGGTGATCTTCGGCGGATTCAGCGCAGACTCCATCATTGACCGAGTCGAGGATGCCCAAGCGAAGATGCTCATCACTTGCGACGGTGCGTGGCGACGCGGAGGGATCGTTCCGCTGAAGGACAATTGCGATGCTGCGATGGAGTCGACACCGAGCATCGAGCACTGCGTCGTGGTCAAACGAACGAATCAGGACATCTCGATGACGGACGGCCGCGACGTGTGGTGGCACGATCTCGTTGCCACTCAGTCGACGGACTGCGAACCAGAGGTCATGAACGCTGAGGACCTGCTGTACATCCTGTACACATCGGGGACCACCGCCAAGCCAAAAGGGATCATGCATACGACCGGCGGCTACCTCACTGGTGCCGCGACGACCCACTCTCAGGTGTTCGATATCAAGCCTGACAGCGACGTCTACTGGTGTGCGGCCGACATTGGCTGGGTCACCGGGCACACCTACATCGTGTACGGGCCGCTTGCGAACCACACAACATCGGTCATGTACGAAGGAACACCCGACTACCCGGACAAAGACCGCCTGTGGTCGATCATCGCCGAGTACGGGGTCACCATCCTCTACACGGCACCAACAGCCATTCGGGCGTTCATGAAGTGGGGTGCCGAGTACCCGGACCGCCACGACCTCACCAGTCTCCGACTGCTGGGCACCGTGGGTGAACCGATCAACCCTGAGGCATGGATGTGGTACCACCGGGTCATCGGTGGCGAGAACTGCCCGATTGTCGACACGTGGTGGCAGACGGAAACGGGAGGGATCATGATTTCGCCGCTGCCGGGCATCACCTCGACGAAGCCAGGATCTGCGACGAAGGCCATGCCAGGTATCACAGCCGATGTTGTCGATGCCGACGGAGTGTCCGTCCCACTTGGCTCTGGCGGCTTCCTCACAATCACAAAGCCGTGGCCATCGATGCTCCGCTCGATCTACGGGGATGACGAGCGCTACATCAACACCTATTGGTCACGGTACCCCGGTAGCTACTTCCCCGGCGATGGCGCCAAGATTGATGAAGACGGCTACATCTGGGTACTTGGACGGGTCGACGACGTCATGAACATCTCCGGACACAGAATCTCGACGATGGAGGTCGAATCCGCCCTCGTCTCGCATGACGCTGTAGCCGAGGCTGCAGTGGTTGGCGCGACAGACGATCTGACCGGTCAAGCGATCGCTGCATTCGTCACATTGCGAGGCGGCTTCGACGAGACCGACGACCTCAACGATGAAATTCGGGACCATGTCGGAACCAAGATCGGTGCGATCGCAAAGCCGAAGACAATCATCTTCACTCCTGATCTACCAAAGACCCGTTCTGGCAAGATCATGCGGCGGCTTCTTCGAGACATCTCTGACCACCGCACGCTCGGCGATGTGACCACACTCGCAAATGCGGAGATCGTGCAAGCAATCGCTGATCAGGCAGACGCACAACAGGACGACGAGTAGAAGCTGAGCAGCTGAGAGGACACCCGTGGCCGAGGACGCCAAGAAAGACGATACGGACGCAAAGGCAGCTGACAAGGAGCCGCCTGCGCATCACGAAGAGTCGTTTTCCGAGACGCAGCACTCGATGCTCGTTGGCGGAGAAGAGCTCTCATACACGGCAACCGCGGGACGGATCGTCCTCAAGGAGGACGACGACACCAAGAAGGCGTCCTTCTTCTTCACTGCCTACACGAAGGATGGCGTGGCGGATCCAGCGGATCGGCCCATCGTTTTCGCCTTCAACGGCGGGCCCGGGTCGTCTTCGGTGTGGCTTCACCTCGGGATCTTCGGCCCGAAACGTGTGAAGCTCGATGACAAGGGGAATCTCGAGGCGCTGCCTGGAACCCTTATCGACAACGACCAAACCCTTCTGACGCACGCCGACTTGGTGTTCATCGATCCAGTTTCGACCGGCTACACGAGGGCGATCGAGAAGGACGACGAGCGCTCGTATCACAACTTTGAAAAGGACATCGAGTCTGTGGGGGCGTTCGTTCGGATGTATCTCACTCGTTACGACCGATGGGCATCCCCAAAGTTCGTTGGAGGCGAAAGCTACGGCACCACCCGGACAGCTGGCTTGGCAGGGCACTTGATGTCGCGATACGGGATCTACCTGAACGGTGTGATTCTGATCTCGTCTGTGTTGAGCTTCCAGACAATCGCCCTCGACAGCTCGACCTACACCTTCCACCGAGGCAATGACTTGCCGTATGTCGTCTACTTGCCGTCGTACACGGCAACTGCTTGGTTCCACAAGGCACTCAGCAAGGAGAAACAGGCAAGGGAGTTGACCGATCTGCTCGCAGAGGTCGAGGCATTTGCCGAGACCGAGTACCTCCTTGCACTCCAGAAGGGAGCCCGTCTCGACCAGGACAGTGCGGATGCAGTCGCAGCCAAGCTCGCCGACTACACCGGGCTTTCCGAGGAGTTCATTCGGCGGAGCAATCTGCGTATCGAGAAGTTCCACTTCATGAAGGAACTCCTGAGGGACCGAGGGACCACGGTTGGTCGCCTCGACTCCAGATATCAGGGTGTCGATCGTTACAACGTCGGCTCAATGTTGGAGCACGACCCTTCCCTCGATGTATGGATGGCTCCGTACACCGCAACGTTCAACGACTACGTGCGAAGGGATCTGGGGTATGAAAGTGATCTCGTCTACGAGATCCTGAACCCGAAGGTGTGGCCTTGGAACTACGAGAAGTTCCAGAACTCCTACGTCGATGTGTCCGAGACTCTGCGTGACACGATGACCAAGAATCCCGGGATGAAGGTGTATGTGGCCTCCGGCTATTACGACCTCGCTACTCCGTACTTTGCTACGGAGCACACGCTTGCCCATCTCGGTCTCGAGGACATGTTGTACGACAACATCGAGACGTCGTACTTCGATGCAGGACACATGATGTATGTCCACAAGGAGAGCATTGACAAGCTCGGACCCGAGCTTCGAAACTTCATCGAACGCAGCACCTAATCGCCACATATCCAGGAGTCGACCGTGGACAGAGTTCGTGTTGAACGACCAGCAGAGCATGGCGGAGAATCCGGCTCAATCGTCCGGCGCCCAGCCATAGACGAACCAACCCTCTGGTCAGGGATCTCAACAATCCCAGCTGGCGCGGCAACCGGGTGGCACCATCACGGGACCAACACAACCGTCTTCTACATGCTGTCCGGATCACTGACCGTCGAACACGGCGAAGATCCCATCGAGGCTGAGACGGCAGAGACTGGGGACTTCGTGGTGGTTCCCGCCGGTGCGATCCACCGAGAGATCGTTCCCGACGACGGGCCTGCAGAGGCTGTGGTCATGCGGTTTGGTGACGGACAAGGGCCATTGGTGGTCGACATCGAGCAATAGGCCAGATGAGCAGGCTTGCGCCTTTGTACGGCAGGCGACCCTGTCTTGGCAACCTCGATAACTCGGCTCGCCCCTGGGCGCTACACGCCGCCGGCGCTCGCCATATCTACCAGTCTCGCGGCGACGGCTTCACCGAGCGGGACATAGCCGGGCTCGGTGCCGCGCGGTACCAGGACTCGCAGGCCTTTTGGGCGCACCGAGATGTCCAAAGGAGAGTCGAACTCCAGAGCTTCCCCATCGAGGCCGGCGAGGATCGTCTCATCGGACTCAAGGCGAATCGACCGTGTCTGCCACGATTGGAGCGTCCTCAGCTGGGCAAGAGTGACGGCATTCAGATCGCCGTCCTGAGGTAGGTTCGTCACGGCTCCGACTCCGAGATTCCCTGAGTCCAGCCTGAGCCGTCGGCCGTAGTCGGGCGGACCGGACATCTCATACGGGTTGTTCGACACAAGAAGCAACGGTGCGTGCTCGTGGCTCGCCCCGTTCGGTGTTGCATATCGAATTGCTGCTTGATTGTCCTCGTTGGCTGCCGCCTCGGCCAGCACAGCAGCCATGGTCTCTTCCTTGTTCTCTCGGTATCCCTCTCGATGCACAGCCTGGGCGTACACACCGAAGCTCACGTTGTTGAGGAAGGGTCGGTTCGCTGCCACTCCGTAGTCGATCAGGATCTCCTCGCCATCCCGCAACGCCTCAAGTGCTGACAACGGATCATCCCTGTCCAATCCAAGATCGAGCGCGAAATGGTTCCGGGTACCAACAGGAATACAGAAGAACGGGACGCCGCGTTCGATTGCTACGCCTGCAACAAGTCCAAGTGACCCGTCACCTCCAGCCATACCAATCGCATCTGCCCCAGTGCTGATCGCATCGTGTGCGAGCTGCGTGAGATCCAAGCCTTGCTCGAGCATGATCGTCCTCACGCCACGAGCCTTGGCTGCCTTCTCAAGGCCGATGCTCTCTGCCTTGCCGTCACCACTCCACCGATTGATGATCAGAACAGGATTTCTCGCCGTCGAAGGCCGGCGGTCATATGAGTTCTGCCTGCCGAGAAGCGCCGGTACCTGTTTACGCCAGAAGACCGCAGCGACGCCCAGGCCCGCAACAAACCCGATGGCCATTGCCAACACTGTGCTCTTCCGCGCTTGGGACGACCCGGTGTCAGACATCGGTTGGAACCCCATGCACCGATTCTGAAGAACCACGGTCGTTCACACGGCAGCCCAGATCGTCTGGTCGTTCGATCACAGATTCGACGTCCCTTCTCGGCATCCGAGCCGTAGGAGTCCACCGTAGCCCCCAAGAGGTCGGATCGGGATGCGAAATCGGAAGCGTGTGAAAGTACTGACCTCCCGTTCTTCGCCGTTCGTGGCCAACGGTGCGGTGTGTAACGTCATTCATCCCCAACAAAGGACGCACCAATGGCCGGCAGGCAGCCCAACATCGTCTGGATCCAGTGCGATGACATGAGTCGAGACGTGGCTACCTACGGTCGCACTCCTGGCGTCAGCACACCAAACATCGACCGCCTGGCTCAAGAGGGAATGCGCTTCGATCGTGCGTACTCGACGGCCCCAACCTGCGCGCCGTCACGCTCCGCCCAACTCACAGGGCACTATATGACCGCGGTCAACGGCCAGCACCATCACTCGACTCCTGAGTATCCACCGCATGTGAAGCATCTCGCCGAGCGGCTCAAAGATGTTGGCTACTTTCCAGCCAACATCTCAAAGAACAAGCCCGGGCTGCCTGAGATCGGTTGGGGCAAGCTCGACTACTGCTGGGATCGCAACACGGCTGACGAGTTCTATGACTCGGACGACTATGCCGATCTCGCACCGAACCAGCCGTTCTATGCAGAGTTTCAGACGATCGAGCCACATCTTCCTTGGCACTCGCTTGAGAAGTACGCCGAGGTTGGTCTTGCGGTCGATCCCGCTGAGGTTGAGCTGCCACCTTTCTACCCGGATACCCCCGAAACCAGGGAGGAGTGGGCGCGGTACCTATCCGACGTTCAGGTCTTCGATGCGAAGGTCGGAATGGTTATCCAAATGCTCGAGGAGGACGGGCTCCTCGAGGACACCATCATTGTGTTGGTTGCTGATCACGGCCGCGACATGGTGAGGGCCAAGTTTGCGCTCTATGACGATGGGATCCACATTCCCTTGGTCATGCGGATTCCCGAGAAGTATCAGCCAGAGGGGTACACCCCAGGCGAGGCCACCGATGTGTTGTTCAGCGGCGTCGACATCGTTCCAACCCTGCTCGCAACACTTGGGATGGATGTTCCAGCCGACCTGCCAGGCATCCCGGCTTTTGGACCAGATCGCAGCGAGCGCACCCATGCATTCGCGCATCGGGACAGGGTCGGTTCCCATATCGATCGAAGCCGTGCTGTGGTGAGCGAGAGGTATCACTACGTCCGCAACTTCATGCCGAATCAGCCTGGATACTGGCCTGCTGCCTTGTATCCGGACTTCCAGCTGGCGTACGACAAGATTCTCGACACCATGATCCAGATGCGAGGAGAAGGGACTCTCACGCCCGAGCAGGAGTCTGTGGTCGCCGAGTATCGGCCAGAAGAGGAACTATTCGACCTGCACGCTGACCCGCACACGATGCACAACGTCGCTGATGATCCGGCTCATCAGGATGCGCTGCGCGAAATGCAGACGGCCATGCGCAACTGGATTTCATCGACTCAGGACAAGGGTTTCCTGCCAGAAGACCCGGCCGAGGCACAAAAAGGTGCCTGGGTCGTGCCCCTCTGGTTGCAGCTGACCAAGGGCGAATACGACGTCGACAACTACGACGTGTACGCACTCCCGGTTGACGACGCCTTTAGGGACATGCTCCGCTGAAACTACCGATATCCGGCTCATGCACCGCTGTCTAGCCACCCATGCGTGCCGTCATGCATGTCGGTACAGTCCGACGGCAGGATCTTGGATCATGGAATGGAGCGTGCCGTGTCATCAATCGCTGTAACGCAGCTGCGTCTCGTGGTAGAAGCGGATGACTTCGATAGTGCGGTCAGATTCTATCGGGATGTGCTCGGCCTGAGCGAGGAGTTCTATGTCGAAAGCGACAGCGATGCGCGGGTGATGGCCCTTCAGGCAGGCAGGGCAACTGTCGAGATCGTGAATGTCGCCCAGAGGAAGCTGATCGATGATCTCGAGGTTGGTCGCGACGTGAGTCGGTCTATCCGTGTTGCTTTCGAGGTTGCCGACGCCGAATCAGCAACGGAGCGCCTCGTAGCGGGGGGAGCAGAACTCGTTGCGCCGCCGACAGAAACCCCGTGGCGTTCGCTCAACTCGAGACTCGAAGCACCAGCGGGTCTGCAGCTCACAATCTTCGAAGAGCTTGGGGCGAAGGACTGAGCGGCCAGACCTCTCGATACTGACCACGCATACATGCCACCATGCGCACCTTCTCGGTCACCGATCCCACGCAAGTGAGCTGACCTGCCAAGGCTCACCACCGAGGGTCTGCGGTGGTGAGCCTCCTGTGGGATTGGCTCACAGTTGCGTCTGGATCGATTCAGCGTCTTAGCTCGTGGCCTGCTCCATGTATGCGGGGAACAGCGTTTCCCATGCGTCGATCCCGCTGGTGTTCGGAAGACTCAGTGTGAGGAGGTCGTCGGCGAGCTGCGGATCCTGTGCGATGGCCCATTCGATGAACGGCGCCCAGTCGTCTGCCCATCGAACTTGGAAGTAGCTGAGCGAGTTGACAGAGAACCGAAGCCGATGCTTGATGGGTGTTCCATCAGGCGCAGCATCTGCGATGAGGTCCATCGTCAGCGGCTCCAGTCCCTTGAGTTCACGGTACGAGTTGGTGTATCCAGCGGTGCAGGTGGCTCTGCCTTCCTGAA
>JBPCTY010000194.1:0-3892 GCA_051011415.1 Acidimicrobiia bacterium
CATTCTGTACGGAGGCGGGCTCTCCGGTGCCCTTCAGGCGGCGGCGCAGCGAGGCGGGGCAACCGTCTTCGGATATCCGGTGCATGATCCGGAACGGTTCGGAGTCGTCGCGGTCGACGACGAAGGCATACCGACGTCCATCGAGGAGAAGCCATCGCGGCCATCTTCGAATCTCGCGGTGATCGGGTTGTACTTCTTTGACGAACGTGTCGTGGAATTCGCAAGATCAGTTGTCCCGTCGGAGCGGGGCGAGCTTGAGATCACGGATGTGATCAAGGCATATCTGGACGATGGCACTCTGACCGTCGAACAGCTTGGACGCGGGACGGCGTGGCTTGATGCTGGCACACCAGACTCACTCCACGAAGCCTCGGCGTTTGTTCGGACGATCGAAAAACGGCAAGGGTTCCGAATCGCCTGTCTCGAGGAGGTCGCGTTTCGCCAAGGATTCATCGATGCCGAAGCCGTTACCGCCGCAGCTGACCGGACTGGGAACCCGGACCTCGCTGCATACCTTCGGTCACTGCTTGTCTGACATGGAACACCTATCCGGTTCGGGTTCGGCAGCTATCAGGGCAGTTCGGGTGTTCCACCCAGAGGAGTTCCACGACGACCGAGGGACATTCCGCGAGACCTTTCGTCGCGACCGCGTCGAGGCCGAGATCGGAGAATCCCATCCGTGGGAGCAGGACAACCACGCATGGTCGCGGCAGGGTGTCGTGCGCGGGATCCACTACCAAACCGATCCGCCACAGGGCAAGATCGTTTCGGTGCTCCAGGGGCGAATCTTCGACGCTGCGGTGGATCTTCGGCGGTCTTCACCGACGTTCGGCCAGTGGGTTGGAAAGGTGCTGAGCCGCGATAACGGACTTCAGATGTGGATTCCTCCCGGATTCGGCCATGGCTATGCGGTGCTGTCAAACGGCGCTGACGTGCTCTACAAATCAACCGCAGTCCACAACCCAGCCACCTATCACGCGGTGCGTTGGAACGACCCTGAAATCGGCATTGATTGGCAGCTCACGTCGCCTGCAATACTCTCGGCCAGAGATTCCGCAGCGCCGCTGCTCTCGGATGCGATCGTCTTTGATTGAGCGCGAGATGGCTCCCGAGACTCCGGTTCTGATCACCGGTGCAACCGGATTCATTGGTTCCCGTCTGACGCGGACTCTCGCAGGCGGCGGTAGAGACGTGCATCTTCTTGTACGAGATCAACAGGCTGCCGCATCGCAGTTTGCTCCACAGCGGGTACACCTCCATCCGGTTGCGCAGGCCTCTCATGTGATCTCGACCGTCGATCCTGTGGCGATATTCCATCTCGCGACGAGATACGAGCGGCACGATCCAGTTGATCCCGGGCCGATGAGGCTTGCGAACGTGGAATTCGGTGCTGAGGTGCTCGAATCGGCATCCGTGCTGCGCAGTTGCAAAGTTGTTGTCGCTGGCTCACAGCATCAGGTCGCCTCGGCAGATGGAGGTCCAACATCTGCATATGCAGCATCAAAACAAGAACTCGCGGGCATTGCCGCATCGATGTCCGAGAACGGTGGCCTTGAATGGATTCAGACCATCCTGTACGACATCTACGGTCCGGGTGATACTCGTGACAAGCTGATCCCCAACACCATTGCAGCCGTCAAGGACGGGACGGAGATCCACTTGCCGGACAACCCCCCATTGCTGTCCTTTTGCCATGTAGACGATGCTGTGTCCGCGTTGCTGGCCGCGTACCAGGAGCTCGAGTCCGATCGAGCGGCGGTTGGAAGATCGGTGTTTGCACGGGTTGAGCCGCTTGCAACCCCTCAAGATGTCGTCGCGATGGTGGGTGATGTGCTCGGGATCGAACCGAGAATCTCGCCAGAGCCCTACGTGGTGCCAGCGAGCGGTGTACCAGAGCCGCCCGATGGACCGCATCCGATGGGGTGGAGACCCACCATCGGGCTCGAGGCCGGAATCAGCGAGATTGTGAACGCCCAATAGGGCGACACAACTACCGTTCCCGCATGCGAAGCCGCCTCTACGCCCTCGGTCAAAAGCTCCCGCCATCGGTGAAGCGAACGATCAAGAAGATTCCGGGGACATCGCAGACGAAGGACCGGTTTGCGGGCAGACCGCGAATTCCGGGACCGGCACCGGGTGAGAAGCGCGCTGTTGTATATCCACCCACCTGGGTCCACTGGGATGTCATGAAGCAGCGACCCCAGTACATCCTCGAGTCCTTTGCCAGAGCCGGTCATCCCGTCTACTTCGTGGATCCGACGGAAGCGACCGCTCGTACTGCAGACGGAGTTCACATCGTGCCGACACTCAACGAAGTGCCAGCCGCGGGGTCCCTGATATACACGCACTTCGCACCCGTCCGGACGATGCTTGATGGATTCGAGGACCCCGTCATCGTGTACGACATCCTCGACGATCTCTCAATCTTTGATGAGGACGAAGCGGGTCTTCCGGAAAACCGGAAGGTTCGATTCCACCACCCGGACATCATGCGGTCCGCTGATGTCGTGATCGCATCGGCGCCCGCCCTGGTGGAGGCGCACTCATCAGAACGAGATGACATCGTGTACGTCGAAAACGGAGTTGACACACGTCGATTCTCTGACGAGGCACCCGAACCGGATGCTTTGGTCGGTCTTGTGTCGCCGGTAGTCGGGTACCACGGCATGATCGCACGATGGTTTGACTTTGAACTGCTCGCCGCAGTGGCGGACCTCATGCCGGAGGTGACCTTCGCACTTATCGGACCGGTCGACGTGCGGTCAGAGGCGGATGCGGCACGCCTACGCCAGTTGCCCAATGTGGTGTTCGTAGGTGAATTGCCGAGCACGGAGATGCCTGGGGTAGTGCAACGTTTTGATGTCGGACTGGTTCCTTTCGTTGTTGATGACCTCACACGCGCCGTGAGCCCTCTCAAGATGTATGAGTACCTGGCCGGTGGCACACCTGTCGTGGCCACACCGCTACCCGTGTGCGTGTCACACGACCTCGTCGCTACTGCGAGCGATCCGGCCGCGTTTGCCGACGAGGTGCGCAGCGCCCTGGCACAGAGCGCAGATCCACAGCTCATTGCAGAGCGAACCAGAGCCGCACAAGAAGCTGACTGGGATGTGCGATTGACGCCACTGTTGCATCGTCTCGATCAGCTTGGCGCGTGGACGGTGCCCAAGTGAGGCGAGTCGGTTTTGGGACGACCGAGCTAGCGCCCCACGTGATCGGCGGTGCTGGGATTCTCACTGCGGAGCTGAGTGAACGGCTTGCCGACCGTGGCGTCGACAGTCACGCGGTCGTTGGCGTCGACCATCGCACGGCAGATGATCTTCCCTCAGTGACATTTGTCGAACCAATCACGGCACCCGGATGGGGCATGGCCTTCATGGACATGTCTATGGCGGTTGCTGAGGGTCTTTCCTCCCAGCACAAGACCGTGCCATTCGATCTGATCGAGGTTCAAGACTTCGATGGACTGCCATTCTGGCTGCTGACCCATCGCCGAGATCTGGGCTTCGGTGACGTTCCAATCGTTGTGAGATTTCACGGGCCAGTCGATCTCCAGATCGAAGCGATGGGGGTGAAGGATCGGGTGTTGGAGGCCGCCGCAGCCATGGAACGACAGTCCTACTTGATGGCAGACGGAGTCGTTGTGCCCACCGTTGGAATCGGCGAGCTGGTCGTAGAGCGCTACGGCGTGGATCCCGATCGCATCGCCGTCGGGGCGCCACCCGTTCGGCCGCTCTCGCCAACCGTCGCATGGTCGCCGGGCGGAACTGACCGCCTCTGCGTCGGTCGCCGAGCCGAGGTCAAGGGCTCTCACGATGTGGTCGAAGCGGCTGTTCCCGTGCGTGAGGATCACCCTGGCGCACGCCTTGTATTCGTCGGGGCGGACGGATGG